>NZ_CP009528.1:4228464-4533209 GCF_000970025.1 Methanosarcina barkeri MS
ACAGCAGTATTCTTCTTCATTTCCTTCATCCGGAAATTCGGATGTAAGAGCTCTTGTGCTTTCAGCTAGTACTGCAGCATTGGAGAGAGATGCTCCTATCATAATTGCATAAAAGATTCTTTCTTTGCTAACTCCTTTCCGTTTTGCGACTCTAATATGCATTTTCAGGCAATGCTCGCAGCGAAGGGCAGAAGCTACACCTATCGCGATAAGTTCAACTGTCTCTGGGTCGAGGTTCTTGAATCCCCTCATGATAGAGTTTTCGTAAAGCGTTTTTGGGATGAAAATCTCCGGGAGATCTTTCATGAAGTTCATTATATATGGGACTTCACCATACTGATTCCGGACATCTTCAAGGAGTTCAGGAACAGCTTTCTCAGGGTCCTTTTTCAAAATTTCCACAATATCCTCAAGTTCCATACGAAACCACCAGCGTAGATTAACGTGGAAAAAAGATTCGGGCTCCGTTTTCTGTGGCAGGCTTTACAGTATAAAGGATAAGTGAAAAACACACACCCAGTAAAATGTAAAGCAAATAACTCTTAATGCAACAGAATCCGGGTCAAATTGCAAAACCAACGTCAGACTTAGATTTGATTTTTATCAATATATAATTTTTCATTTTTGATTTTGAAATATTTGCAAGTTCAGAAAGAGTAACCCCTTCATCAAATTCCAGTTTTTCAATTTTTTCGTGGAATTCATCATAGGGCAACTTGACTCTGAGCCCATTAAGCTGGAGGGTAAGTGGAGCAGGCGAAAGTACAGTTCGGATTTCCGGAACCTGGTTTTCAATCTCTTTCATAACTCTGGCAGGAAGCACTGAGAGAGGGTCTTTTGCCTGCTGTTTACGAATGTTATCAGCAATCTTTCCAACTCCTTCATTGAGTTTATCAAGGGCGCTAATCTCCTCGGCTTTTCTCAACCTGTGAGAAGTCCTCCCAATATCCCCTACGTAAAGATCTGCTCCGGAAACTTCCTCGGTCTTAAGATCAGGCCCGCCTGTAACCACAATCGGGATCTCTATGCCTTCAAAGAGCTTTGGCTTCTTGTTTATTATGCAGTCACTGAAAGACCCGAATGTGAAAACTGCAATATCGTGTTCGTTGATAAGCTTCCTTTCGTAGTCCATAGACAGGGATACCCTTCGCCCCATTCCTCTTGCAAGTCCTATCATGTTTGTATTGGCTCCGGGGTGACGGAGATACTCTGCTATGTCACAGGCTGAATGCGGAAGGTGATGAGAAGCAAGAGTCGGCGAAACAACTGCAATCTCAACTCCAGTCAGAGGAGCTTCTACCATAATTCCAAGCAGTTCGTCAGATTGCTTTTTCACTATTGGGATATCTTTTTCCGGAATAAGCATAATAAGGTTGACTTCAGTCCCTGTAACTACTTTCTGGATTATGTAACCTCCAAGGTCTTCCAGCAGCTCAATTAAAAGTCCATGCTTGTGGACGCCACCGGTATAAAGATAGGGTCGGAGTACAGCCATCTTACTTTTTCCCTCCTTTCGTCAGTTCTTCGAGCATTGCTCCTGCTTCTTCAATCCACTCATGTTTTAGTGCTTCTTCAGACGCCACGAAAATAAACTGGTTACCTTTATACAGGTGATACCGGACCCTGAAACCCTCTGGAGTGACACGGATTGCGAAATCAACAAGGTTTTCGTGAAGCCTGTGCCTTGGATCTGCAACCATCATATCTTTAAGAAAAGCCGCTTCTGCCCTTGGGTTATCCGTACTTATGGCCACAGTCCAGCGGTCAGGCTGGCTGATATTAGCTTTTCCATAGCGTTCCCAGAGTTTTCCCAGCAATTCTGGAATATACTGTTCTTTTTTGATCGAAATTATTATCTCACTGGCAATCGGTTTTACTTCCATGTCAGCAATATCAGTTGTTGTAACTCTGGTGCCCACATCCCTCAGGAGAATTGCCATCTGAAAAAGGGAATCCTCAGGTCTCAACACTACCTTAATTCTCCCTATTGCCGGGGCAAGCTTGAGACTTGAAAGATTGTCCTCGATAATCTTTCTATAAAATTCCTGCTCTGGAGAAATTGCAGACTCGACATCAAAGACTTCAAGCGGATCCATATTCTCCTCACTCCTCCACAAAGCCCGAAGCAAGCAAAGCTGCTCCTACTGCTCCTATCAGGTGTGAGTTCTCTGGCACAAGGACATCGATCTTTAGAAGTTCTCCAAGGGCTTTTGGTACTCCTGCAATTAAGGAAGATCCACCTACAAGAATAAGAGGCTCTTTAACATCCACTTCCTGCAACTGCTGCTCGTAGATCTGTTCTACCACACTATAGCAGGCTGCAGCAGCCACATCTTCAGGCGTGGCACCTCTTGCAAGGGAATTTACAAGGGATTGAGTTCCGAAAACTATGCAGTAGCTGTTCATAGATACATGTTCATGCATCCCTTTAACTGCCAGAGCTCCCAGTTCGGTGATATCTACACCAAGCCGCTTTGAGATCATTTCAAAGAAACGTCCAGAAGCACCTGCGCAAATCCCACCCATTGTAAACATTCCGGGAATTCCGTCCTGAACCGAGATCGCCTTGTTGTCCATACCGCCTATATCAATAACTGTTGCATTGCCCTTCTGCTTATCAGCAAGGTAGACGGCTCCTTTTGAGTTAACAGTGATTTCTTCCTGGACAAGCTGAGCTTTAAAATGAGTGCCTATAAGAAATCGTCCGTATCCGGTTGTACCCAGAGCCTGAATTTCTTCCCTGGAAACACCAGCCTCTTTCAGGGCAATAGAGTAAGCTTCTTCAGCACTTTCAAGGACTTTTGTTGTGGGCACCCAGCCCATACCTATTATTTTGTTGTCCCTCATTACCACGGCTTTCGTGGTTGTTGACCCGGAGTCTATTCCCGCGGTCAGCCCGGTCTGAACTTCCCTTGTAAGAAGGTGCCTGCGCCTGACAATTGTAGTAAGAGCTTCCAGGCGAGTAAGAAGTGTACCTGCACTGGTGCTTTCGGTAAAAGAATAGCTGATTACCGGAATATTGGAGTGCTCATGGATATATCTTCTAACCTCATTTCGTACAATAGCTCCTTCGGCACAGCGGAAACAGGTGGTAATGAAAACTCCGTCTGCATTGGTTATACCTTCAACAACAGCTTTTGCCCGGGCCATCATAAGCCTCAGGTCTCCACTCGCAACCTCAAGCCCGAAATCTCTGCCTATAGTATCTACGGATGAAACATCAATTTCAGGGTAAATAAATTTTGCATTCACTTTAGCTGCTGCTGCTTCAAACTCAGGCTGAACTCCGGCATACTCAGAACCACAGGATACAAGTGCAATCTTAACAAGTCCCGACTCTTCATCACTCATTTCTTGCCCTCCTTTTCTGACTGCTTTTCATTTTTTGCCTTATCATCTTCCTCAGACTTCTCCTTAGGCAATGACTCCAGAAATGTCGCGATTTTGTTTACAAAATCGCGGGCTTCGTCGTCGGATTCAGGATACTTTACCTCGAGTACGGGGACACCTTTTGAGCGGACCAGATACTTCGTCAGCTCATTTGTACGATTACAGCCCACACAACCAAAATCCGTGGGTGGGTTTTCAACTATAATTGCAGCTTCTGTCTGTTCTATAAGAGGGCCTATTAATGACATCCTTCCCCTTACTCCAGCCGGCACTTCAATTGCAGCATATTTAAGACCCAATTTAGGGTCTTCGGGAGTAATGTTTAGAGGAGGAGAATCAAGGCTGAGGCTTGTAACTTTTTCTCGGATCTGGCTCATCATGGTAAGGGGTTTGTGCCCAAAACGTTCAACCAGGTCAGCTAAAATAAGACTATTTATAGGGTAAATGAAAACCTTTGCCAAAAAACTCACCTCGCAAGCTCCTCTTCAATAACTTTTTTCAGGTCCGAAGTTTTAAGCCTGCATTTCTTTTTGCATTTTTCTGTTACACATTCCTTTGCTTCCAGTTCGTCAAGTGCAGCCCCTATAGCAGGAAGCATCTCCACTTCTTCCCTCAAAAAATGGAATCCCGGCCGCGGGCCTCCTCCCCTGCTTGCGCGGCAGCGCCTTTCATCTCCTGGAGGGAATCCCCTATCCTTTACAAAAATATGATTTTTATCCAGTTGCCGTATTTGTTCAACCAGGATCTGGACATCGTCTTTGGCTCCTGATACGATAAGTCCAAAACATGTCTCTTTTACCGTAACTGGAAACTCTGATTCATAGATCTTCATAGCTGCATCTGAAGGCAGCACTTTATCCGAACTGATTACAATGTACTTTGTAACCTCTTCTTTTTTCGTTTCCGTCATATTTCGTCTCTCCTTAGCCTTGGGAGACTTTAACTTTCGATAAATTAATGTGAATCCGCTCAATCATCTTGATTCATTAAAACGACCACGTTATAATGATCTGACTTATTCGTTAACAAGATTTAACCTGAATACCTGCAAGCTGAAAATCAGCTTGAGCCACTAACCGGATATTTATACGTTTACTTACTTATTACTGTGCTTATATATTACATATTTTATATATTATTGCGTACGCCTTAATAGTTATTCAATTGTATTATGTTTTATATTTTTAAGTTTACTTGCGTACAATTTCAGTTACGTATATCACATCTCCTTCTTTAACATCAAGGAGCTTTTCAGGATTTATTATCCGGCCGACAATATTAGTTGATGAAAATCGTTCTCCAGTAGGGCCAAAAAGTTCGTCGTCTCCAAGTCTTACTCCTATAGTCCCCATTCTCTTTGAAGCCTGATTTGTGATCCCTATTTCCCCTCCGTGTACTTTGTCCGCAGGAGTATTTTCTGGAAGGATTTCCTTATACTTCACAACTTCCTTTTCGGTTTTAAAAAGGTAGGCATCGTCATATATCATATAAACAGGCAGTTTCCCAACAGTTTTTGTTTTAAGTTCAAGACCGTGGCGGAAGAAATCAACAGATTTCGGGGCTTTTTCAGGGTAAAGCTCAATCTCAATCAGTTTATCTCTGGGTACTGCATACGCAGTCACCTTCGCTTCTCCAAGGATCTCCAGGGTTGTTGGCGGGTTCTGACTGACAATTACGGCACCTTCTCCGGTATATCCGTCTTTTACCAATTCAACCCCTATGGAAGAAAGTACAGGCTCGACTTCCTCAAAGCTATGTCCCAGAAGCACTATCTGGGGAGGAAGACTCTCAACCGAAAGCTTCTGTCCTTTTTCTGCAAGTTTAATGAGTTCGATACCTTTCATTACCTGCCCTACAACCGAATGAACAAGGCTTGAAGGACGATCTTCTCTTGAAATATATATTCTACCCAACCCATATCCGACTGTACGGACAGAAACTGCACCTTCTCGTCTTGGATCGAAATTTTCGTAAGGAGCAGATATTCCCTTCAGGTCATCATCTGAGATAAATGAGCTGGTAGTAACATCTATATTGAGAGTTCCTTCACGGGTAAGTGCATAGAAATGTTCTGCCCCTTTCGGAGCATTTCTGGAAAGCTCAACTTCAAAATAAGTAAATATACTGTTTCCATCTTCAAGCAGAATAGAAAGATCAGTTGTGCAGGTCTTTTCTGAGATTTGTTCCCATTCTATAATTGGTTCAATACCAAGAATTGTATCTTCTCTGGAAAGCCTGGACAAAATTTTCCTTCCGGTCACAACTTCTGCAAAGACTCCGTCTTCAGGAGTTCCATATTCTGCAGTATGTCTTTTAAGCGAAAAAATAAGATGAGTATTGTGAGGATCGAACCCCCCTGCTCCAAACACCACCTCAAACGCTTCAAAACTCCCTGCCTCACGCGAAGGTTTAATTTCGGCTTCAAAGGGCCCGAAAGCCAGAGCTTCAGGACTTGCCCAGTGAATAGATTTCCCTTCGTACTCTTTAAAATGCTCAGCCCATAATTTTCCTGAAGGCGATTCAGGATTTTTTATTTCTATCCTGAATTCTCCTCTGGGAGTATTGATAGCGTATTCGGTGACTATTTCTGTCTTTTCCTCAGCGACCTTTTTCATAATTCCGACCGCTGTACCGGCTATATAAGGGGCTCTGGAAACTTTAAGGGCATCTTCAAGGGTAGAGCCTGCAAGTAAGGTATATTGTTGCCCATTCACCTCTACGCTGATCTCATTACTCGTAATCGGCACCTCATTTAGTATTTTTCTATACTAAGAGGTGGCAGCATATTTATATCTCTTCTGCAGCTTGGGACCTTTCGTCTTCGGTGAGTTGAGAGAGTATAGTCTTCGGCTCACCTAAGTCTACAATTTTCCCGTTACGCATAAGTGCGACACGGTCACATATCTCGTTTACGAAGTCGATATCGTGAGAAACTACAACAAATGTTTCTCCTATCTCTTCTCTAGCTTTCAGGATAGAATTCGTCACCGATACCTTGGTAATCGGGTCCATAGTCCCTGTTGGTTCATCCATAATGACGATTCTCGGTTCCTTAATCAAAACCTGTGCAAGTGCAACCCTGTGCCGCTCCCCTTCACTCAGCTCATCGGTCATTTTGGGTAAAATAGCTTTTGCTTTGTTTTCATCAAAACCTGCAGCTTTGAGAGTAATTACAGCTTTTCTGACCCCGAGTTCAAAAGGTAGATCAAGACTAATAGACTCGGTAAGATTATCTATTACTGAGCTATGAGTGTAAAGGCCATACTCCTGGTGCAGGAACCCCATATATTTGGTTGCTCTTCCTTTATTTTCCACTCCCAGCTTTGTCATGTCAACCCATTCGTCTCCCACGCGAACCTCAACTTCTCCGGATGTGGGTGGTAATATTCCCATTAGGATTTTTGAGGTTGTAGTCTTGCCCGCTCCGCTCACTCCGACTAACCCGAAAATTTCTCCTTCCTTTACATCAAAAGAGATGCCGTCTACAGCTCTGACCACGCCTCTATCGACTGAAATATAACGCTTTGCGAGGTCTCTTACCCTTATAATAGGCTCCCCAACCATGACATTCTTTTCCTGCCTCACAATGGACACACTTTGCATAAAGACTGCAGAAACCTCTAGTGGATCTCCTTCCTTGACTACCTCTCCGTTTTCAAGCAGAATAGCTTTATTCGCCAGCTGTTCAATAACTTCAGGCCAGTGCGAAGTCAGAACCATGCTCATATTATAATTCTTGACCGCCCTCATCATAGCGTCATGCACCAGCTTTGCAGTCATGGGATCAAGGGTACCTGTGGGCTCGTCAGCTAACAGGAGCAAAGGATTTCTCACAAGCTGCCTTGCAAGCACAACCCTCTGTTTTTCTCCACCCGAAAGTTCTCTTGCAACATGCATCATGCGATGACTCAGGTTTACTTCTTCCAGCAGTTCGATTGCTTTTCTCATAGAGTCTTGTCCGGTATATCCGATTTCATTCAGGGAGTTTATGACGTTTACAAGAACTCTTTCGTCTCCGTAAAGTGCAAAGGTACGCTGAAGCATGATAGCTATGCGCTTTGTAATATCTTTCCTTATCGGATCATAAAGTGAAAGTTTTACAAAATCGGCTTCAAAAGCTTCCAGTCCTTCTCCACAGACCGGACACTTCTGACCTGTTTTACTGGGGCGCTCTATGTATCCGCATTTCGGGCAGCGAGATAGATGATAAATTACTTCACCTGAAATGTTCTCAAAAGACTCTGTGCCGCGCAGTACGTGCATCAGGATTGTTTTTCCGGACCCGCTTTTACCCAGAATTCCAACTATTTCCCCTTCATTGATACTTACATTTACGTTTTTCAGGGCTTTATGACCGTCGAAATCTACGGTTAAGTTTTTGACTTCAATAAATAATGGCATGGATTTTCCTCCGCAATTATGAGATGCAATACTTTCTGGTGGCTCTTGCCTGTCTGAGCATATCGCTCAAGAGTGAAAGGCAATTACTATAAATGAATAATACAATAATACAAGCAACAAATTTCACACACTTAACGAATTTCACACACTTAACGAATTTCACACACTTAACGAATTTCACACACTTAACGAATTTCACACACTTAACGAATTTCACACATTTGGGCAACAACTACTAAGAGTAAAGATTACATAAACATAACGCATTATTTTTTCACTGTTAACATTTAAAGCACATTTAGAGTAAAGTCAAATCCCTCTAACGAACTTGCTCAATCAGTACTTTAATCTCATTCTGTATACTGACTCGATGTGTTATATTTTTGCTTATTATTGACCCGTCGTGTTATATAGATTAGTTTATATAATAATTATTTATACATCCTGATTACAGCGATTTTACCACATCCACAACCTTTATAATATCATCAATTATCACATCTGCAGCTTCTCTTAGTTCTTTAGGTCTTTTGTCGCCCTGCTGTGTTGTCATTACTCCTACATCTGCTGCTCTGAATGCCAATATGTCATTAATTCCATCTCCTACCATGAGTACCAGATCATATTTTTGCTTTAGTTCGAGCACTACTTTTTCTTTCATCAGGGTGTTTGAATAAGCAAAGACTCTTTCCGGGGGAATATCTATGAACTCAGCCAGTTGCATGAGAGCAAATAAACCATCACCGGACGCTATATACGTATCCACTTTCATGGAATGAAGAGTCTGGACCGCTTGTAACGTGGTATTGAATACATGCCCTCCTGTACTCAGTATATATGGAACAGTTTTAGCTTGAGAATCAACTATCAGGCCTGCCGCTAGATAAAAAATATTTGGACAGTGGGATGCAACTGCTTCCAACACATCATGTATGTCGCCCATTTTTGGAGATGTTCCCTTTATGATATCACATGCAATCTCTGGAGTAAAAATTCCTTTTGAACAGCTTATACCTATTGAAATTCTGTACTTTTTTATAAACTCAAACAGAGGCATGTCTCTTCTTGAGCGCAGGAGTATATCACTTTCGGCATTCAGAACTACAAGCCCGCATCCATTCTTTTGCGCGACAATAGCAGTGCTCTCTATATTTTCAAGGATATTCCCGGTACTGGATTCCTTTGCAACCCTGTACATATGTAGAAGAGTTCCGGCACTATCAAAGACCACTGCAATTCTTTTGTACATATCAAGTGATTAAACTATTAAATAAAAAAATCTTTGCGAAAATTTGAGAATAAAATAGAGATTTATAAAAATAGTAATATGTGAAGAAAAGTTAACTTCACAGAAATGAGGCCCCTGAGATCAGGACACCAGCAAAGAACCCCAAGATTACTCCGGAATTCAAAAAGGGAAGACCTGCCTGTGGATTTCCTTTCATTACCTGAATGGAAAGAATTGCGTGCCCTATAAGCGTGCCCAGTATGGCCCCAAGGACTGGATAGAAATTACTTTTCATGAAGACGTTTGCTGAGACTACTAGCAGGGTAGGCATAACAGCATCTCCGAGCCCCATAAAAAAAGCCTCATGCTTTTCGTCCTGTTTGAAGTCTTCCGTCAAGAAAGAATAGTTCAGGTTTTTTGGAATTACAAACATTATTGGAAGTTTCAGATCCATTACTCCCTCAGCCATAGATACCATGTGCTTTGTTTTGTATACTGAGATAGCGTCGTATATTGCAAGAAGCACCAGAAGTACTATTACGGGGACAACTGAGAGGGAAATTCCTATCAGGGCACTGACCCCAGCTGCAATACAAACTCCCACAATGTCAACTACATACCATTCTGGATATTTATAGAGCAGCACTGTTATTCCTACGGACAGCACAACTGAGACAATGGACTCAACTCCTGAAAGAAACGGAATGAGAGTAAACAGGGCGAGGACTACGTAATAGATAGTGCTTATTATGGCCAAATAAATAAAGAGGCTGATTACCCATTTCATATTTTTCTTTATTGCTATAAGGACAAACAGGGTAAAAACCAGGATCATTATAATATAATATATAGAATTAGACACCTGGGTTGGGTCCTCAAAAGCCTGCATTCCACTAACTTCCATTGGTGTGGACAAAAAGAGTGCAAGAATCTGCACTATAAGGATTAGTCCTCCCATGGAAATAATAGGTAAATATTCTTTAATTGATTGTTCAATGGAACTCAAGTGCTAAACTCCTTAGTTCTTGACAGTATGCCTTTTCTATTCCTTTATATACTTACTGTAATTTCATCTCCGTTTCTCATGACTGTTTATATATAACTTTACCTGAGAATCTCGTATTTCTTCTATTAATTAAATAGAGATTTTCCCACGAAATGATTCCAAAATATATTTCTGAGATACGTTTATGAGATACTGGCTCTTTTTTCACAGGAGCGATAAATCAAAAGTAAAGGAATAAATCGATAAACGTTAGTTTGTGAAAAAATTATATATCATACCTCTTAAAAAATGAACAAAATAGAAAAAAGTAAAAAATCGAAAATCGTAAAAATAGAAAAGCAGTAAATACTTAAAGGAATATTCCGCTTGGTAATTTTGAAACAGGCTATATTACAGAATGCTTGTGTATGCGGAACAATTTTTACAGGTATGTTAGAGGTATACGATGGAGACTAGAGATACAGTATTTCTTGTTGTGATGGTTCTGTCATCCTTTCTTCTATCCTTTGAGTGGCTTAGAAGATTTGAATATAAATCCACAAATCCCCTGATTATTCTTTCGGTTATGGTCCTGGTCGGAACATTAGCTGTCATGCTCATCTCTGTAAACAATAGGCTTCAGGAACTCGAAAACAAAATGGAAGCAAAAGACCGTACTCTCAAGGTCAACATGGAAAATACAGAAACAAAGATTGAAGAACGGATGAATGAGCTATCAAGCAAAGTTGATAATGCAGTTTACGAATTCAACCGCAGAAAATACCATTAATTTCATTTATAATTTTTTATTTCAGGGCAAAATATTTAGTTTTCTATATTAAAAAGCATGATTTGAATCCCCAGATTTTTAACAATCGAATTTAATTTTTTATCCAGGAATACTCAATACTTTATAAGTATGCTCTTTATAGAGCAGTAATCTTCTATATATGCAGCGTTAATTGAAAGAAAAAACAGCTCAAGTATTTTTAGAACAGACTCTCAATCTTCGTTCAGTTTTGAATTTAATTTATGAATATTTATCCTAATATTAATACTAATATATGCTAATTTTTCTAATGTAATTAATACCCTACGATAAAAATTCGGGCACAGGGACCTTTATCCAGTAAATTATATATACTGGTTCTTCTGTAGAACAGGGAATATCTGGATTTTTAACAATAATAAAAAAATAAATTAGATATCTTGGATCGTAAGTTATTATTACTCAGAGTTAGTATTATTTGATTACTTGTGTAAGCAGGTAAAGAAGGAAAGCTATATGCACCTTAGTCTGGAACCGATTGGCATTATTACAAAGGTTGCAAATAAGTCGGAAATTTTGATTTATTCTGATTTTGAACAGGTCATAAGAAATATCGTGTCCAAAATAGGAGAAGGGGCTGAGAAAGGGCAGAAGCTCCTGGTCGTCCATAAAAACAACAACCAGAAACAGGTGGATGGTCACCAGGTCCAGGTCACGAAAGCGACTTTACTGGAAAGAAAAGGTAATTTGCTGACGATATCCAAAATAGAAGCAAATGAAGATTCAGTAATCGATGTTCGACTTGACCTTACTGCTTGATAGTAGGTGTCTGTAGAAGCTATAAAGCCTATAAATCTCGTCTCTTTTCACTCTTCATACTGGATAGCTTTGATTGGGCTTCCGAAAGGCTAATAAGGCCAAGTTCAAAAAATCGGATTAAAAATCTATGACCATGACTGGAATTCCAGGACTTATCTGGATCCTATGATCTGATGAAATCAATGACTGGTTGAAGTCAATGGCCGCTTGAAGTCAATAACTGTCGAAATTCGGAGACAAAATGAGTTAAGTAACTGCCGGAATTCAGTGATCGAATGAGTCCCATGAATTGAAATAAAAATCACATTAAGTTTCTTTACTTTTTTCTTCCAGAGTAGTACTCTGTCTTTCAACAGTGTATATTCATCGATAAGTATCTCAGGAGAACTCTGAAAACGCGGTAAATATAAGACTTCAGTATCTATAAAGCGTATTGAGCAATAAATCACATGATTGCTGCAAAGCATCTTTAATATTGACTTACTGCAAAGCATTTTTGATATTGACCTGTAGTAAAGGATATTGATATTGATTTTCTGCGTAACAGTTGACGAGCTAAAAAGTAAGAAAAGACTAAAAAAGTAATGAAAGAGAAGAAGATAATGAAAGCGCTGAAGCTTTCTGAAAAATTTAAGACATACGAGGGAAAATATGGGTACAGATATAGGCGACCTGCTCCAGAAAAGAAAAGTTGAACTTTCGGATCTTACTAATCAGGTGGTTGCAATTGATGCGTTTAACACGCTACACCAGTTTTTGAGCATTATTCGCCAGCGGGACGGAAGCCCTCTGGTTGACTCTGCAGGGAGAGTAACTTCACATCTCTCAGGCCTGCTCTACCGAACAGCGAGCCTTATAGAAGCAGGTGTCAAACCTCTCTTCGTTTTTGACGGCAAGCCTCCTGACCTCAAATCCGAAACCCTGAACCAAAGAAAAGAAATAAGAGAATCCTCCCGGGAAAAATGGGAGAATGCAAAGGCTATAGGAGATCTTGAATCGGCCTATAAGTATGCTCAGGCTTCTTCAAAAGTAAACCAGGAAATTGTTGAAGATTCCAAATATCTCCTTGGTATTATGGGAGTTCCCTTTGTTCAGGCCCCCTGTGAGGGCGAAGCACAGGCTGCACATGTGGTTCTCAAAAAAGATGCCAACTGCGTTGCTTCGCAAGATTACGATTCATTTCTTTTCGGGGCTCCAATTGTTGTCCGGAACCTGGCTGTAACAGGAAAACGCAAGCTTCCGGGAAAAAACATTTACGTTGACGTCGAACCTGAAAAAATCAAGTTGGATGAGACTCTCAAAGCCCTGGAAATTACGCGGGAGCAGCTCATAGATATCGCTATCTGTGTGGGCACGGATTATAACAAAGGGCTGGAGAAAGTAGGCCCCAAGACAGCCCTTAAACTAATTAAAAAGCATGGGGATATTTATGCCGTACTCCGGGAAAAAAAGGCAGAAATTGAAGCTGTGGATCAAATAAGAGATATCTTTCTCCACCCTGAAGTAACGGATAATTACAAAATAAGATGGGGAAAACCTGATTCTGAAAAACTTCTCGAATTCCTCTGTGAGAGTCACGATTTTTCGATCGACAGGGTGGGAAAAGCTGCAGAACGACTTAAAGCTGCTTCAGGAGCCAGACAAAAAACTCTCGACCAGTGGTTTTAAGGAATCTTCTTTCAAAATCCTGATTTTCCTAATTTTTTTATTTATGTGTATTTTTATCCTTAACAATTCAGTTAAGTAGATCTTAGATTGACAAGGATAGGCCTGAACTCTTACCAGGAAAAACACTCACATGTGCCCATACGTATGGAATCGTGGATCCTGAACTTCTCTCCACATCAGGGGACTTTGTGCGGTCAAATGGTATTTTGCCGTACTTATGGTAACAGCTCTTATTCAGGCGTTTATTGCCTGGTCTTCGGAAAGCTTAGCTCCTCTCGAGAATACAGTCATAATTTTGGAGATGCTGCAACCTTTTGGAGATGCCGCAACCAAAGACACTTTAGGTCTTGCCTTTTATCTTTCCCAGAAAAAGTTGTATAAGCATTTTACGTACGGTTACGGCAGAAAAGAGGATATTGCAGCCTGAGAATCGTACTTAAATTAATTTAGAAGGAATGTGACTGAAGTAAGTACTTGCCGTCTAGGATACAGGCTATATGCGGAAGTAAATATTGCGGTAGACCCATTGATTTTGGTTGAAGAACAGTATGCGATTGCCATAAGAGTGAGACACAGAACGACACGTGGATCTAGTTATTTATCAAATGTGTTCGTACATGTGGGCTCATTCGGGTCAGCCGGGGAATCATTTCACAGGCTGACCGAGCATGATCACAATGATTTTCGGTTTCACTCACTGAATATAAGGCTTTCAAACCCGGGATATTTCTGCTCCGTGATTTCTTGCCCTGGTAAGCATGACAGTCCCACCAACAGAGTCGTCAAGCATTTTCTGGACTTCCGCCTGAAGCTGCCTGCCTTCCGATTTGTTATCTACAAAAGAATATACTACAGGCCCAAAAGAACTTACCCCGGCTCCGTAGCTCCGGTTGCGCATTAAAGAAGCAATATCTTTCACAAACTCAGGCCAGATAAGGCTCTCCCTTTTGTTAAAACCAACAGTCTGAACATGATTTACTGCGGCCCCGAAACTCACTATATCTTCTTCCATCACGGCAGGCATCATCTGCATGAGCACGACATGGGAAATTTCCCTGACTTCTTCTACAGGGAGGGGACAGAATTTCTTGAAGGTCTCGACTTCCTCCTGGTCATGCATTCCCTTGTCGTTGGGGATTGCTACCACCATTTCCCATTGAGGAAAATCCTCTCTGAAGAGCACTGGCCCGGGCGGTACTTTACTGGCAGCCGACGGCATAAAACCACCTTTATCTTTGAACTTATGCCCTCCGTCAACTATAAACCCGCCTTTCTCAAAAGCAGCTACTCCTATACCAGAAGTCCCTCCTCTTTTTACTGCAAGTGCAAGTTCTCTAACACTCATCCCAAGTCCATATAGTTCATTTACAGCTGCTGCCGCGGCTAGGGAAGACTGAGTTCCTGACCCGAAACCTACATGGGCTGGGTACACTTCCTGTACGTTGATCCTGATCCCTTTACCCTCAGGAAGCAGGGATTCTGCAGCTCTTTTCATCCGATCGGCAAAACTCTGCAGACCTTCTATATTGACTCCATCGGCTTCTTCAGCCGTAATTCGTATATTGGGAGAGGAAAGGGTTAGTCCTGCTCCTCCATCGACTCTTCCGATCTCCGCATTCATATCAATAAGCGTCATATGAATTCGGCAAGGAGTGGTTATTTTGATCATTCCTGTTAAACTCCAAAACTGCACTTAAAACTTTATGACTTATGAAGTCCTGTGCCCCTTTTATTGTAGCTGCTGGTATTTAACCTTTTAAAAAGTATTTTTTATCCAATCTTAATTCTATGTATCTAATAAAAATAACAAAAGAAGTGACGTATAAGGAGAGAAGGAACAGAAAGGAAAATTAGGAAAGGAAAATTAGGAAAGGAAAATTAGGAAAGGAAAATTAGGAAAGGAAAATTAGGAAAGGAAAATTAGGAAAGGAAAATTAGGAAAGGAAAATTAGGAAAGGAAAATTAGGAAAGGAAAATTAGGAAAGGAAAATTAGGAAAGGAAAATTAGGAAGGAAAAATTAGGGTTTCTGAAATTTCTGGCTGCTTTTCTCGTTATTTCGTAATTTTCAGATAATTTCTCCTTCTTAAATAATTTCAGATTATTTTTTTCTTTTTAAATTATTATTTTATAATAAGAGATTCTCCTGTCATCTCCTCAGGCTTTCGGATCTTGAGGAATTCCAGAAGGGTTGGTGCAAGATCACACAGTTTTCCGTTCTTAAGTCCTTTAACTTCATCGTTTCCGAAGTAAATGCACTTTACCGGATTTGAAGTATGTGCAGTATGTGGCTCTCCCGTTGTCGAATTTTCCATCTGTTCGGCATTTCCATGGTCTGCGGTTATAATTGCTACGCCTCCTACCTCTTTCAGACACGCGGCAATTTTGCCCACGCAGCTATCTACGGCTTCCACTGCCTTTACTGCAGCCTCAAAGATACCGGTATGCCCGACCATATCCATGTTTGCGAAGTTAAGGACAATCACATCATACTTTCCTGACCGAATCCTCCCTATCACTTTCTCCGTAACCTCATATGCACTCATTTCGGGCTTAAGGTCATAGGTAGCAATCTTTGGTGACGGGATGAGGCAGCGGTCTTCTCCCTCATAACATTTTTCCTGCCCTCCATTAAGGAAAAAGGTCACATGAGCATACTTTTCTGTTTCGGCAATCCGAAGCTGGGTCAGTCCCTGCTTGCTCAGTACTTCGCCAAGCACATTTTCAAGTTCTTCCGGTGGGAAAGCTATAGGCAAATCAAGGGTTTCATCGTACTGGGCCATACAGACATAGTAAACTTTCGGGTGTTTTTCTCTGGGAAAGTTCTCAAAGTCTTGATTTACAAAAGCCCAGGTAAGCTGCCGTGCTCTATCAGGCCTGAAATTAAAAAAGATTATAGAATCATTATCCTTTATGACTGCCTCAGGCTTTCCTTCTGAATCTGTGATTACAGTCGGTTTTACAAACTCATCAGTTTCTCCTCTATCATAAGCTTCAGAAACTGCAGTTTCTGCATCAGGAGTTTTGTAAGGCGCAACTCCCAGAGTCAGGGCATCATAGGCAAGTTTTGTTCTATCCCAACGTTTATCTCTGTCCATTGCATAATAGCGCCCTGATATAGTTGCGATTTTAGCATTTCCGTGCTCCTTACAAAAAGCATCAAGCTCCTTTATATCTTTGAGGGCGGCTTTAGGAGGCACGTCTCTGCCATCCAAAAAAGCATGTATATATACTTTTTTCAACCCTTCCTGCTGTGCGAGCTTGATAAGGGAATAAATATGGGTCATATAGCTATGAACGCCTCCGTAGGAGACAAGCCCCATGAGATGCAGGCTGGAATCGTTGGCTTTGGCATTTGAAATTGCACCCAAAAAAGCCGGATTCTTGAAGAAGTCACCTTTCCTTATGGAGAGATTTATTCGGGTTAGGTCCTGGTACACAATTCGCCCTGCCCCTATATTCAGGTGCCCGACTTCAGAGTTTCCCATCTGGCCTTCCGGAAGGCCTACAGCTTCCCCTGAGGCTTCTAAGAAACACCAGGGATATTCTTCTATCAGAGAGTCAAGATTTGGAGTTCTGGCTGCCAGGATAGCGTTTCCTTCTCTTGCTTCCCTGTAGCCCCAGCCATCAAGAATAATGAGCATAAGAGGTTTTTTTGCATGAGTCATATGAAGCAAATTCCACACTCGTTCATAAATAGCTTATTATGAAAATTTTTAACAACTCGTGGGGACTATTATATTATTTAGTTATATTGTATTGAAAATATAAATACTGTCCTTAATTATAAGTATTAACAATTACATATTTCCAAAATGTGAAAAACGGACCTTAAAAACAACTGAGTATCTTAATGTTATTTTTATTGGAAGTTTGGGTTAGATTTCCGGTAACGGGAAGGAGGATTTAATTTTATGAGTCAAAATATTAAAGACGTCATGAATATTCGTGATATAAAAATAACGGATTTATCCGCAAACCCTGCTCCTCTGGGTTTAATGGGCTTCGGAATGACAACTGTACTATTGAATATACACAATGCGGGTTTCTATCCGATGAATGCGATGATCCTTTCGATAGGTATCTTTTACGGTGGATTAGCTCAGGTCATTGCCGGACTCGAGGAATGGAAGAAAGGAAATACCTTTGGAGCCACTGCTTTTACCTCATTCGGGTTTTTCTGGCTTTCTCTGGTGGGGATTATCCTTATTCCTAAGTCTCCAGACTACGCAGGGCTGGCCACAGAGTCACTCCCATTTGCTGCATACCTATTCATGTGGGGAGTTTTCACCCTATTCATGTTCATAGGTACTCTCAAAGGCTCAAAGGCTCTCTCCGTTGTTTTCCTGACCCTTACAATCCTGTTCTTCTTGCTTGCAGCAGGAAATTATCTGGAAAGTGCCGGAATCCTGAAGATAGCCGGTTATGAAGGAATCCTTACAGGACTCTCTGCAATATACACAGCCCTTGGTCAGGTATTAAATGAAGCATATGGAAAGAAAATAGTTCCTTTATAATATTTGTAATCCTTTTTTTCTGGGCTTTACTGCCCTCTATTTTTAATGTTTAATCATTTCTGCTGATCAGAGCCTTCCGAAAAAGTTTTTATTCGATTTTATTCAAGCACATTTTAAATCATTTTCCAGAATTACATCGGTGCCGTTCAACATATTTATTTTGGCTCTTCGCTGTTTTGAGTGAGTAGTTTAACCCACTTTCCACAGTAAAATTTGATATTTTACAAGTTTCTTGATATCGATTTTAAATCAAACGTGGATTTATTGAACTTTTATGCAGAAGGAAAAATCGACTATGTGGTGTATTTAGAGAACAAAAAGATACCATTCAATTTTCACGAAATGCCCATAAGAGTTCAAATTAAAGGAATCTGTTTCAAAAAGCGTTATCAGGAAAAATATTGATTTTTAAAAAAACACCGCAAAATGTGAGTTTACCATCCATTTCTTACTATGGAAACCACGCGTTTAAACCTAAAAAATATTGTATTGTTTGGATGCCTTTCAGGATACACGCCAATATTTTTAAGGATAGCAAGAACATGATTCTCTTCTAAAATAATCGTTAGTTTACTCAGCTAGTGTTAGCTTATTTCTCTAAAACATAGACGATTCCTTATATCTTACAAACATTGTAAAATCTTATACTGAATAAATAATATTTAAAAGTGTTCCAATATTATTTTTATGAGCTCCAATGTATTTTTCGGAAGTTTTGAACGTTTTCTCAGGTACAGACGAAAGAATGCCCCAGAATATGGGAAAAAGAATGCCACACTAGAACTCTTAAAAAGTTCCATATTAGTTGCATTTTCAGGCGCATTAAGGATTCATATTGCCTTCCTCCTGCTTCAAATTCATTCAAGTATATTCACCTGTATTGCAGGAGGACTCGTAATTTACAGCGTATATACACTCGACAGGGCTCTTGGATCAGAAGAAGATATTATAAACCGGAAAGAGTTAAGTGGGTCAAGAAAAGAAATAGGACTTGCAGTCTCTATGATTACCTTCGTGATAGGAAGCTATGTACTGGCAAAAGAAGGAATGCTAGCACTTGCATTCTTACCTCTCATAACCGGCTTCCTTTATAGTAAAGGAATTAAAATAGGAAAATTCGCTTTAAAACTCAAAGGTGGACTTGGAGGCAAAAATTTTGTTGTAGGTCTCACCTGGGGGGCTTTCATTTCAGGGCTTGCAGGCAGCACCTGTAGGAGCATGCTCCCAATAATTTTAGTTTTCACTTTCTTTGGGGTTAAGCTCTTCATCAATTCTGCTATATATGACTTCAAAGATATCAAAGGAGATACTCTCGCAGGTATCAAAACCCTTCCTGTAAGCCTTGGGGCACAAAACACCCGTAATTTCCTTCTTGGATTGCACCTGCTCTCCCACCTGATTCTCGGTATTTCTATAATTAATGGAGTCCTTGCTTTTGAACCTATCATTATCCTCTATAGCTTTATATGTGGGCTGATCTGCATCCATAATTATACAAAAACTGATAACATAGAGTCTCGTTCCCGCAAGTTAGAAAGAACAATTCTTGTAGATGGAGAATCAACCTCAATTGTCGGACTGAGAACTATTGCAAGTGTCTTTTTAACATAAAGGGATTCAAAATGAAAATTTGTGTGGAAGTGGGAAAGCAGTGAAAAAACATAAAAATATATAGAAAATTTTACTTAGTTATTTGGAGATTTATCTGGAAAAAACCAAATTCTTCAATCCCGATTTACCTCTCCAGTTTTAAGGTTTCTTCCCAGAAACCTTCAACAAGTTTTATAGATTTTTTATTTCAATTGAATTATCTTTGTAATACTTAAAAAGATCTTCACCCCATTTGAGTGAAGAGGAGTCAAAACCTATCAGATCGTTTCTAGGATCAAAGGTTCCGTTTTTGAAAAAGAGCGAAAGGGATAGGAAACGATCTGTTACCACAAAGGCTACTTTTGCATTGTCGTATACATAAAGACCCGTGTGCTTGAATTTAAGGAATTCTTCAATCTGAACACTATGTTCACTTTTTATTTTAAAAAATACATTAGGTGTAAGAATTATTGAAATGGGAATATTCCTACGGGCTAAATCTAAAAACATCATGGGATGGCTTGGAAGGAAAATGGATGAAAAGCCCATGAAGTGGATAGAAGTCCTTACGTTCTCTATAAATGCTTTATGAGTATCGTAAATATGTTCCTGTTCATCTCTTACGACTCTACACTCTTTAAGTTCCTGAATTCTGTTTAACAATATATCAGGAATCGCAGCGAGGTCATGATCTTTCCAGAAAATTTCGTTTGCTTCTATAGCTGTCAGAGTATCCAGTAAGGGTCTGTAATGTATGGCTGAAACTTTTCCAATAGGTGTCAGCCGATACAGTCCCTCCTGCCTGACAATCAAATTTGAACCTTCCATTTCTTTAAGGCGAGGCAGGATTTCAGGTGACCTTACATCAAAGTAATCTTTAATTTCGGAAAGAGTTCTTGGATTCTCTTGAAGTAAAAATAGAATATCCTTCCTTTTTTCTGAAAAGGTGAGAATGCTTAAGAGTCCACTAGCTTTCACTTATATCAACCCACTATTTTATTACGTCTCGGGAGCTAATCGGGGATTAATGTCCAAAGTAGGATTTTTGCTTCTGGTTTACAATATATAAAATTTAAGTTCATACCCCTCTCATTTTTTAACCAGATTAAAGATTAGCAGTTCTATTAAGATATTATAGCATTGCTAGAATGTTATACGAATTCAATATATATTATCTTTTTCAAAAGTGTACAAGTTATTAATAATTTTTTTCTCCTATTCTATATTTTACGTATCAGTCTTCCTGAAACATTAAATGACTTTGTAAATAATGTTTTTTCTTTTTGAAATAAATTATGTATGTTAATGATATCCGATTATTCTACTAATATAGGCTCAGTATTGATTCTCCCTGAAAATAGGACAAGAATCATAATTAAAAAATTAATTTTCATTGTTAAGAAATAGAATAAATAATTTAAAAAAGTACGTAGGATTTGAATGAGAAGTGTACTCAATACAGGGATAAATAAATAAATAAATAAATAAATAAATAAATAAATAAATAAATAAATAAATAAATAAATAAATAAATAAATAAATAAATAAATAAATATTATCTGTATAATGACCCTTATACATCCCAATTTATTGGCATCATCAGTTAATCTCAATAGAAAGACAGTAAAATTTAACTATGTGTTTCAATAGACCTGACAGGTCTAACTATCTTGTAAAAACTATAAAATAGCAATCTACTGTCGATGAAGTGACAATGTTCTGCCAATAAAATAGCAATCTACTGTCGATGAAGTGACAATGTTCTGCCAATAAAATAGCAATCTACTGTCAAATTTGAAATCACCATTTTTCTTCGATAATCAAAAGCCAGCAGACATTTAAAAAATACACGACAACTAAATAAGAAGAAGCCCGAAAGCAATTCAATCCGTTTGCTGTATCCCCCAATACAACCGCTTTAAGAGTATGCCCCAATCTGACAATCCTGAAGCAAGAACCGCCAGCTCTCGGAAAATTCTGTTACAATACGTTACTTCACTATTCAATCATACCCTTTCTCTTCCAGCTCCACAATATAGTAATAAAATAAATTATTTTCATTGGTCATCGGTTAAGGAGTTTTCTTGCCTGAAAACTATTGATTTTGCATTAGAAGCCGGCCTTAAATTTTGGCCCATTTACATGAAATCGATACCCTATTCCAGCTCATAATTTATTAAAATATTTAGTAACTGTTGAGGAAATTGACGCAATTTTTCACGATTCCTCACTTAACCGACGACGCATGAAATTATTTTAAATTAATGATATGAAAAATGGCATGTTAGCGAAAAATAGTTTCATGGAAAAGATTTCAAAGCCAAAAAAGAACATTATAGAAAAATATAAAGCTATATAAAGTCTTAACAAGAAACTATTAAAAAGCAGAATAAAAAGGAAAGGAATATTTATGGAAAATTACATAAAATAGTCTCAATCTGGCACAAAAATTAAGTACAAGAATTAATCTATAAGTAAAAGCTTTAACATGCAGTCCTGTAGGGTAGTGGTCAATCCTTCGGGCCTTTGGAGCCCGGGACAGCGGTTCGAATCCGCTCAGGACTATAAAAATATTTTAGCTAGTTCTAATTAATACTACTATTTTTTTGTCTTATCCCGAAATAATTTTGGGATAAAACATATGTAAATTCGAGGAAAATTATAATTATATAAATTAAGAATAAAATAAAGTGTAATTGGCTCTTCGCCATTCCCTATGGATAAGATGATTTTCAATTCGAGACCACATTGGTTTTTATGAAGACATTGCGAAGATATCCACATAAAACAACGAAGAGCTGAATAAATATAACTACTAAAACTGTATAAAATGAGAAACAAAAGAGCATATAAAGGGTTCAGCTCTTAGTTTCTTCTTGCTGAAAACTCTTCGACCTTTTTACTTTTAAGAATTTTCAGGATCTCTGGGGGGTGAAAGAATTACTTCTTTAATATCTGAAGATGCAGGATCTGATGAACTTGAGTTTATAGCGGTCGCGGTACACTCTCTTGTTGGACTTCCAACCACTATCCGCAGCCTCAAACGAAAGGGACTTCGCCTGGAGAAAGGTAAAATCCTTGACAGAAATTATACAGGCCCTGTACTCGAAGAGGTGCTCAGGACCGGAAAGACCATACGTGGAGTGCCAAAGAAAGGCACGTATCTGGGCAGGAACGTGGTTGTTTCTCCCATATTCTCAGAGGACGGGAAGGTTATTGCGGTAATAGGAATTGTGGATTTACTTTCTGTCCTTGAGATGCAGGAAATAATCAGGACAGTAGTAAATAACAGTCCTGCAGTGGTATTTCTCTGGAAAAATGAAGAAAAATGGCCTTCTGAATTTGTTTCTGAAAATGTGGTTCAGTTTGGGTACACAGTGGAGGACTTCATTTCAGGCAGAGTCCTGTATGGAGATATTATCCATCCTGAGGACCTGAAGAGAGTTGAGGATTCGCTTAAAGAGCGCATCCGAAGAGGTGAAGTCGACTTCAATATAGAGTATAGAATCTTTACAAAAGTAGGGGACATCCGCTGGGTGAATGAAAGGACATTTATCCAGCGGAGTCCTGAAGGAGAAGTGACTCACTTTCAAGGGCTTGTACTGGACGTAACTGAGAGAAAAGAAAACGAAGAAGCTCTCAGGAAGTCTTTAGAGACTCAGAAACTTTTGAGAACTATAATCAATAACAGCCAGGCAGTGGCTTTTTTGTGGGAAAACAAAGAAAACCTGCCAACGGTGTACGTTTCAGAAAACGTAACTAAGTTCGGATATAGAGTAGAAGATTTTACGTCAGGAAAAGTCCCTTACAAAAGCATTATTCATAAAGATGATAGAGGCTCAGTTATTGAAACTCTCAAACGCAACATTGCAGAGAAAAAGGACTATTTCGACGTTGAATATAGAATTTTAACGGGAGATAGAAAAACGCTCTGGGTAGAAGAGAAAACCTTTATCCAAAGAGATGAGGAAGGAAAAGCAACTCATTTCCAGGGCCTTGTAGTTGATATTACTGAAAGAAAAGAAGCCCAGAAAATGCTTGAGATCCAGCGAGAACTCGGAAAGGAACTGAGTACTACCTGGAATCTCCAGACAATACTCTCCCGAGTTCTTGATTCCTGCCTTCAAATAAACGGACTCGATGCAGGGGTTATATACCTCAAGGACGAACTCCTGGATCAACTAAACCTGGTTGCATATAGGGAAACTTCCCCTGAGTTTAGAGAAAAAGCTTCCAGATATAAGGCAGATTCTCTGGAGGCACGGCAAATTTTGATTGGAAAGCCCATATACTCACTGGAATTCTACTCAGATACAACGGTTGACGCGATGAAGAAGGAAGGAATAAAATCCATTGCCATAATTCCACTCAACTATAGAGGAGAGATTGTGGGCAGCCTGAATTTCGCTTCCCATACGCTTGATAAGATTCCTTGGGATATCCGAAACTTCCTTGAGAGCATTGCTCTCCAGGTGGTAAACTATATCGCTCCAGTCTGCATTCAAGCAGAGCTCTCGTGAACACCCCTAAGCTTAAAGACTTAGGGGCTTCCTTGAGTCATCCCCCCAACCCAGTTTCCCATGTAAAGAATTACAACACTTGCATTAGCGCAGGAGATATTCAAGAATACCCAGGGCAAAGAACAAAATCGCCGTAGAAATCGAGAGACTGCTGGACTCACAGCAGAAGTAAAAAATAGTGGATAAAACAGCGGAGGATAGAAAAGGAAGACTGAAAAAAGGATCTATGCGTAGATTCAGGATTCACAAAACTTAGGCATTGAACAAAAGTTGAATTAAAATCAGTTAGGTGGTCCACAAGGTTTATTCTATGTCAATGAAGTTTATTACTGGATCAGTTTTGAAGCTGCCCGGTATTTCCCTTCATTTCACAGCTACTCCCTTATGAACCAATTTATACTATATGCCCAATATTATAAAATCGTGTCGATAAAACTATAGTTTATTTGATCAGTTATTATATTTGGCATTAGGCTCCTTTGTTCATCGATCTGGATTCCGTCCAGATATTCTTCCAGATTTCCTTTACTTTCGGTCTTTTCCCGTACATGAGCAGATAAGTCCTGAAAAGCCGGCTGGAAAGTAAGATCACAACATAAACCGAAATCAACAGAATGAAGATACTGGCAAGAATCTGATAAAGAGGCACAGACGTAGTTCCCATCCTGGCAAGCATGGCTACAGGCGAACTAATAGGAAAGAGAGAAAGAAAGACTGAAAATAAGCTGTCTGGGCTTGTAACGATCATTTGCATAAATATGAGTGGAAATGCGGCGACAAACGTAAAAATTCCTGCAATCTGCTGGCTCTCCTGAAGGGAACTGGTGACAGCCCCAATTCCTGCCATCACACTGGCAAAAAAGAGGAAACCAAATATGAAATAAATGACAGCAAGGAAGAGAGTGGTAGGTTCGATTTTTACAGTAAGGGCATACCCGCTCCCGAGCGTTATTACCACAAGCCAGATTAAAACCTGCAGAAGACCGACTGCGCCAAGGCCAAAGATCTTGCCTGTAAGGATTTCAAAAGGAGTTGCCGAAGACAGCAGGATTTCTATTATCCTGTTTTCTTTTTCTTCGGCAACTCCGCGAAGCAGAAAGCCGGATGATGAAAAAATGCTGAAGAAGAGGAAAAAAGCTGTAAGAAAAGGAAGACCAAAGCTGGCAAAGATATCATTAATACCCTGTTCAGAAGACTCTCCGCTCTCTCCCACATTATAGAACTTTATGTTAACCGGGTCTCGGACCCTGTTGAGAGTTAGCTCGTCCACTTTGTCCTTAAGGAGGGAAGTAATAACGATATTAGAGAGTCCAGCGGACAACCCAAAATTTTGCATAGATGCTTCTTTTTCAAAGCTATACAGTTCTATTGTTCCGGTTTTAAGAAAATCTTCATGAATAACAAGGTAGGAAGAAATCTGTCCTGCCTGTAAGGCTTGCCTTGCATCAGAAATGTCACTGTACATTACAAATTCTACAACTGAGGTTTTTACCTCTGAGGGCTCTAGAGAAAAACCTTCTCTATGTATTGATTCTGGGAATTCGAAAGAGCCAGTCATATCAATATAACCCACTCTCTGGCCTTCAGTTGGGCTAATGCCCGAAATAACTGCAGGGAGAACACTGATTCCTGCAAACAGGAATGGAAAGAAGAAGGTTATAAAAATAAATTCTTTACGCTTTATTGTTTTCAGGAACTCATGCCTTGCAACAATAAAGGTTTTTTTGGAAAAACTATTCATTGGAAGCACTCTCCAGAGTTTGAATAAAGATCTCATTCAGAGAAGGAAGCTTTTTTTCAAAACGTATGAGGTTTGCTTTCTGGACAAGCTCCTCAAGAAGGATCTGGACGCTTATTTCATCTTCAGGGAAAATTTCAACCGATTTTCCATGTTCTATTACTTTCTTTATGCCAGAAATTTCCCGAATTGTATTCAAATCCCCTTTTTCTGCAAATTCTACGATCAGAGAGTTTTTTCCATGCTCCCTCCTGATATCATCTACAGAGCCATAAAGTACTCTCTTGCCTTTGTTAAGCATAAGGATCCTATCACAAAGTGTCTGGGCCTGTTCCATCATATGGGTGGAAAGGATTATTGTTTTTCCTGCTGCCCTGAGTCCCAGGATTTTGGCCATAACTGTCTTCGTATTTACAGGGTCAAGCCCGGAAAAGGGTTCATCAAGGATTAAAAGTTCAGGTTCATGGATAATTGCGGAAAGGAACTGGATTTTCTGCTGCATTCCCTTGGAAAGTTCTTCAACTTTTTTGTTTTTATATTGCTCTAATTCTAGGGATTTGAGAAGGGACTCAGCGTTTAAATGAGCCTGTTTTTCTGGTACGCCTTTAAGCTGTGCAAGATAAACCAGCATATCAAGAAGTCTTGTTTTCTTATACAATCCCCGTTCTTCAGGAAGGTATCCAATTCTGTTTTTTGCAGCAGGGCTCAGGAAATCCCCAAAGACAAGTATTTCCCCAGAGTCCGGCCTGATAATATCAAGAAGAAGCCTTATAAGCGTTGTTTTTCCTGCCCCATTTGGCCCTAGAAGCCCGAAGATCTCGCCCTGCTTCACTGAAAACGAGATATCCTCGAGAATAGTCTTTTCTGAAAAAGACTTTGATACGCTTTCAAATTCTATAGTATGCATTAAAATTAAATACATTCCTATACAGATAACTTCTTTGATATATTATAGAAACTTTAAAGTAATTAAAAGCTGATTTGGCTTTTAAAAGTAATTTTTCAGTATTAAAAGGGTTAATGGGAGTTAAATAGGATAAGTAAGGAAAATCCAGGGGATAGTATGATACCAAAAGTAATAATTCACAACAGTATAAGTCTCGACGGCTCTACTACGGGCTTCGAAGCAAATATTGGAGTTCATTACAAAATCCTGAGCAGTTATCTGCCAGATGCCATGATAGTAGGCTCGAACACTGCAAAAACCGGAACCCAGTTCTTCTGCGAAAAAATTCCGCCTGAAGAGGAAGCGGACTTCAAGAAACCTGAAATTCAGCCTGATGATCCCAGGGCATACTGGCTGATTGCAGACTCAAAGGGAATCCTTGAAGGGTTAATGCACGTGTTCAGGCGTTCCGAGTTCAGCAAAGACGCTATCGTTCTGGTCTCACAAAAGACTCCTGAAGCTTATATAAATTACCTCAAAGAAAGAAATTATGATTTCATCCAGACTGGATCAGACCGTGTAAACATTAGACAGGCACTGAAAATTGCAAACGAAAGATATGGTTTTGAACTTGTAGTTTCAGATAGCGGGGGAGTTCTGAACAGCATATTACTCGAACATGGACTTGTCGAAGAAATCAGCCTAATCCTCACTCCTGAAATAGTAGGGAAGAATGGAACAAATCTTTTCAGGACCCTGGAAAAAAGTGGTACTCGGCTTGAACTTTTAAGAGACGAAATTGTGGAAAAACAATATGTACATCTGCTGTATCGGGTTTTGAAAAAATAAAAGAGCTGGAAATATAATTTTTAGTACAAAAAAAGCTAAAAATTCGATATTTAGTACAAATAAAGTTAGAAATACAATATTTAGTAAAAATTTTTCACTTAACAGACTTACAACCACCAGACCTCAGAGATTTCAAGACTGAAAAGTCTCGTAAATGGAGCTCAATTAGCTTTTGCAAAAATTCTGTTTCCCGATTTCGCCTTGGTAGGAGGAAACATAGTGACTACCCTAAAAATTATTTATACTAGGTAAAGTAAGAGAGAACACTATATAAATTAGCCCTTTTTGAGCTCTAATTGGAGTTGTTTTTTAGACCTAAACTCCGACTAATTATGGCATAAATATTACATATAGGCAGTGGAGTCGACAAAATCCTGCCTGTGGATATAAAAATCCCTGGAAACCCTCCCTCTCCGAAAGAAATCCTACGCGGGATATCTGCCCTGGTAAAAAATAAGGAAAATGAAAACTGATATAATTTGGAATACTAAATTATTTCAGAAACTGGCAGATTTGACATGCAGGCCAAGAGAGACATTCCACACAGAGAACTAAAACTTTCAGTTAAACAAGCTGAAGCTCTGGGATATTACGACTTTATGAGTTATCTGGAAGTACCTTATTATCATGTAGGTGGCCTTACCTCTACCAAAAAACTTGCTGAATTATGCAGGATTGACTCTAAGAAAAAAGTCCTGATGGTTGGATGTGGAAGCGGTTTTTCTGCCTGTTACCTTGCCAGAGAAATCGGCTGTGAGGTAGTAGGAATTGATATTGCAAAACTTTCGATTGAGAAAGCAAAGAAAAGAGCAAAAAGACAGGAAGTTTCAGACAAAGCAGAATTCATCGTCGGAGATGCTCATGCCCTGCCCTTTGAAGCAGGGACTTTCGATGCCGTGATAACAGAGTTTGTGTCCCAGTTTTTAGACAGGGAAATAGCTTTCAAAGAATTCGCAAGGGTTCTTAAGTCGGGGGCTTATGTGGGGATGAACGAAATGTATAGAGAAAAAGAGATTTCTGCCAAAGCCGCCAAAGAAATCGCTCAAGCCGAAAAAATAATTGGAGAAATAACAGGACTTCCGTTTTCCCTGTTGTTACCTGAAAAATGGAAAGAAGAACTTGAAAAAGCAGGATTGAAAGATGTTAATGTAAGAATGTGCAAACCTATCCGGTACCTTCAGGAAACAAAATACATGGTAGAAGCGATGGGGGGCACCTGGAGCTTTGTAGAGTACCTCATAGACACAATTTCGAAAATGCTGAAATACTACCTATTAAGTAAAAAGATCCGATACCGGTTCAAAAGGCTGGAAAAAAGCAAAAAAATTCTCCTCCGAAAAAAATCAACCTCAAAGTATGTGGGTTATGTATTAGCTACGGGAAAAAAGAAGGTTTTTTGGAAAAAAATATAAAGGATCAATTGAAAAGTAGCGCAATAATGTTGCGAGAAGCTCCTTCAAAGTTCTTCTGGAGGAAGAAAGAATTTTTTACTAACTCAGACTGCTTTCTGAAAAGAAATAAAGGAGGAATATCTCTTCTAGATATAAAACTTTCCCGGGGAGATGGAACAAAATGAAAACATCACTTATTGATCTGGCGTTTCTTTCAGAAAAAAGGAAGGATGTATTACTCCTGCTAGAAGAAGGGCCAAAGACTGGAGACGAAATAAAAACAGCCCTCAACGTCAACTCAACATCGATAATGCCCCAGATCAAAAAACTAAAAGAAGGACGCCTGATAGTACAAGACGATAAGAATACCTACAAGCTCTCGGAGATTGGAGAGATAGTAGTCGAAAAGATGGAGCCTTTACTGAACACCGTAAGGGTTTTTGAGGAAAATTACGATTACTGGACAAGCCATGACTTTACTGCAATTCCCGAATATCTCCTTAACAGGATTGATGAATTAGGGAACTATTTCATGCTTGAGCCCGACCTTAACCGGCTTTTTGAAATTCCTGAAGATTTCAGAAGCAACCTTCTGGAATCAAAACACGTCAAGATGTTTCTCTCATATTTCAACCCTCTTCACGTTGAAATGTACCTGGAACTTGCACAAAAAGAGGCTGAGATATGTCTTATCCTGACAGAACCCGTTTTTGACAGGATGAAAAAGGATTATTATGAGGATCTGAAGTTTCTTCTGGAATCGAAAAATGTTGAAATTTACACTTGTGAAAAAAGCGTAACACTGAAAGACGTAGTGACAGAGCGTTTCTGCTCGCTTGTGCTTTTCGACAAGAAGGGAAAGTTTGACCATCAACGCCTGATGAGTTTTGACGAGAGTGCACTGAAATGGTGCGAAGAACTCTTTTCATACTATAAAGACAGGTCCACACAACTGGAGAAACTATAACTACCTTTCTGAGGTTAAGATGAATCATCTCCCAGATACTTATCTATCAGAGCCCTGAATTTGTGAATATCTATAGGTTTGGAGACATAGTCCACACAGCCCATTTCTATGAAATGTTCTTCACTGCCTTTCATAGCATGGGCAGTAACCGCTATCACGGGGATATCTGCAGTCGCAGGGTTTTTCTTAATTTGATCGAGAACCTCAAGTCCGTCCATCTTCGGAAGCTGCATATCCAGCAGGATAATGTCGAATTTTGTTTCAGCAAGGCGTTCAAGGGCCTTTACCCCATCCTCGGCTTTAGTTATGTTATGTCCGTAGAATTCCAGAAGGTCCAGGATCAGTTCCATGTTCATGGGATTATCTTCGACAATCAGGATTTTTTTCATCATTCCGCCTCTTCAGCATAGTTAATTGTTTTATTCTATTAATTAATTCTTTTCTTCCGAAAGTGCCTTTCTTCAGAATAGAAATAAGATGTCCTTTTAGCTCACTGTTCAGTTCCTCGAGATTCTTCTCAGTAAGCTCACCAGAAGTGCATACAATAAGAGGAATATTTTTTGTGCGTACATCGGCCCTCATACTGGATATAACATCAAACCCGCTAATTCCCGGCATCATGAGGTCAAGAATCAGAATATCGGGTTGATGCTCTAAGAAAAGATTCTGTAGGCCTTCTCTCCCGCTGTAAGCTTTTATAACCTCAAAGCCCTCGGGCTCAATCATCGAGCTCAGTAGTTCTACAGTATTTTCATCGTCATCTACTATAAGAACTTTAGGAGATTCGAACCGGAACTTTCCAGTAATTTCCCTGAGAGAGTTTACCAGTTCAATTCTTTTTACCGGCTTTGCAAAAGAGTAAGTTGCCCCGAGGGTAATTCCAAGCTCGTTATTATTGGTCATGGAAATAATAAGTACAGGTATAGAAGCCGTATAAGGGTCATTCTGTAGCTGCCTCAAGACAAGCCAACCATTAGTATCCGGCAGAAAGACGTCCAGAGTAATAATATCAGGTTTCAGGCTCTTTGCAACCTCTAAAACTCTTTTTCCACTATAAAGTAGAGCCACACTATATCCTGCATCCTTAAGGATAATGGAAAGAAGTTCACTGGAACTTTTGTCATCATCAACGACCAGAATAAGTTCCTGCTTAACATCTCCCTTTTCAGAGGGACAGATTTCGGGCAGCTCTACTTCTTCCTGCGAATTCTCTATATTTTCTTTTACTGAAAGAGCTGCTGCTTTACTCATCTCGAATTCTAGGATTACATCTTCGATTCCAATCTTGCTGGCTTTCCTGAGCTCCAGCGGTTTCCTGAGAGGAAGTGAAAAGGTAAAGTTACTGCCCTTCCCGGGATCGCTCTCAACCCAGATATCTCCCTGATGCAAGTTCACGATTTTCTTCACAAGAGCAAGACCAAGCCCTGTGCCGCAATATTGCTTGGCTGTTGAGGCATCGAGCTGGGTAAAGGGCTGGAAAAGTTTTACTTGGTCTTCGGCAGAAATGCCTATACCGGTATCTATGACTGAAATAAGAGCTCGATTTCCACTTTCTTTGCAATATACCGAGACTTTTCCACCATTTGGAGTAAATTTTATTGCATTACTTACGAGGTTGTAAAGAATCTGAATTAGGCGACCTCTATCGGCTTCGAGCGTTGTAACGTCGGATTCTACATTAAAAGTTACTTCAAGAGATTTTACCTGTATAAGAGGAGAAAGAACAGCTTTAACTTCTTCAAAAACAGAATCAATAGAAAATTCACTGTAGTGAAGTTCCATTTTTCCGGCTTCTACTTTTGAGAGATCGAGGATATCATTTATAAGTGCCAGCAAATGTTTCCCACTTGTTGAGATATTGCTTATGTATCGGAACTGCTTTTCGTTAAGATCTCCAAAAACTTTATCAAGAAGAATATCCGAAAAGCCTATAATGGAATTCAAAGGTGTTCGCAACTCATGGCTCACATTTGTAAGAAATTCACTTTTGGAATTATTGGCTTCTTCAGCTTCCAGTTTTGCCTGAATTAGTTTTTCTTCCGAACGCCTGTGTACGGTAATATCAAACCCTGTTTTCAGGATCCCGGTTATTCTGCTGTCTTCGTTCTTTATAGGAATCGCAGTGATCGTCCAGACCTTTCCATCCTGCGTAACTACTTCCCCGAACTCTTCGTTCCCAGATTCCAGTGCTTTCAGTACTGGAGATTTACCCGGGTTTTCTTTATATAAAATATACAGATCTTGATAATGCTGCCCGATAACGTCATCCATTTTCATGCCCATGTAATCAAGAGCTGCTTTATTTAGCCAGATTATTTTCAAGTCGGAGTCCATGAAGACTACCAGTTCACTGAGAGAATCAAGGATTAGCTTTTTTTCGTGTTCCTGGGCTTTAAATTCATTAGAAGTAGTTTTCAGGCGGTCAAGAGTCTGATTTATTCCCTCGGACAGCCTTGAGAGCTCATCATCTCCATCCATGGGAAATCGTTCGGAGAAATTTTCATTTAGTCGTACTTTCTCCACGAAATTATCAATTGCAACTATTCGGGATACAACTTCCCTATCGAGAAGAAACTTGCAACTTGCCCCAATCGTGAGACCTGCGAACAGAAGGAAAAACACTATGTATCGGAGAGCCTTCTGACCCTCGGCATAGATACTGCTGTCTGCGTCAGTCTGGATTACAATAGCTGGGCTTCCAGAAAGATCCTCAAGCACGGAATAACAGATGACGTGTTCTCCAGTTACCGTATATGTAAAATTCGGACCAGGATTTTCAAAAAAAGCCTGAAGAAGATCCGAGGATGCATTGTTAAAACTATAAAGTGCAAATGTACTTCCTGTACTTTCCTGAACAGATTCGATAAAACTCGAATCAAGATATTTACCAAGAATGATTGTACCTGAGCTTTCGTTATTATCCGGTGCAGCGAACACAGGCTGGCTAGAGATTATTGCAGGACCATTTTTCAGCAGAAACAGACCATTTAAAGAAGTTTCAGTTTCCTTACAGAGTAAACTGCCGTCATTAATTCTCTGACGGACTATGGGAAGATAGGAAGCATTAACAGTAGAAGCATTAACAGTAGAAGCATTAACAGTAGAAACAGTAACAGTAGAAACATTAAGAGTGGAAGCGCTAGTAGAAGGCTCGGGATCCGAAATTTCAGAATACACAATATACCCTGAATGATTTACCAGAAAAATAAAATCACACCCACTGATGGAAAAGATGTCACCGAGTGGAGTTCCACTGCTGAGATTCTGAAGACCCTGATTAAGCATTAAATTCCTGACATCGTCTCTTGAAGAGAGATCAGAATTAATCTTCTCAAGCTGTAGGATCTGAAGGTCGATCATGTTCTCTATCTTTTCTACGTTGTCAGTTGCCTCTTTTTTCTGCAAGTCGGAAAAAGTGGAACCGAGAATGCTCTGAGATGCAAAAATAACAACTGAAATGAGAAGAGCAAAGATGATATAGATAATAGCAAGGATCTTTCTACTAACGTTCATATTTTAAGCTCGGTGCTGAGGCTTCAGGTTAATTAAACCGGAGGTAAGATATGGATCGGGTCTGCAAGGAACATTATAATGTAATAATACTGACAGATGAAATTAAATTGGAATCTATATAAAAGTTTTCTACAATAAATCATAAAAAATTAGCTTTATTAAATCAAAATTAAAGGACAATAACATTCGCTATGACAATTACAAGTAGGTATTAGAGTTTTTTATAGAAAAAAATGTTTAAAAATCAATTATTCACAAAATAATGCTAATTTTAGTGCTTTATTATTTAACAAAAAGATACAGAGCATGGAGCTCAGATATATTATAGTTGGTAATATATAGGAAATGAGATGACATGCCTTTGTAAAACGAAGAAAAAACCATGACTCACTTCTGTTTGCTACCCTGACCAACATTACAATTTTCATTGTAAATCCCGCTTTTTATAACTTTGATTTACCACTTAAGATATCTGGTTACCCAGCTTACATTCCTTCTCAACAGATATTTTCTTAACTCATCGATTCCAAGCAACAAAATCGCAAAAGGAACAGCAATTAGCAAATATCTGAGGTCAAGAGGAGAAGTATTGAAAATAAGATTTGCCGACGGATTCCAGATAATAAATGCCAGGATCAGGATTTCACTTGCAATTCCTATCAGGACCATACGATTACTAAATAAACCCATTGAGAAGACTGACTGATACCGAGTTCGGGAAGCAAAAACATTAGCAATCTGGCATATAATCACTGCTGAAAAGAAGGCAGTTATTGACTGCATGTAAAGGGGGTTGTTATTTGCAAGCTGCTCGCCAAACCTCCAGCCCCCCTCAAAAAGGACGGCAAAATAGCAGAAAAAGCCTGCAATAGCTTCTACAGGGCCCTTTACTGCGTAAGCTGTAAAAAGCAGAGGAGGAGTCAAAAGCTTTTCTTCTCTCGCTCTGGGAGGTCTTTTCATAATATCACCTTCTCCTTTTTCTTTTCCCAAGGCAATCGCAGGTAGCATATCCGTGCCCAGGTCGATTGCCAGGATAAGCTGTACAGGCATGGGAAGGGGCAGGGCAAAGAGGACGAAGGCTATGAAAGGCAGGATCTCAGGAATATTGCTAGCAAGAATGTATACGATGAATTTTTTAATATTATCGAAAACCGTCCTGCCCTCCTCTACAGCATTCACAATCGTAGCGAAATTATCATCAAGGAGAACCATATCCGCAGCTTCGCGCGCCACATCCGTGCCACTACCCATAGCAACACCCATATCCGCATTCTTGATTGCAGGAGCGTCATTGACCCCATCTCCGGTCATGGTCACTATCTCCCCTTCGGCTTGAAAAAGCTGCACAATTTTTAGTTTTTGTACAGGAGAAGTGCGAGCAAAGACGATGCTCGGATTTTTTAATCTTGAAGCAAGGTCTGCGCGTGATAGCGTTGCCAGCTCGTTTCCAGTAATGATCTCAAGGTTTCCTGAGTTTGCAAGCCCTACATCCTTTGCTATTGATTCTGCCGTGACAGGGTGATCACCTGTGATCATGACAACCTTGATCCCGGCTGTATGGCACTTTGCTATAGCTTCTCTGGCTTCAGGGCGTGGAGGATCTACAATTCCTATAAATCCCAGAAAGATAAAGTCCCCTGTATATTCCCTTAGTTCTTCTATCTGCCTGTACGCAAGGGCTATAATTCGTTCTCCTTTTTTTGCAAGGCTCAGGTGCCGGTTAAGAAGCTCTTGTTGCTCAGTTTCATCCAGATTCCGGATTCCTCCTCCTGAATCCAGGGATGAACTGCACATTTTCACAACTACTTCCGGGGCGCCCTTGAGATAGACTTCAAGTTTTCCTTCAGGAGTGCGGCAGATAACTTCCATTCTTTTCGTAAGCGAATCAAAAGGAAATTCTTCCAGCCTCGGATAATCATTCTTGAGATTTCCGATATCTTCCAGACCATTTGCAAAAACGAGAAGTGCACCTTCAGTTGGGTCACCAGTATATCCCGGAGCAGACTCGCGAAGTTTTGCATTATTACATAGTCCTGCAACTCTTATGAAAACAGATGATAATTTTTCAGGATCCCATACAGATTATGTTAGAACACAGAATTCTTCTGCCTCTGAATCCACAAGTTTTTCTACATCCTCTTTGTTTGTACTTTCGATGATACCCTGTTCTGTGGTTGTTTTTTTAGTACTGGTAGGGTTTTCGAGAACGAGACATTCAAAACCGATCATGATAGAGTTTACTGCCATCTTATTCTGAGTCAGGGTACCGGTTTTATCCGTACAGATAACCGTTGTCGAGCCCAGAGTTTCTACGGACTCAAGCTGCTTTATAAGAGCATTCCGCGAGGCCATTCGCTTGGAAGCAAGGCTAAGGGCAAGAGTGACTGTGGGCAAAAGCCCTTCGGGCACATTGGCAACAATAATTCCAATCGCAAAGATTAGGCTTGCAAGAAAAATATCCTGAAGAAGAAAAGCAAGCATAAAGAAGACTATTCCCAGGGAAATCGCAATTGTAGATATAACTTTTATGAAATAATTTATTTCTCTTCGAATGGGAGTATCCACACCTGAAGTCTGTTGTGTGAGTGTTGCAAGGCTTCCGATCTGAGTATTTTGTCCAGTTGCAAAGATAACAGCTTTTCCATTCCCGCTCTGTATTAGAGTCCCTGAAAAAACCATATTCCTGCACTCCAGCATATTTGGATGAGTGCATTCAAGGGACCGAAGCTGAGGCTCGGATTCGCCAGTAATAGCCGAGTTATCCACTTTCAGAGTATTAATTTCAACCAAACGCCCATCTGCAGGAACCTTATCTCCTTCCTCAAGAAGGATGACGTCTCCTACAACAAGCTCCGATGCCAGAATATCCTTTACCGTTCCTTCCCTCAGGACCCTGGCATGGGGGGGAAGAAGCTGACGAAAGCTTTCCATTGTTTTTTCAGCCTGGTACTCCTGTATGAATGTAAAGGTCCCATTGATGACTACAACGCCTGCAAGAGCAATTCCTATATACAGGTTTCCCTGTCCTGGATCAAGGTATTCTCCAATGAAAGACAGAATCGATCCCACAGTTAACAGGATCGAGAATAAATTCCGAAACTGCCTGAGATACTTATTTATTATGCTCTCTTTTCCTGTTTCTTCAAGAACATTGGCTCCACATTCTTTGAGCCGATTGGCAGCTTCCTGATCGCTGAGCCCGTTTTCGTCAACGTTTAACTTTTGAAAAAACTCCGAAAGTTGAATACTATGTTCGTTCCCCTGGGGAGAACAAATCTTGCTGTTATCACCAGTCAGATTCTTCCCCATCGAAATCCCCATTGTGATTTAATGCGATACAAGAATAAGAAGCTTGACATAGATTCTGAAAAACATTTTGAAATCCAAAGTGAGAGAGGTAGCAAATAAAAGAGGAAATAAGGTAGAGAAAAATTGCATTTGGTTTGTTATCAGATCAGACTTGATCCATTAACAAAGTAAAGTGAAAAAGTGGAGAACCTAGCTACCATAAAAGGATGAACAACGAGATCGAAATTTATGACCCTATTTATTAAAAATATGGTAAAAAAATATTCTTGACAAATAGCTTTTATAAGTTGTTAACTAAAAAAAATGCCCGTACTCTAATGTAATCAAAGGAGCCTGAGAATTATTTTTAGTACCCTGGTTTCTATCTCCGCTTGGACGAGGTGGAAAGGGAGATTCGAATTTATTTTTGAGTTCCCAGGCAAAACCTAAGATTTTAACTGTGTTTCAAAACTCTGGATTTTCTATTCCGGGGCGTGAAACCTTTTGGATTTAAAAGGTCTGAACACTAATATTGTCAAGTAGGCAATAAAATTCTAATAAAAATAAATCAAGACAACTTAAAAAGGTATGACTATGAGCGAATTTACACTTAAAACGAGACTCTTAGCTGCCCTTGAAGGCAAGCCCGTTGACAAAGTACCTGTCTGCTCCGTAACCCAGACCGGGATTGTAGAACTTATGGACAAAGTTGGAGCTGCCTGGCCTGAAGCTCACACTAATCCAGAACTTATGGCAAAACTAGCAATTGCTAACTATGAACTTAGTGGACTTGAAGCTGTGAGGCTCCCCTACTGTCTTACCGTTCTTGGTGAAGCAATGGGCTGTGAAATCAACATGGGTACCAAAAACAGGCAGCCGTCTGTCACAGCTAGCCCCTACCCCAAAAACCTCGATGGTGCAGCCGTCCCTGCAGATCTCCTGCAGAGAAACAGAATTCCAGCCGTACTCGAAGCAATTAAAATTGTCAGGGAAAAAGTAGGACCTGACGTGCCAATTATAGGAGGTATGGAAGGCCCGGTTACACTAGCTTCCGACCTGATAAGTGTAAAATCCTTCATGAAATGGTCCATTAAAAAAACTGACCTCTTCGAGCAGGCTCTTGATATCTCCACAGAAGCTGCAATCGCCTATGCAAACGCAATGGTCGAAGCTGGCGCAGATGTTATCGCTATTGCAGACCCTGTCGCCTCTCCTGACCTCATGAGCCCTGACACATTTAGACAGTTCCTTCAGTCAAGGTTACAGAAGTTTTCCGCTAGCGTTAACTCCGTGACTGTACTCCACATCTGTGGTAAGGTTAACGCGATCCTCAGCGACATGGCAGACTGCGGTTTTGAAGGACTCAGCGTAGAAGAAAAGATCGGTAACGCAGCTGAAGGAAAGAAAGTCATTGGAGACAGAGCAAGATTAGTAGGAAATATTTCCAGTCCTTTTACCCTACTGCCTGGACCTATTGACAAGATAAAAGCTGAAGCAAAAGTAGCTCTTGAAGGCGGCATAGATGTGCTTGCACCTGGCTGTGGGATTGCACCCATGACTCCTCTCGAAAACGTCAAAGCCCTGGTTGCAGCAAGAGACGAGTACTACGCCTGAAAAGGCACAAAAATTTTTTTATTTTTTAAGGACACATTCCAGAGTTCTAAGATTTTAGAATAGCTGGAACTGTGTTCTACGTTATATTTTTTTAGTTTTGGCAGAGGAGTGAAAGCTCTAGAGCTAGACTCTGATAGGCTATGACCTGAGGAAAGCCGTTCAGAACAAACAATTCAGTTAAATAGCTTTAGATCTAATTCAACATAATACTTATTTAAATATATTAAACTAAGAATATGTCTAAAACGTACTGGCTAACAAATCTTAAACTTTTTTTTGGAGGAGGTTAAGATATGAGAATAGGAGTTGCAATTGACCTCGGAACCAGCGGTTTTAGGGCCCAGAAAATTGACCTGGAAACCGGTGAGATTAAGAAAACCGTCATAACACTGAGAAATCCCCTGCCCGGAGCAAACGTAATGGATCATCTTGATTTTGCAATCCACTACGGACTTGACAAGGCCCACGGGCTCTCGGCAACCGCAGTAAAAAACATTCTTGCTGAACTTGGAGTAAACCTGGCAGAAATGGAAAAATTTGCAATTTGCGGAAACCCAATTCAGCTTTCTATATTCCAGGGTATTCCAATTGAAGACCTGGCATACGCCGGAGAACGTAAAAAGCAAAAATATCACATAGAAGAGCAAAACAGGGATGCTCGTATAATACCCCTGGCCGAAATAGAGGGATTTGAAGAAGCTACAAATTGCAAACTATTTGTGCCTCCGGCAATTAAACACGAAGTTGGAGCCGATGCTCTTGCTCTTATTGTAAAGGCTGGCATGATTGAGAGTAATGACATAGCGATTGCAACGGACTACGGAACAAATGCCGAAATGGCTCTTAAAGCAAACGGCGTTATATATACAGGTTCAGCTGCTGCAGGTCCTGCCCTTGAAGGTCAGGAGATAGAATGCGGGTCCATTGCTTCCCCTCACACAATTTGTGACGTGGAGTTTGAGGGAAATAATCTACGCTGCTATGTACTCGATCGGGATATGAATACCATCAAGGGAGACCTTGTAAATCCTAAAACCGGGGAGGTAGTGGAAAAGGGAGAGCTCACTGCAAAAGGCATCACAGGCACTGGAGTTATTGCCCTTATAGAGACAGCTATGAGAAATAAACTAATTGTGCTGCCAAAGATTCAGACCCCGGATGGCATTCTTCATCTTCAGGATGGGGTCATATTTACCAATAAAGATCTTATTGAAGCAGGGAGAGCCATAGGAGCACTACGGGCCGGGCATATTACTCTCTGTGCAGCTGCAGGCATAGACATGGAAGAACTACAGACAGCCCACATGTCAGGCGCTGCAGGCACTTATATGGACGCGGCAAAAGCCCATAAGGTGGGAATGATCCCTTACAACGCGAATTATGTTTCCCAGATTGGAAATACCTCCCTGACCGTTGCCAGAGAAATTCTGCTCTCTGAAGACAGGCTCTGGGAACTGCAGACAATTGCAAAGGAAATAGTGGGCACCCATGTAATGTTTGCAACCTCCGATGCATTTAAGGAGGCTTATATGCTGGAGCTTGCTTACTGGAACGAGGGCATGGCTTTTAAGATGCTTCAAAAGTTCCTGAAAAAGAAAAAACTGCCCATGATTGGTGAGCCTTCCTCTATTCTTAAAATTGACCGTCAGGTTGAAAGGGATATTCCTGAACTTGGAGAAGAAGGACTGGAAGTACTGGAAAAGGTCGGGACTTACCTTACCATGGTAATCGAGGGGTGTGAAGGCTGTCATAAGTGCGTAAAGGTCTGTCCTAACGGAGCCCTGAGAATGGAAGAAAACGGAGTTGTAAAAATAAGAACTGACCTCTGTGATGGTGCAAATTGCCAGCGCTGTCTGCACGCCTGCCCTGATGACAGATTTAAATGGGAAAATCTGACAGTCGCAGGAAAGTAAAAAAGGGTAAGCTTATTGAGATTAAAGACGAATAAAGAAAAAAATAAACAATAAGCAAGAAGATACGAAGGGAGGAAAAAACGTGCAGGTCATTGTAGTGGGGGGATTTCTGGGAAGCGGAAAAACCACCACTATTATCAATATGGGCAAATACCTGGCAGAGAAAGGGAAAAAAGTTGCCATTATAGTGAACGAGATCGGGGAAGTCGGAATTGATGGGGATGTGATAAAAAAGTTCGGGTTCGATACGAAAGAGATCACAAATGGATGCATCTGCTGTTCTCTGAAAGTAGGACTAAGGGTAACAGTTACTTATCTTGCAAATGAATACAAGCCTGACATCCTTATGATCGAACCAACAGGCATCGCCTTCCCGAATATAATAAAGAAAGAAATTGAACTTATGAATCTTGGCGAGCAGGTAAAAATCGCCCCTCTTGTGACCCTGATTGACGGCAGCCGTTTCAAGTACCTGATGAAAGAAGTAAAAGAATTTGCTATGAGGCAGATTATTGATGCGGAAATTCTCGGGATAAATAAGATAGACCTGATAGAACCTATTCGAATTCCAATCCTTGAAGCCTCGGTCCAGCAACTGAATCCGAAATCCAGAGTAGTCCTGCTTTCAGGAAAAGACACAGGTGAAAGCTTTGAGAATTTTATGCGATTAGTGCTTCCTGATCTTGAAGAACTATCCAAAGAAGCCCCGACCGAGATAACAGAAGAAATAAAACCTTCTAAAGCTGCACCTTCTGCACCGCAGGAGACCGAAAATTCAATTGAAGCCTCAAAAGTAGGCAGTTATTCTGTAGAGTTTGCGGTTGAAAATGGAAGCCTGAGTACTGAGGTTGCCAGGGAATTAACAACCGAACTGATGAACACAATAAAAGCAAAGGTGCTGCAACTAAATCCCGAGTTTATAGGGCACATCAAGCTTTTCCTGGACAATGGATCAGAAACCGTGAAACAGAACATTACAATATATTATGAAGAGCCCCAGGAAGATGTGATCAAATCAAAGGAAGGAGCTACCCCTACCCTCAAGATACTTTCAGCGGTCTCAAACGTTGACGAGGAAGCTGTTAAAGCTGCTGTAAATAATTCGGTACATGAGGTATTTGAGAGAAAGCAAATAAAAGTAAACAAAATCGAGCATGAACATGAACACCATGAACATGAACACCATGAACATGAACACCATGAACATGAACACCATGAAAAGCATAAGCATGGTGATCAGGAAGAAGAAATTAGTGAGTAAAAGAAATTTTTCCTCACATTTTTTAATTGATCTCCGGTTTTAACTGATCTTTGTAGTTCATTTAACCTTCATCGTTATAATTAATCTTCGTGGAACGGTCTATATAATACTGAGCCAGTTCATTTCCCCACTCCAGGGCACTTGGAGTAAAACTCGTGATCTTCTTGTGATCGAATTCTCCTTCTTTTCCGAAAAGTTTCAGCATAAAGAAATTATCTGTAACCATGAAGGAAGAGGGCCTTATTTTACCGGAGTATATATAAAGCGATACTTTATTTTTAAGCAACACATTATATTCTTCTGTAAAGTCATTTTTAAATCTGTTATACACTTTTTCATCGAGCATAAGGTGTACTTCGGCCCCATTTTCCGCACAGGCAGCATGGATCGACGGGCAATCAGGACAGAAATAAGAGTAAAAGGATTTTATAGTTTTTGAACCATTTAGTTTGTCACGCAAATACTGTGGAAATTCGAAAAGGTGGTCAAGATCAGGCTCGTCCAAGTTACATTTTTCCAGCATATCAATTTTCTGAATCAGGTTTTCGGGAATAGGAGACCTGTCATGCTTTGACCAGTAGTCCTTGTTTCCATCAAAAACGTCAAGAACAGCTTTAAGAGGGAGCATTTTCTCAACGATTACTGACCCTATATCCGAAAGTTGGTAGATACTTCCCTTCTGCACTATCATATCCATATCTTTCAGTTTTTTAATTTGAGGCATTAGAGCACAGGAGTTTACATGAAGAACTTCTTTTATCTCGTTAATATCCATCGGCCCGTTAGCTAACTGAACAAGAAGATTTTTTCTTTTTTCAGAGAAAAAAATCAGGTCTATAAGTGAACTCATGTTTATCAGCTTCCAATTACTCATATATTGTCTAAGCCGAAACAAATTCGCCAGAATTTGCCCTAAAACCCACCACGATCATGGAGGCAACATAGTTTCAGCCTTTAGTCAAGATGATAAAGTAAAAAGTGTTTCATATCAATGATACTTATCACGTTAATCAATATTAGAAGCAATGAAAATTTTATTCTTGCTTATTCGGAATCCTGCTCAGGGACATATTATCCGTGTATCAATTGATAAAACTCTCTCATCTTAAAAACGGGAAATAATTTTCAACCAGAACTAAATTAATATTGTGAGGATTGTATTTAATTTTTGATAATATATAATGTATATTGCGGAGATCATATTTAAAGTATATTGAAAAGAAAGCTCTTTTACTGACGAATATTAATGCCATGGACTGTAAGCAGGATCGAGTTTTTCAAAACTCTGGATACTAAGGACTCTGGATTTCTATAATTAAATATGCAGTCAAGCCTTCAAATTTTCAATACCCTTCAATATTTAATGACTTCTATTTTTCTAGCCGGTAGAATTTTGTTATCCCCTTGCAATATTGAAAACGTAATGTGTTGGAAAATTCAGACCAGTATGAAATTTCAGGAAAAGCTTATTTTTAAAAGGGGAAAATATTGAACCTCAATAAAAAAACAGTGTCGGTTAAGCTATATACAATTAAGAGAATCTTTAATTATAGAGTCAAAAGGAATAACGACCTCTGGAGATAACCCCGAAAAAACGTTTTTAAATGATGGTGGCAGTGTCTCTCCATTTTAGACACCCTATAAGATATTGCCACTACCAGAGGGTTATTCGGACTCTTGCTTAACTTATGGAAGGTGTAAAGGCATGAAATGTATGTTAATCGGAGGATTCTCGGAAAGCGGGAAAACCACACTGATAAGAAAACTTGTTGAACATTTGGGAAAACAGGGACAGAAAGTGGCAGTTATCGCTGACGAGATAGGAGAAACAGGGATCAATGGAGACACGATCTCGGAAGGGGAAGTTGAAACCAGGGAAATTACAAGTGACTGTGTCTACTGTCCCCTGAAAATCAACATGGAATACACCTTGAGAAATCTCATTGCATCTTACAACCCAGACACTATTATAATAGAACCCACAGGAATAACTCCCCCTGGACAAATAAAAAGAAATATTGAGAATATGGGAATCCCGGGAATAACTTTTGCCCCGATAGTGAATCTTGTGGATGCCAGCCGCCTGAGTCAGAAGACGGGCGAGCTGCAGAATTTCATGATAAATCAGATAGGTGAGGCTGAGATCCTGGGCATCAATAAAGTAGAACTTATAAATAATCGTGAAGAACTCCTGGAAATCTGCCTTTTCCTGCGCAAATTAAACCCCAGAGCAAGAATGATTCATTTTTCGGCCCAGCAGGGAGGAGAAAATTTAGACAAATTGATCGAACTGTTGGAAAAGACCAGTAGGAGAGGAGTAACCCTGAGCAGAGAAAACTCGATTCAAATTTCTGGAGTTTCGGCCTATTCGTCCTAATTTGAAATCGCTTCACAGGAGATCTCCATCGAAACAGTGATTTCTGTTTCCGAGTAGATTCTGGAAAGCATAAAAACTAACATGATATTCTTTGAATAACATGCACAAATAATGAAAATGCTTGCAGATGGCAGCATTTTCATGCTAAATAAGGCAGAAGAGCTAAACCCTGAATACATAGATCACCCAACCACATAAACCACTCAATCACATAAACCACTCAATCACATAAACCACCCAACCACATAAACCACTCAATCACATAAACCACCCAACCACATAAACCACTTAATCACATAAACCACCCAACTACATAAACCACCCAACTACATAAACCACCCAACTACATAAACCACCCAACTACATAAACCACATTAAGCTTTCTTTCAGGCGTCAGGAAAATCCGATAAAGAGAAGTGTAACTTCTGCGCATAAAATCCCTAAAATGGAAGCCTTAAAAAAGGAAAATCTCAATCAAGAGTAAAGGTACTTTCTGCGGTAACGTCCGTGTCCAGAGATGAACTTATTAAAGTTGTGGATAACAATAAGCAGATGTCTGAAAGAAAAGCAGCTTTCCTTCAAAAAGTGGAAAGAAAAAACCAGGTTATAGCAGGCAATGATCATTTTTTAAGCTGAAAAACTTTGGGCGGAAGAATATTTTTGGTTCAGGAAAGTAATTACCGGGTACAGTAGTTCCGATTTACTGTAGTTCCGAATGGCCGCTCTAATTCATTAACAATTTTTCATTAAATTTCTCTAAATTGATTTTTTTAATTGCTGGCAATTGATTTCATTTTCCACTGGTTGGTATTTGAACTTATCGATCACATCGAAATCAATATCTACAGACAGAGTTTACATAAGAGGAATATTTACATTTTGGCCTTCCTTTATTATTTGGTTGGTGTTCTTTTTTGAATATTCTTTGTGATATTTCTGACCTTTGACTATGCAATTCGGTTGTTACAGCAGACCTATTTTAACACATGAAAAAGAAATAATTATTAAACTGGAAACGTGATCATGAAAACATCACCTGCGTACTGGTAGGCAACCAATTTTGCTATTTATATAATATTTGCGTTAGATTGTTTGTCCTATACAAACCACTAATTTTTAAGCATTTTGTGATTTAAACCGACAATAGCTTCAATAGAACATCTAAGATATATGTTGTATGGAGTATACAATAACTATAGAGAATGTGGTGGCATCCACCACCCTGGCGGAAGATTTCGACCTGCTGAAGATAGAGGCCGGACTGGAAGGAGCAGAATATAACAAAGCTAAGTTCCCTGGTCTGGTCTACAGAATTGAGAATCCAAAAGCTGCTTTTCTGATTTTCACTTCAGGAAAAGTGGTATGTACCGGAGCTAAGACCGTCAAAAACGCTAAGATGGCCATAATCAATCTGGCTAACACGCTCCAGTCCATTGGATGCGAGAAAATAAATTTAGAACCTGAGGTTCATATTCAGAACATTGTTGCCACCGCTGATTTGAAAACAAACCTGAACCTGAATACCATTGTTATAGCCTTTGGTATGGAGAACGTAGAGTATGAGCCAGAGGTATTTCCTGGGCTTGTTTACAGACTTGAGTCGCCCAAGGTAGTAGTGCTCATATTCAGCTCTGGCAAACTGGTGATCACAGGCGGCAAATCTCCTGAGGATTGTGAGGAGGGCCTGCAGGTTATAAAGACAGAGTTTGATAACTTAGGCCTTCTTTATTGAACCTTCTTACCCTAGAGAAAGAATAATCCATACTTCAGCCTGGCAGGGAGAAGGAAACTACAGTAGGAAGAATGTTTCCGGTTTGAAAGTTTCCGATTCAGGATGTTGCGGCATGGATGAAGATAAATGAGGAAGGAAAATATTTCCGGATCAGGACAGCTTTGACCTGGCACACAAAAACTTTATATATCATAAAATGCTCATCGCCCCCTATCCGGAAGATGATCCCTCAGATAGAGGATAAAGTACCCTTTCAGCCATCTGGAGAAAACTGGCTTTTGAGTAACAGCATAATATTAAACAGTTATAAAGAAGCCTGATTCTTAAAAAATTAAAAACAGAAACTGAATAACCTGCCAGGAAAATAGCTTGCCTCTGTTTAAAAAAGAGTTGAAAAACGGCAAAAACCGAATCTGAATAAATCCCAGAGAACTAAAAGATTAGAGTTATGGGAGCTTTCACACAATTCTCATCGGAAGTAAGAAATTAGGGGATTTCTGAGGTGAATTGAACAGGAAATTCATTTCACTTGTGTGCTTTCAAAAATATACTTTATTTACCTCATTTTGCCTGATTTAAATCCACAATAAAAACAAATTAAATTGATAACCTCCACGCTCAAAATAAGAATCTCCATATCTTCACCCTCTGTAATAAAATCTTCCTGGAATGTAAAACAATCAACCAGTAAATTTTGATCTCGTTGATTAGATCAATAGGGAGAAAAAAACACTTCTTTTTAATAAAATCATTTGCAGAGAAAATTGAGAAGAGAATTATAAAATTATAGCAATTCAAAAATTAACATAGGTGAAGGTATATGCAATAAAATCTAACTGTGATCTGCAAGTGCATCCCGGAATACTAAAGGGAGTACACTTATCAGAATTAACTGGAAAAAATCCTTTAGAGCCAGGAAATAGAGAATCGGAAATAGAAGAGATATGAACCTGGCGACTTAAAAACTTTCTGAAAAAAGCTTAAAAAATGGGTAAAAACGGGAAGTAACTCAAAAGCTCTTTTCAGAAAGCTTGAAAAACGAGAGAACGGATTGAAATCCGGTTTCTGAATGATCAGTACACCACTCAAAGTTATCCAATCCCCCTCAATGGAAGGAATTCGATCTGGAGGTTTTTGAATTCTCTGACATTATATTCGAGAAGCGTTTGGTAAAAACGCTTAAAAACTTCAGGGAGATGTAACTTGCAGAGTCAACGATCTGAGCAATCCGAGACTCTTTTGCTAAATGGAGGTTAAAATATGTTGGATTTGAAACTGGAAGACATCGACGGCATATTAGTACGCTACAACGTCGCCCTCGAAAAGGAAATGACACCTGATGAAGCTGCAGAAGAGCTTTATCCCAAAGACGACCTCATCTATCCTGTTGCAAAAGCAATCTATGAAGGAGAAGAGGATGACGTAGTTGACGCACTCCAGGCTGCTATCGATGCAGGCAAGAAGCCAATCGACCTTATCGATGATGCCCTGATGGTAGGAATGGGAGTTGTAACCCAACTCTACGACGATGGTATCATTTTCCTCCCGAACGTTATGATGTCTGCTGATGCCATGCTGGCAGGTATCGAATTCTGTAAGAGTCAGACCACCGAAGTTCCCGAGCCAAAGGGCAAGGTTGTCTGCCATGTTGCAGAAGGCGACGTCCATGACATCGGAAAGAACATTGTTGCTGCCCTTCTGAGAGCAAATGGCTACGAGGTAATTGACCTTGGAAGAGATGTTCCTGTAGACGAAGTAATCGCTGCAGTCGAAAAAGAAAAGCCAATAATGCTCACAGGTACTGCTCTTATGACAACCACCATGTATGCATTCAAGGAAGTTAATGACAAGCTCCTTGAAAAGGGAATAAAACTCCCATTCGCATGTGGTGGCGGTGCTGTGAACCAGGATTTCGTGTCTCAGTATGAACTTGGGGTTTATGGTGAAGAAGCTGCAGACGCCCCTAAGATTGCTGACGCAATCGTTGCAGGTACCAAAGATATCACAGCATTAAGAGAGGAGTTCCACAAACACTGAGGAGGGAGCAAAAATGGTAAAAAAATACACTTCAATGGCTTACGCTAACGCAGATGAACTGATTTTCGGGCAATCAAAATTCCCTGTAAAAGCAGGGCTTGGCCTTGAGATTGGTGCCGGTTACACGACTCCCGAAATAAACTACGCCCCAAGGCCTGGAGCCGGCGTATCCAAAGAAAAGCTTATAAAAGAGTATGAAAGGATCACCACCGACGTTATGTCAAGGATGGTTCAAATAGGAGCACCCTCTATTGTGCTTGAAACTGAACACGTCCAGCAGATGTCCAACAACCCTGAGTGGGGAGGAGCTGTTGCACATGCCCAGAAGACCATCATGGAAGAATATCATGATGAATACGGTATAAAATGTGCACTCCGCCATACAATTGGAGATATCCGTGAGACCAGGGACTACCTAGATCTCAGAGGAGACAAGTACAGCACCTTTATGGAAGCCTTTGAAGAAGCTGCCAATAATGGTGCAGATATGCTTGCAGTTGAATCAATGGGTGGTAAGGAAATCTTTGACTATTCTATTCTGAGGAACGACACTGCAGGCATCCTCTTCGGGATCGGTGTGCTCGGCAGTATGGACATGGAAATGGTCTGGAAGGACATTTCAGATGTTGCAAAGAAGACAGGAACTGTATCTTCAGGTGATACGGACTGTGCCCAGGCAAACACTGCAATGTTCATTGCAGGCGGTCTGCTTGACAAGAACCTTGCCCACACAACTGCAATTGTTGCAAGGGCAATCTCTGCAGCCAGGTCTCTCTGTGCATATGAAGCCGGTGCAGTCGGCCCCGGAAAGGACTGTGGTTACGAGAACAGCATCATAAAGGCCATTGCAGGTGTCCCGATTGCTCAGGAAGGTAAGACCTCAACCTGTGCTCACTCTGACCTGATGGGTAACATTGTTATGCAGTGCTGTGACCTCTGGTCCAACGAATCCGTTGAATACCACGGTGAATTCGGCGGTACAACTGTACAGTGCTGGTCCGAGACCCTTGCATACGACTGTTCCATGATGAACGTTGCCCTTAAGACCGGAAAAGCAAAGGATCTCAGAGACATTCTCGTGCTCTCGGACAAATACAGAGACCCACAGGGCTATGTGATTGCTTACGACAATGCCTACAGAGTAGCACAGGCAATCGCAAAAGATGGAGAGAACAACTACCTCCGTGCAAAGAACGCAGCAATCGAATGTTGCAACATCATCGAAGAAGGTACCAACTCCGGCAAACTCAGACTTACAAGATTCGAAACCAATGCTCTTGCAAAAGTTAAGGCCGATCTCGAAGCCCTCACCGATGATGCTGACCAGTTCATGAGCGACAACCTGACCAAGTTCAAACAAGAAGTTGCCGTTTTCAGACCCGAAAACTATGGGCTCTAAGCCCTAAACTTCTTTTTTTAACTTTTTTAGAATTATGGCTTCAGGTGAAACCATGAGCGAAAACGTGGGAACTGCTACTGTAATAGTTGACAAGACTGCAAATGCTGCCCCTCTGGGCTTTACCGGCCTTGGCCTTGCCGCAGTTCTGTTAAGTCTGAGCTACATAGGGATATATCCTGTAGAATCAATGATCGTCTCCATGGCAATATTTCTGGGTGGGTTTGCCCAGGTGTTTGCAGGAATTATGTCCTGGAAAAAAGGAGATATTTTTGCAGGGACTGCATTCTCTGCTTTCGGTCTGTTCTGGTTCTCACTGGCGGGATTGCTTGTTATGCCTGCAATCGGCTGGGCTGAGGCTTCGTCCGGAACTGCTATGGCCGCTTATCTCTTTATCTGGGGCGTCTATACCTTTGTTATGCTGATCGTTACTATGAGAATAGGAGTCCGTGCCCTCCAATTTGTATTTGTTACATTATTTTTGTTATTTATGTTGCTTGCTGTTGTAAACGCAACCGGCAGTACAGGGTTGCTTATAGTGGCTGGCTATGTAGGACTTGTTATGGGCCTTGGAGCTCTTTATACAGCTCTTGGCATGGTAATGAACGAAATTCACGGAAAAACTGTAATCCCACTCTAATAGTAAAATAATCAGCAGTCATTGAGTAAAACCCTCGAGTACCTGATGAAAAGACCTGCACCAACCTCAATAAGTATATAAAATCCTAAAATTGCAGGAAAAACGGAAAAACAGCTAAAAACGACTCTTCAGGCAAGTACAGGTATTAAACCTGTGTTTACCAATCCTCCCAATATTATTGCACGAGTGACTAAACACTGTATTGTGACCGCGTTATAAAGACACAGGCACTCGAGGGCCTATCCAATTTAAAGAAATAGTTTTCGTTTTGTTACCAAGCCTTTTCAAAAAAGACTTGAGCGAAAACCACAGCAACATTTGAATTTGAGTAACTTATTCCCGAACTCTATCGGCGTGATCGACCAGTGCATTGTGGCACAAACATTTTCAAAAAGGTTTGATTGGAATAAAAAGACCCACTAGAAAAAAGATTGAAAAAGCTAATTAACGGTGAACTTCGAATGCAAGCGGATAAAAAGCTTGACAAAACCCACAATAAAATCCGCAATAGATCTTATACAGAGCTTGCTTTGAGTTTGATACTGACACTTTTCAAACTGCTAGCCGGGATTTTGGGAAATAGTACTTTGCTTCTTGCCGATGCAGTTCGTTCCTTCTCTGAATTTATTGATGAGTGTATAAAACTCCTGGATTTTTCGATTGGAAGCAAGCCTGGAGACGAAAGCCACAACTACGGGCATGGAAAAATCACAACCCTCTGCATGGGAGCAGGGGCTTTTATTCTTCTTTTTGCAAGTTTTCATATGATTTCCCTGAATTCTGGGGAAATACTCATGTTTTTGCAGGGTAAAGAGCCCGAAACTCCTGAAATTATTGCACTTTATGCAGCAACCTCAGCCTTTATATTAAGAAATATTGTGGCTGTTCTGACAGAAAACCCTGAATTACAGACTAAAGAGGATTTTTCAAAAGCTCGTATACCTGTAAAAGACGTATCAATTATTTCAGTAAAACGCTTGTTAATAATCCCAATAAAAGAGGTATTAATATCCTGCTTTGTTATTTTAGGAATAGGATGCACATTTCTGCCTGGAAAAAACTTTAATATAGCTGATTCTTTCGCTGCGCTTCTTTTAAGCCTCTATCTCCTTGGAAATTCAGGGAGACTTCTTTACAAAATTGTAAATGAACTGATAGAAGCCTCCCTTGATGAAGAAAATAACCTCAGAATCAAGGAGATTATAAACAAAACCGAAAACGTCACGGGTTCCGGAGAACTTAAAACTCGCAGGATAGGGAAAGGTATAGCAATCAATGCCATTGTTAATGTGAATAACTCCCTGAGTGTCCTGGAAGCTGCAGAGATAGCAAATCTCGTAGAAGAGAGGCTGAAAGCAGCTTTTACAGAAAATACATACGTACTGATAAAAATCGAGCCCGTCCCGGAAAGAAACCAGAATTTCAAAAACAGAGGTAGATCCTCTAACGAGAAGAAAGGGGAAAAGGCAAGTTTATTTTAACAAAATAAAAACGTAGAAATAATAAAATAATATGGTAATAATGGTGTCAACTACCAACAGCTAAAACAGTGGGCTTCATGCTTTGACTTTCGTGAAAAAACCAATATGAAAACCGAAAGATAAGAAAACAGCCCGTTTCTTTAATTCTAGCAGCTATCCATAGCTACTACAAGATTTAACAGATATCCAAGTTACGTATATGAGTCTAAATCGACACCTGATTTAGAGAGTTCTGAATCATATCACTTTCTAAAGAAAACTTAATTCCCCGAATTTAAAAATGGTCTGAATTAAAAGTAGTCTGAATTAAAAAATCGTATGGAAATCCCGGAAGTTATATATAACTCCCAAAAGAGGTTAAAAATGCACTTTAGTCTTGGAATCGATGCAGGGGGCACTTATACTGATGCCGCTATCATTAGAGATTCAGATGGATCTGTGATAGAATCCAGTAAAGCGCTAACTACATACCCCGATCCTCTCCCTGGAATGAAAAACGCTATTGATGCGCTGAACCCGGAGCATCTTAAAGATATTAAACTGGTATCTGTATCTACAACCCTGTCTACAAATACCATTCTGGAAAGTACGGGGTTTCCGGTAGGGTTAATCATGGTAGGAGATTATATTATTCCTGAGAAACTTCCTACAGACTACTGGATAGCGGTTTCTGGTGGACATAACAGTGACGGAGAAGAACTGAAGGCTCTTGACCTTGACTCAGTAGAAGAATTTGCCCTCAAGGTAAAAGATAAGGTTTCGGCTTTTGCAGTTTCTTCATATTTCAGTAACCGTAACCCGGAACATGAGCTTGCTGTCAAAAAAGCTGTAAAGGAACTTACAGGTCACCCTGTGGTGTGCGGGCACGAACTTTCACAGGATCTTGGAGCCTATGAAAGGGCTATAACTGCATTTCTTAACGCCCAGTTAATTCCTATTACTCACAAGTTTATCCAAGCTATAGTTAAGGAGTTCGAAATCCGGGGTATAAACGCAAACCTGCTGATGCTGAAATGTGACGGATCGGTAGTGGGAATAGAAGAAGCCCTGGAAAAGCCCATTGAGACAATATTTTCAGGGCCTGCCGCAAGCCTTGTTGGGGCATCTTATCTGAGCAGACTCGATACCTGCGCTATGATCGATGTTGGCGGCACGAGCACGGATGTAGCCATGATGGAAAACGGGCTTCCCCAACTCAGCAATATGGGTGCCGTTGTCGGAGGCTGGCAAACCCGGGTAAAAGCAATTCGTATGGAGACCTCTGCAACGGGAGGAGACAGCCATATCTGGGTGAAAGGCGACAGAATTTATATAGGCCCTCGTCGGGTAATTCCACTCTGCCGAGCTTCGGTCATATACCCCGGTTTCAGGGAAAAACTGAAATCGAACAGGGTTGCAAAAGGGTATCTCTGCGAAAGCATTCAGGTAACAAAATTTTATGTCAGGACCGGCTTCAAACCTATCGAATTGAAGGCAGGAGAGAGGGAAATATACAAGCACATCGGAAATGAGCCTGTTTCCTTCGGTGACCTGCTCATAGCCCTGAAAAAACGTCCTTCCCCATCCATTCTGGACTCATTAGTCAAGAAAAGGTTAATCCAGGCAATAGGCTTTACGCCTACCGATGCCCTTCATGTACTTGGAGAATATACCGAATGGGATGTAGAGGCTGCAACAATCGGAGCTTCCATGCTTGGGAGGATAGTTAAGCAGAGCCCAGAAACTTTCAGTGCGGAAGCAAAACACAAGGTTGCGCGAAATATTGCCGAAGATCTTATTGCCTATCTTATAGAAGGAATGCCTAGAAACGAGATTGACAGGGTTCTTCTCGGAAGGAACTATACCCGTTTTAGAGTTGAAATTCCTGTGGTGCTTCTAGGAGGACCTGTAAAAGCATATGTTGAGAATCTCAAAAACCTGATTAATGCTGACTTCATAGTTCCAGAGTACGCTGATGTTGGCAATGCTGTCGGAGCTCTTGTCGGTAAAGGAATTAAAAGAGTAGAGATTCTTATAAAAACAAAAGTTATAAAAACAAAAGTTATCAAGTCTCTTGAAGTTGAGGCTGAAAATATAGATAATGAGGCTCACGAGAAATGCACTGCAGAAGAGATCTTGCCGTATCAAACTAAAAACGAGTTCATCGTCTTTTCCCCATCTGAAAGAAATAAATTTGAAAGCTATAGTGAAGCAGTTGAATTCGCAGAAAAACTTGGAAGACAGCTTGTTATGGACTACATGGTGAGTGCAGGACTTCAAAAGGAGAATATAAAAATAGACGTAAGTCGGAAGCATCTAGCTCCGAGCGGCTGGACTGATGTGCCCCTGGAAACAAAACTTGTTTTCGTAGGAATAGGAATCCCAAAAACTACGATTACAGCTTGATAGGATAAGGATAAATTAGTACATCCAGCCGATATTATAAACAGAAATATATATCTTGAGAATAATTTTATAAATCCGGATAAAAAAGATGTATACAGCTAAAAAAGGACCTTAATTGTGTAATATAAAGTAAAAATGGGGCTGTTTTGACATGCAATATAGTCTGGGTATTGACGCAGGCGGAACCTATACCGATGCCGTAATTTTAAGAGATTCGGACAGCCGGATCCTTGATACCAGCAAGGCAATTACTACCTATCCGGACCTTATGGTCGGAATTCGAAATGCAATTGATAAACTGAATCCGGAACATCTCAGCAAAGTAAAGCTAGTATCGGTTTCCACAACCCTGTCAACAAATACCATTCTCGAAAAAACAGGGTATCCTGTTGGTCTGATCCTGGTAGGGAACTATACCGTCCCAAGAAAACTTCCAGCAGACTACTGTATTAGTGTAAAAGGAGGACATGATAGCAATGGAGATGAACTGCAGCCTCTGGACCTTACTGCCGTAGAACAATTTGCAATAAGCCTGAAAAAGAAAGTCTCCGCGTTTGCAGTGTCTTCGTACTTCAGCACAAGAAACCCGGAACATGAGCTTAAAGTAAAGGAGATAGTTCTTAAATTGACAGGACATCCTGTGGTTTGCGGATATGAATTATCTCAGGAGCTTGGAGCTTACGAACGGGCAGCTACAGCCGTCTTAAACGCCCAGCTAATTCCTATAACCTACCAGTTTATCCATTCCATCACTGCCGAAATAAAGAAAAGAAAACTTGATGCGAAAATCCTTATGCTGAAATGTGACGGTTCGGTTATAGATATAAAAAGTGCAAAACTGCGTCCCATTGAAACAATATTCTCAGGCCCGGCTGCAAGTATTAAGGGAGCTTCTTATCTCTCAGGACTGGACACCTGCGCCGTAATCGATGTGGGAGGGACAAGTACGGATGTTTCCATAATAAAAAATGGAGTTCCTGAGCTTTGTGAGAAAGGAGCAGTTGTAGGAGGCTGGCAAACCCGCGTAAAAGCAATAAGAATGGAGAGTTCAGCAAACGGGGGAGATAGCCATGTGTGGTTTAAGAAATGCATCAGGATAGGTCCAAGACGGGTTATGCCTCTTTGCGTTGCTGCTGTGCGGTATCCTAATTTTAAAGAAAAACTTGAAAAGACCCCCGTGCCCCTGAGGACCATGCTCAGTGAACATACTCAGCCCACAAAATTTTTTGTCAGCACTGGAGCAGACCCTATTGATCCTACAGAAAGCGAAAAAAAGTTACTTGAGATTATAAAAGATGAACCTCTTTCGATCTATGGAATTTTAAATAAAATGAACCGGTTCCCCTCTCCAGCAGTCCTTGATTCATTGATTCAGCAGCGTGCGATCCAGGCTATAGGCTTCACACCAACTGATGCCCTGCACGTACTTGGGGAATATACCGAATGGGATGTGGAAACTGCCCAGATTGGAGCCAAAAAACTTTCGCGTTTTACTCTAATGGGAGTTCATGCTTTTTGCAAAAAAATAAAGCAGCAGATTGCAAAAAATATGGTTTACAGCCTGATGTCCTTTATTCTGGAAGGCAGGGGAAAAGAAGGAATAAAGAAAATGCTGGAGGAAGACGTTCCTGTTCAGTATAAATTAAATATTCCCATAGTCCTGCTCGGAGGCCCTGTAAAGGCTTATTATGAAGAGATTAAAGGCCTCATAGATGCAGAGGTTATAGTTCCTGAGCAGGCAAGCGTAGGAAATGCAGTTGGAGCTCTAGTAGGAAAAGGAATTAAAAGAATTGAGATAATTATAAGACCATCTTCAATGGAAAATCCGGACCAGAATTTCCTGGTATTTACCCCTGCGGGAAGGAAGAAATTTGAGCAATATAGTATGGCAATAGAATATTCCCATAAAACCGGTGAAGAGCTTATTCTGGATTCAATGAAAGATTTTGGACTTCCGGAAGGCTCAATAAAAATAAGCACAAATATGGAATACCTTTCTCCACCTGGCTGGAAACATACGCCAATGGAGACAAAAATGATTTTTGTAGGGATCTGTAACCCTGAGATGTTAACTAATTAGAGATAATATTATATATTATTTATATATAAAAGTTAAATTAAAAAACCGGAGAAACGCTCAATTTGAAAATAAACAGCCAGAGAACCAGCCTGCCGGAAAGAAGGATCGGCTACAACTGCAAATTACTGAATAACAGGAAGTAAGAGAACATGGATTCTTCACTTATTGATCTTGTTTTCCGCTCCGATAAGAGAAAAAACCTTCTTATATTGCTGGATAGCGGCTCAAAAAATATTGACGAAATCAAGAACACACTGGATGTTACAGCCACCTCGATCCTTCCCCAGATAAAGAAACTGATAGATCATGATCTTATTGTCCAAGAAGACAAAAGGTATAAGCTCACAGTCCTGGGAGAGTTTATTATCAAGAAGATAAAGCCCCTGATAAGTGCTCTTGATGTAATTGAGAAAAACAACTCATACTGGACAAGTCATGATCTGAATGGAATTCCCCGTCATCTTTTGGAACGTATATCCGAACTGGGGGATTGCACCTTTATAGAACCCGACCTGAACCATATATATGAACCTTCTCAAGAAATAATTGACAGTATGGCCAATGCAAAGCATGCTTCTACTTTTGCTTCTTATTTCAACCCTGCTTATCTCCCCCTGTACGTTGAGCTTGGCAGAAAAGATGCCGAGCTGTCCCTGAATTTTAATCAATCTGTCTGGAACTACCTATCAAAAGAACACTCAAATATGATCGATGAAGTAATGGGCATGGACAACGTAAGCCTGTATGTTTCAAAAGAAGGAATAAAGCTTACTGAGATTACCGTAACTGATAGGACAATGATGCTGGGTCTTTTTGATAAAAATGGGAAATTCGACCAGCAATTCATTATAAGCTCCGAACCCAGCGCCCTTTTATGGGGTCAGGAGCTGTTTGATTATTTCAAGAGACTTTCCAGACAGGTAAACAAGATATGATTTGAAAAGATGAGTATCTAGTGCTTCGATTCCAAACTAAATTTTTTATTTGTTGGAAAAATCCGTCATCGTCAGATCTATTAAAAAGTTAAGTTTTATGAACCTATTTCGGAATCGCAGTAATAGATAATCTCCGACTACCTCCAAAAACGAGAACGATATGGTAAAGTAAGAAGATATGTGCTTTAAAAGAATTTCCATGCAGAATTTTTCAAGTGACTTATTAAAAGGTAATGAAAAGTAATTATAACTTATTAAAAGGTAATGAAAAGTAATTATATTTAGAAATAATATTAAGATATTATGATATATTATTTATGACATTGTGATGTATAAAAAATGGTAATTACCTTTGTATCCTAACTATAAACCCCAAAAATCCCAAATATAAATCTAAACCTAAAAAAATTCCGAATATAAACCTAAAAATCCCAAATATAAACCTAAACCTAAAAAAATTCCGAATATAAACCCAAAAATTCCAACCCCATAAAGATCCTTTATCTCATAGGACTTACGCAGTTAAAATGCCGAAAACTTGATATCTTTATAAATATACTTATGGCTTAGTGTTTCTCTAAAAACGTACGGAGTTATGGACATAAATCCACCTAAGTGTACCGACATTGACTACATTAATTTTCTCATTGCGGCTTCTAACGTTTTTAGCTGTACTGAAGCTGCTAGATGTTATCCAGACATAGCTAATGCTCCTTCTCATGATGCTTTTACTCGTTGCCTTCAAAGGCAACCTCCAGACACGGAAGCACTATGGGAGGAAGTAAAAAGTTATGTCAAGCTTAAGGGAGGATACCTAATTGTTGATGATTCAACATTAGATAAACCATACGCAGAAGAAATTGCTTTTGTTCGTCGTATGTGGAGTGGAAAACATCATCGTACTGTAAAGGGAATAGGCCTGGTTACCTTAGTTTGGACTGACGGTACAACCGTTATACCTATCGATTTTCGAATTTATAACATCGATGTAGACGACAAAACAAAGAATGACCATTTCCGTGATATGCTTGACAAGGCCGAAGAACGTGGTTTTAATCCCAAATTCGTTTTATTTGATACATGGTATGCAAGTGTGAAAAACCTTAAAGCCATTAGACAGAAAGAGTGGCATTTCCTTACAAGATTGAAAAATAATCGTTTGGTAAATCCTGACAACAAGGGAAATGTGCCACTTGAAACAGTAGATATTCCTCCAAAAGGACGTGTGGTTCACCTCAAAGCATATGGATTTGTAAAGGTGTTTAGGATAGTTTCAAAAAATGGAGACACGCAACACTGGGTTACAGATGTGCAAGAGATGGATGAAGCAAAACGTGAAGATTTGGCAAAGAAGTCATGGAAAATTGAGGAATATCATAGGGGAATAAAACAGTTCTGTGGTGTCGAAAAATGTCAGGCAAGAAAGGAAGAATCACAAAGAGCACATATAATGTTCTCATTAAGAGCTTTTCTTAGACTGGAATTACAAAGAATCAAAAGTGGAATATCCTGGTTTGAAAGTGCTATGAAAATTAGAAGAGTGGCAGTGACAGAATACTTAAGGAATCCCCAATACACGTTAAATTAATTCAAATATTTGAAAGTTTGGAAAAAACAATATGCTAGGAGCCAACTGCGTAACTCCTATCTCATTAAAAATTACAATGGCAAGGATAAAGGTAAAAAGTTCAGAGTCTTCTAGTATAGAGATATATATGATGTCACATATAACAGGTGAGACCTAAGAGAGGGAATCAGATGGATTCATCATTACTGGATGTTCTCTTTCTTTCAGAAAAAAGGAAAAATCTACTTTTATTACTTCTGGACGGACCCAAGAACATCGAAGAAATCAAAAATACGCTTGATGTCCGCTCGAGCCCAATAATGACTCAGATAAAGATACTGATGAAGCGGGATCTTATTGTTGAGAGTAACAGACTCTATAAACTTTCCAGTATCGGCGAAATTCTGGTTCCGAAGATGAAAACAATTCTTGAAACATTCAACGTTTTTGATAAAAACCACGATTACTGGATAAACCAGGATATGACATCAATTCCTCCTGAGTTTCTCGACGAGATCGGAAAGCTTGGGAACTATATTGAAGTAAACCCTGACCGAAACCATGTGTTTGAATATCCAAAAGAAGTTGTAAAATATCTTTCAGAATCAGAGAATGTTAGGATTTCATCCTCCTTTTTCCTACCCATCTATCCGTCCCTATGTATAGAGCTTGCAGCAAAAGGCACGGACATAACCCTGGTGTTTACAGAATACGTTTATGATAGAATGCTCAATGACTACAAGAAGGAACTTGAACATTTCCTGAACCTGAAACATACCAAACTCTATGTCTGCAATAATAATAATATGAAAATTGCTTCAAGCATAGTCACGGAAAAGTTCATGGCGCTTTCCCTCTTCTGCAACAGTGGAATTTACTACAATCATAACCTGGTAAGTTTTGATGAAAGTGCACTTAGATGGGGAAAAGACCTTTTCAATCACTACAAGGGTATAGCGAGACCCATTACCAAAGTGTAAAAAAATCGCGATATCAATTATTTCCATCTCACTTTACTATGGAATACTTTATTTCTGTTTTTTCTTCAATTCGTGATTCTTGGCCTCATCAATAAAAAGGCATGTGTCCAGTAATTTTATCAAATTGATTTTTATCCTGTACTGCTAAAGCAGTCAAATATCTTTCCAGGCGTAAAGTATTCCATTATAAAATTGAAGCAAAGAAAGAATCAAAAGAGTAAAATGAAAATCTAATAGATAACAGAACTTTAAAATAAGAATTTACGTCCCGACTGAGACTTGAACTCAGGTCTAAGGCTCCGCAGGCCTCAAGGATATCCACTACCCTATCGGGACAGAAGCGAGCAACACTGATAAGCACATTCAAGGATATAAACTTTATTCTTCAAGAGACGACTTAACCCCTAATTTGCAGTTCTGACCTCGGCTCGGAAGTTGAGGAAAAAATCCTATTTCTCTAACATCACTATCAATAAAGATTAAATGCAACAAGTTCGTTTTTATAATTTATGTCAATGACTATAGGACTTGCGGGAAAACCCAATGCGGGAAAATCCACTTTTTTCAAAGCTGCTACACTTGCAGATGTTGAAATTGCAAATTATCCTTTTACAACTATTAATGCTAATCACGGAGTTACCTATGTGCGGGTTGAATGTCCCTGCAAAGAAAAGGAAAAGAGATGTGGAAAGTGTGTAGACGGGGTGAGGCTCGTCCCGATTGATATAATTGACGTTGCTGGACTTGTCCCTGATGCATACAAAGGAAGGGGACTTGGGAATACTTTTCTGGATGAACTTAGACAGGCTCAGGCAATTATTCATGTAGTAGACGCCTCAGGCGGGACTGACGCTGAGGGCAACCCTGTAGATATAGGAGATCATGACCCTCTTGAAGATGTAGCTTTCCTGAACAGGGAAATCACAATGTGGCTTTATGGCATTCTGGAAAGAAACTGGGTTAAACTTGCGAGAAAAATTCAGGCCGAAGGGCTCAAGCTCGAAGTTGTAATTGCAGAACAGCTTGCCGGTGCAGGAATAAGAGAATCTCATGTGAATGCAGCTTTGATAGAAACAGGGCTTGCAAGGCTGGACCATGTTAAATGGAACGAAGAAGATATGATCCGGCTCTGCGACACAATGAGAGAGATCAGCAAGCCTATGCTTATCGCCGCAAATAAATCTGACATCGCCTCAAGAGAAAACCTGGACAGGCTTAAAGACCTTGATAAAATAGTAGTCTCTGTAAGTGCAGCAGCCGAACTGGCACTTAAGTCTGCAGCAAAAAACGAGCTTATTAAATACAGTCCTGGAGACCGGAAATTCGAAGTGCTTGGTGGAGACCTTACAAAAGCCCAGAAAAAAGGGCTCGAAGCTATTCATAAAGTGATTGCGAGACTTGGCGGTACAGGTGTCCAGGAGTGCATAAACAGGACTGTCTTCGAGCTTCTGGACCTCATTGTTGTATACCCCGTAGAAGATGAAGGAAAGTGGTCCGATAAAAGTGGGAATATGCTTCCTGATGCCTACCTTATGAAAAGGGGTTCTACCTGCCATGATCTTGCTTACCAGATACATACTGACATCGGAGACAGATTTTTATACGCGGTAGATGCAAGGACAAGGCTCAGGCTTGGGGAAAAGCATGAACTGAAAAACGGTGATGTAATCAAGATCGTATCCACTGCAAAGTAAATAAACCCAATAATAGACTCGATAGACCTGAAAAATTTGTCATTTGGAACAGATCATACGGAACAGGTCTGGAAAGAATTATGAAGTTGAGATGAATAACAGAAAAGATGAAATAGTGGATTGCTTTAGCTTGTCAGGGAGGATATTTTTCAGATGGATTTACTTTCTTTTGCATACCCGGTCTATGAGAGGTACCTGACCTGGCAAATAGCCAGAGAATTTTCAAATATTCCCAGGCATGTAGCAATCATACTCAAGGAAACTGACCTTTTTGACCCTGAAGGAATCGAGAGGCTCACATCCACACTTAACATTTTTAGAAAATTCAAGGTCCAAATTGTGAGCGTCTATGTAGACATCCTGAAAACTGATCCGGCTTTAAAAGCCGAAGTCATATCAACGCTCAAAGCAAAGCTGGAAAAGAACTTTTCGAGTCTGCATGCCGGCACAGGTTATAGAATATATGGCGCTGACGGAGAAGTAAATAGCATTGCTCCCGGAAATGATTTTCTTGTTTATGTATCACTGGGATTTGGGGGAAGAGATGAAATTATGAGGGCTGTACTGACAATCCTTGAGGAAGTTAAAGCAGGGACTGTCATGCCTGAAGAAGTGGACGAAAAAATGCTTGAATCTCATCTCCTTGTCAACCACGAGCCTGATATCATGATCCGTTCGGGAGGGCAGAACCTTTCGGATTTCCTGGTGTGGCAGTCAGTTTATTCGGAACTTTATTTTACAGATGTTAACTGGAAAGATGTACGAAAGGTCGATCTGCTGAGAGCTATGAGGGACTATCAGAAAAGAAAGAGAAGATACGGAAGGTGAGTTGAGCTGGAATTTGGACAAAAGCACAAAAATATGCGCTACGCAGTAATTGTGTGCCCGAAATGCCGACAGCATGCCCAGATCACAGAAACCGGAAAAAAGACCCTGAAATGCCAGCATTGCGGCACTCTCCTGCAAACCCGAAAACTGAAGGTATTCCACTTTTCCGAAGATCTCGAAGACGCAGTGATTTTTCGAACTCACCTTCAAGCTGAAATCTCCGGAAAAGTCAACGAAAACTTTTCACTAATCTCACCTCCCAAAAAGTATGAAACCTCAATCTTCAAAGCTAAACTCCCAGTAAAAAACCTCAAACTCCCCGAAAAAAGCCCTTCCAATCCTTTCCCTATAAAAAAAGACCCAAAATCAATTTTTATAGAGATTCTGAACACCACTGGTGGAAAAATAGAAAAAGAAGAACTTAAACAGAAAGCTCTCGAAAAAGGAATAACTCAAGAAAAATTCGAAACACTTCTCAAAAACCTCCTGGAAGCAGGAGAACTTTACTCCCCCCAACCAGGAATTATAAAAATTGTATGAAGGATATAATTAAACACAGCCACCTTCATATAACCCAGTATAACCTTAAACCCCCCGAATTCTAGAACCAAAATAAAATTCGGATAAAGCAGCCCCTGGGTGAGTTAAAAATCAACTTTTCTTGACCATAAGTTTGCCCTCATGGCTTATTTAAAACACTTTCATTATAATTCAACCCTCTTAAGCGCAACCGTTGCGCCGGTTGATCACACAGTAACAACGTTTTCGATCAAACCTTTTTAAAACGGCTGCAGGTAAATCAGCCCTTTTCAGCAAATTGAAAAACAATTTATCTTGACCATAATTCAGCCCTCTTGAGCGTAGCGAAAAGGGCTCCGTCCTCCCGAGACGGGACTCGGGGACGCGATTAGGGAGATAAAATATATTAACTACGAAAAGATTTACTATAATTGAATATAAATAAGAACTAAATCGGTTTTGGGCAAGCCAGGAGAGAACAGGCTTTACTCAGAGCTTATTTGAAAATTATAAAATTTTGTCACAATCAAGTCAATTCATTTTTATTGTAAATCATAACGGTGTTAAACATGATGGATCCGCAAATTGAGCGAAAACTCATTGAAATTATGAGGGTAATTCACGAGAGTGACAAGCCTATAGGTGCCCGGGCAATAGCTGATGAACTTAATAACCGGGGCTATGATATAGGAGAGCGGGCTGTCCGCTACCATCTGAGGATCCTGGACGAGAGAGGGTTCACAAGCAAACATGGATATGCAGGACGTACACTTACCGAACTTGGAGAAAGGGAGATGAATGACGCCCTCATCGCAGACCGGTTTGGCTTTGTAATATCCCGAATAGAAGAGATGGCTTTCAGAACAACATATAACCCCGCGACCAATGAAGGAGTAGTGCCTGTAAATATTTCATACTTTGATAAGGACGATTTAGAGACTGTTATTGAGTTGATTTCATACACTGCACACGAAGGGTATATGATAAGCCCAAGAGTGAGAGTCATCGAAGAAGATGAAGAACTGATTTCCCTGCCTCCCGGAAAAGTTGGAATAGCTACGGTCTGCAGCGTTGCTTTTGACGGGCTCCTTCTCAAAGCAGGCATCCCTGTGGAACCTGCTTACGGCGGAATTCTTCAGATAGAAAATCGAAAACCTGCACGGTTTTCAGATTTGATTTCCTACAGTGGGACTTCAATTGACCCGATACAAATTTTCATGAGCAGAAAGACCACTTCTGTCCTTGACGTGCTTGAAAAAGGGGAAGGGAAAATTCTTGCCAATATGCGACAGATCAACTCCTCGGCTCACGACAGGGCTAAAGAAGTTATGAAAAATGTAGAAAAAATGGGCCTTGCGGGTTATTTCCCTCCGGGAGAAGTTGGTGAAACTTTACTTGGAGCTCCCGTTGAAACCGGGAAGTTCGGAATCGCAATCGTAGGAGGCATTAATGGCATCTGCGCCCTTGAAGAGACCGGAATTAAAATGGAGACAAATCCTGTTTCTACTGTTATGGAATATAAAACCATGACAGAAATCTGAGGAATCCAAATGTTCAGGCTTACTGTAATTTATGACAACAAAGCAAGTCAGGGTTTTACAGGAAGCTGGGGTTTTGCAGCTCTTATTGAAACAAGTCGTGAAACCCTTCTTTTTGACACAGGATGGGATGGGCCTCTCCTCCTGAGACATATGAAGAGGCTAAACATTGATCCAGCAGGCATCGGAAAACTAATTCTTTCTCACCAGCACTGGGACCATATAGGAGGCCTTCCTGAGGTTCTTCAGGCAAATCCCGGGCTTGAGGTATATGTTCCTACTTCTTTTTCGGAGAATCTGAAGAACGAAATAAAGAAACGGGCAATGCTGATCGAAATAAAAGAGCCTGTAGAAATCTCCCAGTGTATCAGGAGTACAGGGGAACTTGGAGATAAGGTGAAGGAGCAGGCTCTTATTTTGGATACGGGAAACGGATCTTACGTACTTACAGGCTGTGCTCACCCCGGGCTTGCCGCAATCCTGGATACTGCCAGTCGTTACGGAAAAGTAAAGGGAATTCTAGGGGGTCTTCACGATAACGAGGAGTTTGAAAGACTGAGAGGGATGGAACTCATTGCAGCAGGGCATTGTACCGTTCATAGAGAAAAAATAAAAGAGATATTTCCGGCAAAATTTGTTGAAATCAAAGCCGGTCTGCGCTTGGACCTGGAATAAATTAAAATATTTGGTTATGTAGAAATTCTTTGAAATAAAGAATATACAATTATTTAAACTGAATTACCTGAGATACTTTTGCACATTCAATATAGATTTAGTCAAAGCTAATTAGATAGGTTTTGTACAAAGACAAATATTCTAAACAAATTAAAAACTTCTATTTTAGGAATTTTACTTTCTTTATACTCCTGCATTTGAAATACATTTTATTAAATTCTGGATTTTAACATTATACTTTTAAGGAATACAAAAAAGTTACAGAAAATTAATAAAGAATCTATAGTTAGAAATAGAATGTCCTCTAAAAAGAATATAGGATTTGGTGGGAAATAACGGAAGGTGGGAAAATATGCTGAAATTGTTCGGTTCTTGACGTTTTTCCAGCCATCTAAAGTGCACTTTGAATAAATTTACTTTCAAGCATTATTTTATGTAAATGAACAAAAAGTAGAGGGGACTCGTATTAAAAATGAAATAAAGGGAGAAAATATCGATGCTAAAAATAGAGGATCTGGCTGTAGAGGTTAACGGAAAAATTTTGCTTCATGACGTGAACCTCGAAGTCAAAAAAGGATATACCAATGTGCTTTTTGGGCCAAATGGAGCCGGAAAGTCAGCTCTGATGAGAACGATCATGGGCTTCAGCGAATACAAAGTTGTGAAAGGCAGAATTCTGTTTAACGGGAAAGATATTACCGGCCTGTCGGTAGATGAACGAGCCCGCCTCGGAATTGGAATTATGATGCAGCGCCCTCCGAATATGACCGGAATTAAACTAAAGAATCTTGTAAAGGTATTATCAAAAGGAATGAAAGATCCAGAGGCCCTTGCCGAGAATCTGGATATGAAGCGCTTTATGGACAGGGATGTGAATGTGGGCTTTTCGGGAGGAGAAATCAAACGTTCAGAACTTCTGCAACTTTCAGCCCAGAACCCGAGCCTTTACCTGCTTGACGAGCCGGAATCCGGAGTCGACCTCGTAAGCATAGAACAGGTAGGAATGACAATAAAGGAACTGCTTGAAGAAGGGCTGAACTGCCCTGGCGAAAGTTGCGAGAAAGGCAAATCCGCCCTTATAATCACTCACACAGGCCAGATTCTGGATTATGTAAACGCAGATCGGGGATACATCCTTTGCAACGGGACAGTTATGTGTTCAGGAAACCCCCTGAAGATGCTGAAAGAGATCAAGAACAGAGGGTATGAGGAGTGTATAAAATGCAGACTGATGAAGTGAACCTGAAAAAGCGTGCTGAAAGCGCAGTCGAGAAAAAGGCAGCTTTTGGAGAAGATTTTGAGCTGGAAAAATTTGAGGAAGGTTCCAGGATTAGCAGGCCTATAGAAGACCTCCAGACCCTTGATGAGGAAAGCAAAAAAACCCTGCTTCAGGTAGGAGTCGTGCCTAGCGAAGAAGGCCGATCCGGCAGTCTGATAGTGCTTGATAATGCAGTATCGCATTCTTCTCTGAAAGATAAAAATGTAGAACTGATGTCTACCCAAAAAGCTTTGGAAAAATACGAATGGCTTAAAGAGTACTCCTGGAAGCTTGTATCTGTTGATACCGACAAATACACCGCAAAAACTTACCTTGAAAATGCGGACGGATACTTTATCCGGGTGCCTGCTGGAAAGAAATCGTCTCTGCCAGTCCAGACCTGTCTTTTGCTCGGGAGAGATAAAATTTTCCAGACCGTACATAACATTGTGATAGTCGAAGAAGGCGCCAGCCTTGACATAATTACAGGCTGCACGTCTAAAAAGGGAGTGGAAGAAGGTCTGCACCTGGGAATTTCCGAAATGTACGTAAAAAAAGGAGCTACCCTGAACTTCACAATGATTCACAACTGGGCTGAGCAGATAGGGGTCAGGCCAAGGACAGTAATCAAAGTCGAAGAAGGAGGGACCTACGTAAGCAACTATATCTGCCTGAAACCTGTCCGTTCTGTGCAGACATATCCGACTGTCAAACTTGAAGGGGAAGGAGCAGTTACCAGGCTAAATACTATAGCCATTGCCCATTCAGGTTCTGAACTGGATCTCGGAAGCAAGGCTATTTTCAATGCACCTGGCACAAAGGCTGAGCTTATATCAAGGACTATTACAATCGGTGGAAGAGTAATTGCAAGAGGAGAAATGATAGGCAATGCAAAAGGAGCAAAAGGACACCTTGAATGCAAAGGCCTTGTCCTTTCCGACAAAGGAAGCCAGCTTGCAATCCCCATCCTTGAAGCAAACGTAGACGATGTCGAACTTACTCACGAGGCCGCCGTTGGAAAAATTGCTAAAGACCAGGTGGAGTACCTTATGGCCCGAGGCCTTACCGAAGATGAAGCGGTAGGCATGATCGTGCGCGGGTTCCTGGATGTAGGAATACGAGGAATTCCGGAGGAACTGAAGAAAGAAATCGAAAATACAATTACACAGACAGCCTTTGGAATGTAATGCAAAATGAATATAATCCAAAACAGAATCCAAAACAGATATAATTTAAGATAAAGATTGAACAGTGATATCGGATAAGGAGAATAGGACTTACGCAGTTGAAGGACTAAAGAATAAACAGCATCAAACCATTACCTGTCTAGAACATGGCTTTAATCTACAGTCTTTGACGTGATTGATTTTGGTTCTTAAGTGCGTAAGTCCTAGAGAAAAAGGAGTATAGAAAAACTAAATCGGGATACAACTTTTCCGAACCAGAATATTCTGGAACCGGGTGTGTGAAACCGGTAGGGAAAAAGGAGAAACCTACCGGTCTTTTGTTGAATGTTTGTGGACTTTAATGAGCTGAACACAAAGAGAATAGGGTTTTCCTGTGAAAAAGAAAGCCTTAAAGTTTAATCTGCTCATTAAACCGCAGTTCGCAAATTAAAGAAAGAAGTATAAAAATGTTTCCATGAAATTAATGAATGAATAAGATATCGAAGTCATCAGACAAAAACCTCATTTTATAAAGGCACGACGAAGAGTCTTTACTCACTCTCCTTTTTATGTGCGCTCTTTTTATTTTTCTGCAAGGCGGCAAGGTTAAAAACACACTAAAAACCGCAGTACTTCCTATTTTTTGCTGGACAATACAGTACTTGACATTGTATATATACGGCGGTGAGAGTATTACAGTACTGTAGTGATTTAGAGGGATTGAAATGATAGACTTTGCCTGTAAAGAGTTCAAAATAGAAGACGTAATCAAATGCGCCCTTAACCTTACAAAGGCTGACCTTAAGGTTATGAAGTACTTTTTAAATGAGAAAGAGCAGTGGGTTGATACTGATTTTCTCTCAAAAGTCTTAAAGCTGGATATTTCCACAATCCAGCGCTCCGTCAAAAAACTGCATGAGAAAGAAATTCTGCAAAGGTCGCAGCAGAACCTGGATGGAGGAGGCTATGTTTTCAAGTATAAGGTCAACTCAAGGGCTAAAATAAAAAATATCATCATGACCGTAGTGAATTCCTGGGCTGAAAGGCTCGGACAGGAACTTGAAAAATGGGGAAACGGAGTTTGATTCACTTTGCTTAAAATAACGCCTTACCTGGGAGTTATAGTTCTTATCGTTTCCATAGGAGGGCTCTGGTATCCAGTACTTGGGTACTTCCTGCTAGTGGTTTTTGCAGCAATTTTCCTGATTAGTCCTTTCAGAGGTAGATGGTTCTGTGGAAACCTCTGCCCTAGGGGAAGTTTTGTTGATTTCTGGGTCAGCAAGATCTCAAGGAAAAAGAAGATACCTGCCACTCTGCGTTCCCTGTGGATCCGCCTGCCAATATTTTTCCTGCTAATGGGATTTATGGGATACAGAATCTCAAACGCTATTGGAAGCCTTAATGCTTTTGAGAAAATCGGCATGGTGTTTGTGATGATGTGCCTGGTAACAACTGCAATAGCAACTCTTCTGGGCAGTTACCTGAGCCCAAGAACCTGGTGTTCCTTCTGTCCTATGGGGACAGCTCAACGCCTGCTTGGTGGTAAAAAGTATCCTCTTAAACTCGAAAAGGAAAAATGCATTGGCTGTAAAAAATGTGAGAAAGTTTGCCCCATGCAGCTGAAAATCACTCAGAATGCTACAAACCCTGACTGTATTAAATGTGGGCGTTGTGTGGATACCTGTCCTAAAGATGCCCTGAAATTTTGAAATTCTATGTTTATTAATTTTTATTGTTTATTTATAGAAATAGAAAAACGGAATGACCCTGGACAAATATAATAAGTATTATTATCACCACTTATATAGTAAAATATAGGGGAGACGGAAAACACTTCCGGAATTAGACTTTAGCATAACAAAATGTGCATACTGGAAAGTGTCTACAAATTAGCTAAATTAGGAGAAAAAGGAGAAAAAACATGACAAGTCGTGTAGCGGAACTTTCAGAAGCTCAAAAAAAAGAAATCTCCGAACTCTTTGGGGAATATATCAATCTTGACAAACGCGAACGCCATTATTACAACCACGATATCGGAGCTTTACCCCCACTTGTTAAGAAGGTAATTGGGAATACCGACCCTGCAGCTGTCGTAAAAATCCGGACTGAGGAAGACGCAGTAAAGCTCCTTAAATTCGCAAACAGACATAAGATTCCGGTTGTACCCCGCGCAGGAGCCTCTTCCGGATACGGAGGAGTGATCCCAACAAAGGGAGGAATCGTTGCCGATGTTACACCACTGAATAAGATCATAAACGTCGATACCGAAGGGCAGAAAGCAGTTGTGCAAAGCGGTATAATCTGGGAAAAGCTTGAAAGGAAACTAAAAGAAAAGGGACTGTCATTACAAGCAATTCCTTCAAGTGCTCCTTCTTCGACAGTTGGAGGATGGTTGTCCCAGAGCGGAGCCGGTTACGGAAGTTATGAGTTTGGCTGGGGCCACAAGAGCATGGAAAAAGCCAGAGTTGTGCTTCCCACAGGAGAAATCCGGGAGTTTTCAGGTCCTGAACTGAAAAAGTTAATCGGGACAATGGGAACTATAGGCATCATTACCGAGATTACCCTGAAAGTCCAGAAATTCGAAGAAAGAAAGGCTGTTTCTGCCAGTTTCCCAAGTGCTTCAGCCCTGAAAAACGCAGTCGAAGATATAAAAAGAAAAAATATTCCTCTCTGGTCAATTTCCTTCCTGAACCCTGAATGGGCGGATATGAAGAATAAAGCGCCCAGGAAACTCCACTATGAAGAAGTAGTGGATAAAGACAGACCAATGTTACCGGTCTCTTACGTTTCAACTTTCATGTACCCTGCCTCGAGAGACGTCTCCGGCCTGAAAGAAGCAATCGAAGGTGCAGGCGGGACAATTCTTCCGGAAGAAATTGCAAAATACGAGACCGAGGAATGGTTCAAGTCCATGAAAGTAAAGAGACTGGGGCCTTCGTTTATCCCGGCAGAAGTCCTGGTGCCTCTTGAGAAAATGGACAAAGCTTTTGAAGAAATGGGGAAGAAAATCAAATTGCCTGTGCTTACCGAAGGCATGGTTATAAACGATGGGTACGTGGTCCTCCTCTGTTTCATGCGCCATTCAGAGCGCTCCGTGCTCTTTAATACAGCTTTTGCTCTTTCTCTGAGCATTTTGAAGATTGCAGAAGATAATGGCGGAAGAGCTTATTCATCAGGGATTTTCTTCGCTTCAAAGAGAAAAAGTGTCTTTGGGGAAAGGCTTGCTGAAATCGAGGCCCTGAGAAAGGAAATTGATCCAAACGGTATCATGAACCCTGAAACCCTGGAGGGAAAAGGACTCCTGAACACTGCCGTATCAATGGGCTCTGCCTTTGAACCTTTTGCCAGAATAGTCGGAAACATGTCAGGAATTGGGAAGGTTTCTTTCAAAGACGAGAAAGAGATCCCCGCAGAAGTCGCAGAACTTGCCTATTCCTGCTCTCAGTGCGGGTACTGTGTGAGCGAGTGCGACCAGTACTACGGCAGAGGATGGGAATCACAATCACCTCGTGGAAAATGGTTCTTTATCAAGGAATACCTGGCAGGCCGGGAAAAACTTGACCAGAGACAGACAAATACCTTCCTCGGCTGTACAACCTGCCAGATGTGTGACTCCCGATGTGAGCTGGATATGCCGATCGAAGATGCCTGGATGACCATGCGCAAAAAGCTGGTTATAGAAGAGAAAAAGATGACCTTCCCACCCTTTGAAATCATGGCTGCAAGCCTTCTTAAAGAGAGGAACATCTGGGCAAACTACAGAAAAGACCGGGACAAATGGATTCCGGAGGATATCAGGGCAAAGATGAAGGATAAAGCCGATTATGCCTATTTTGCGGGCTGTACGGCGTCCTTTGTTGAAAAAGATGTAGCTGTCGGGGCTGTCCGTATGCTTGATGATGCAGGTGTGGAGTTTACAGGACTCTTTGACAAAGAATCCTGCTGCGGAATTCCCATGCTCGTTGCCGGAAGGTGGGATGTTTTTGAAAAGACAATGAGAATGAACATCGCGAACATGAAAAAGAGAGGTGTAAAAACCGTAATAACTTCCTGCCCTGCCTGCTGGCTGATGTGGCATACAGTTTATCCCCAGTGGGCGAAAAAGCTGGGAATCGAATACGGGCTTGAGGCAAAACATTACTCTGAAGTGCTCGCGGATCGTCTCGATGTCCTGAAACCAAAGTTCAAACAGCCTCTGGATAAAGTGGTAACCTGGCACGATTCCTGTCACATTGGCAGGGCAGGAGGCAAAGTGTACGAGCCGCCTAGAGAACTGCTCAAAGCTATACCCGGAATAAAGTTCAGGGAACTTGAATACAACCGGGAAAGAGCTCACTGCTGTGGTTCAGTTGTAAGCCTTATTGCCGAGCCCCCTGTTGCATACAAACTGGGAGATATGAGACTCCAAGAAGCCCTTGATGTTAAAGCCGACATCGTTGCAGCGCTTTGCCCGTGTTGCGTTTTCCAGTTCCGTGTAGCAGCGAAGGAAAACAATCTTGATATCGAGATTCAGGATTTGGGTGCCCTGGTGGCAAGGAGCCTTGGGTATAACCTCCCGGACTCAACCGCCTATACTCTGGAATCCTGGGCTCCCTTTGAAAAGATGATCGCCCTCATGCAGCCTGAGAATATGGCCAATCTGATGGTTGAACTCATGCCCCAGATGATGGCAGCGATGCCAGCATCACTTCAGGCAATGATGAAGATGGTCAAATATGTGCCAGGCATGGATGCTCTGATGAAACCAATGATGCCGATCATGATGCCAAAGCTAATGCCTTCAGTCATGCCAAAAGTCATGCCTGACATGCTCAAAGCTGTAGAAAAGAAAGTTCCTATGCCTGATTACATGAGAGAGCAGCTTCCTGTCCTTATGCCGAAGGCTATGGATAACCTGATGCCAAATATGCTTCCTGAGCTGATTCCACTGCTTACTCCGCGCATGATTGAGTACATAAAAACGCATTAAGCATTTTTGCACAAATTGTGCAGAAAAAAATCTGTTCAGAAAAAGTCGAAGGGAGAACTTTAACATCCCTTCAATCAATTTTTTAAGATTTTACTTTTTAAAAACTATCAGTAGATTGCTCTTTTAGGTAAGTAAAAGTATCAGTAGATTGCTCTTTTAGGTAAGCCAGACACTTTTCACAAGCACTTTCTATTCCCACCAGAACAGGATTGGAAATAAAATTATTTTTGGACGATTCATAGACTTCTCAATCTGGCTGAAACTACCTTGATGAACTCATCCATGAATTAAGGTATTGTATTTACCGCGGCTTTGCCAATTCACCTTTACCCTTACATTCCTTGATGACATCGGAAAAGTTTGTGTATTCCCGGTCTGAACAAGACTCGAGAACGTTTATCACTTCACTACGAGCATTAAGTTTTTTAGCTTCCTCTATAAGTTGACTCCTTGTTGCAGGGAACTTCACATCTCTAAAAGCTTGCATAACATTCTGAATACCTTTGAATTCCTGGAGGACATCCGAAGAACTGTGGTATTCCTTGTCTGGAATATTTTCAATAGCTTGTATTACTTCGTTACGGGCATTAAGACTTTTAGCTTTATCAATAAGTTGCCATTTTGTTACAGGATATTTCATCTCTTGAAAAGCTTGTAAAGCTTTTTGAATCGCATTATGTACTTCAGTAGCACTTTCCTGCATTTGATTTTCCCCCGTATTTTGGTTTTACCCCGTATTTTGGTTTTATTTTCTGTTGAATTTGTCCACTTAAAACATTTGAATCAATTTGATACAATTTTACACCTGCATCTGTTGATTTATGTTTGATTTATAGTCCTTTTATGTGCCAGTGAGAGTGATTTCAAATTGTATCAACAAGAAGATAGTATTTATCAAATATAATATCTAGAGAAATATAAATAAGAAACCGATATAAATTAAATGCCGATGTTATTCAGTCAGATATTAGCATATATTTACTCACTAAATGGTATTTTTCCCAAGAAATCTCTTACTTTTCAGAAGTGCTTATAAAAACAACATATATCTGGACAAATATCTTAGAATAGAGAAAGCAAGATTAATGGAGATGAATAAAATCTGCTTTTGATTTAAAATACAAGTCGTCGGAATTTTTGAAACCAACTTTATTGCAAATGTTGCGATGTTTTATTATTGATTTTCGGACAGACTCTTGATAGACTCTTTATACACCGGGAAGAATAACCCAGAGAAGCCATTAAAAGATCCAGGAGCCCCTTTTTTTTAAAATGAGATTTTACGCTCCAGAGAAATTCTTATATAGAAGTGCTTGCATTAAGAATAGGAAAATACGCACAAAGGTAACGTGCTCAGGAATACAATTAATAAAAATTCATATAAATTCATATCATTAAAAGGAGATTAAAGCTTGGCAGCACAACCGATCTTTATTTTAAGGGAAGGCAGCAAGAGAACCCATGGTTCCGATGCCCAGCACAACAATATTATGGCCGCAAAGGCGGTTGCTGAAGCAGTAAGAACCACTCTTGGGCCCAAGGGTATGGACAAGATGCTTGTAGACTCCATGGGTGATGTTGTTATCACCAACGACGGAGCAACAATCCTCAAAGAAATGGACATCGAGCACCCAGGTGCAAAGATGATCGTAGAAGTAGCCAAGACCCAGGATGCCGAAGTAGGAGACGGAACAACCACCGCAGCCGTACTTGCAGGGGAATTCCTGACAAAGGCAGAAGACCTGCTTGAAAGCGGAGTACACCCAACAGTAATTGCAAGCGGCTACAGGCTTGCAGCAGACCAGGCTACAAAGATAATCGATACCATTACTGTAAGTGCATCTCCTGAGGATACCGAGACTCTCGAAAAGATTGCAGCCACAGCCATAACAGGAAAAGGCGCAGAGGCTCAAAAAGAACATCTCTCCAAGCTTGCAGTCAAGGCCGTTAAGTCAGTTGCTGAGATAAGCGAAGATGGAAAGATCACTGTAGACATCGAGGACATCAAGGTGGAAAAGAGACCCGGTGGAAGTATCAAGGATTCCGAAATTGTCGACGGTGTAATTGTTGATAAAGAGCGTGTCCACCCAGCTATGCCCGAAGTAGTGGAGAACGCAAAAATCCTGCTCTTAAGCGTACCAATCGAGCTCAAGAAAACCGAAACTAAGGCCGAAATAAAGATCACCAATCCTGACCAGATGCAGCTCTTCTTAGACCAGGAAGAAGCAATGCTCAAGGAAATTGTGGACAAGGTTATCAAGACAGGCGCAAACGTTGTCTTCTGTCAGAAAGGAATCGATGACCTTGCTCAGTACTACCTGACAAAAGCAGGAATCTTTGGTATGCGCAGGGTGAAGAAGAGCGACATGGATAAACTTTCCCGCGCAACAGGTGCAAAGATTATCACCAGCCTCGACGAAATTGAGGAATCCGACCTTGGCCATGCCGGACTTGTAGAGGAAAAAGACGTTACAGGCTCAAGAATGACCTTCGTTACAGGCTGCAAGGACAGCAAAGCTACCTCAATTCTTCTGCGCGGCGGAACCGAGCATGTAGTTGAAGGAATTGAGAGAGCCCTCGAAGACGCTCTCAGAGTAGTGGGCGTTGCTCTTGAAGACCAGAAGATTGTTGTGGGTGGCGGCTCTCCAGAAATTGAACTGTCCCTCAGGCTCAAGGAATACGCAGCAACCCTTAAAGGCAGGGAGCAGCTTGCTGTTACGAAATTCGCTGAGTCTCTCGAGATTATTCCCAGCACCCTCGCAGAGAACGCAGGACTTGACCCGATTGACATGCTTGTGGAAATGCGCTCCCAGCACGAGAAAGGAAACAAGCGTGCCGGACTCAATGTTTACACTGGCAAGATTGAGGACATGTTCGAAAATAACGTTGTCGAACCTCTTAGGATCAAAACCCAGGCAATCAATGCAGCCACTGAAGCCGCAATTATGGTTCTCAGAATCGATGATGTAATTGCCTCATCCAGCCCAGCCAAAGTCGGTGGCCCGGGAGCAATGCCCCCAGGCGGCGAAATGCCTGAGATGATGTAAAATTAGAAGTATAAATCCAGGAATCCAGGATTGCCGGAAATTTCCAGCATTCCTGAAACTCTCTTTTTAATATTGGTATAATCATTCAGGAATTCGTTTAAAATATCTTTTTTAAATATTCTTTCCAGAAATTGTTTCCAAGAGAATTAGCTTCAGAAATCGGTTTTAGAGGTTTTTTTCATAATTCTTTTCGGTTTTAGAGGTTTTTTTCATAATTCTTTTTCAATGATGAATTTTCCTTTTATGTAAGTCAATTTGTACATAGAACCTCAATTTATACATAGAGCCACGAAAATTGTTCAAAATAAAGAAAAGGCCAGGACTTTTCAAACAAAAAACAAACCAGAAAGTTAGGGTCTCCAAACAAAAATATTTAAAAATTAAAAAAGGCGTTTTTGAGTATTTTATACCGAGTATTACTGAATTTTTAAAATGAAATATGACCAGTGAAAATTGTTATCTGGCTTCATAGCAGGAAATTTCCCTGGCATCTACCCGGACTGGTTTCCCAAGCTCGTTTGAAATAACATTTCTTACCCTTGCCATACATCTGCACTGAAGCTGGATACGAGCTGACATAGCTTCTCGTTCTTCAATGTAGAAATCATTCGAACTGACAATAGAATGAACCGAAATCTGCTTCTGTACAACCTTTGCTATGAGACCCTGAGTCCCATTCGTGAGGTCCTGAAGGCTGGTGGAGGTCAGGAGAACATTATCCCCTGCATTGAGCCCGAGTACTCCTACGAAGTTTTGAGGACTCCGAATCTCAAGAGTCCTGAGATGGTGTTTTTTCAGGATCTCGATAAGAGAATCAGCAATTCCTGTTAACGCGATGTACTCCATGGGATCACCCGTACATTGGAAACTCCTTCTTTACTTCTCCTTTCTGCTCTGCAGTCTGAACATCTTCAGCAAGCCTCTGAAGTTCGACCTCTATACGTTCAGCCTGCTCTATAAGCCGAACTGTACTTATTGAAAGCCCGTAGAGCTCGTTTAAAACTTCGATAACAGCAGAAGCAGCTCTTGGGTCAGGATTCTGGGTCCTGGTGGCACCAAGCAAGCTAAATGCAGGAATTCCACGTAGCAGGCATTCAGCCATCACACTACCTGAAATCCCAGAGATAGTTCCCATCTGGAAAACTTCTACTTTTTCCTTAATTTTGTTCAGCATCTCCGGAGTGGTGGCTGCCCCAAAGACTTTCTGTCCTCCATCCATTATGGCAATGCCTGCAATGGAAGCGATTTCTCTTACGTTAATAGACTCAGCCCAGTCCACCAGAGCATTACTAACATCGTAGGAGACAGTGTGACTAATCGGGATATCGGAGATTACAACAATCAGGTTATGTTCCGCGCTTTCATAAATCCTTACAGGCATATTTATAAGCCCCTCGTAAAGTACTGCAATCGAGGGAAAATACCTTGATTCAATAGAGCCAATGTATTCCATTTTCAATTCTTCTATCATATGTTGACTTGCAATATTCCCCACAAGCCCGATTCCGGGAAACCCTTCAATCAAAACAGGATTTTTTGACTGCACAGGTTTGGTAATAATCTTCACGTCGTTGTTGTCATAATCTGTATTTGACAAGTAACCACCTCAGCGAGATACAACCCCTATGATTATATCTGAGCTAATCCTAGATAAACAAGCTTCTCAGCAGTCCGATCTACGCTACTTCCTGCACATACATAATAAGAAATATACAATAGACCCGGGCTCCGACCACAGAACCCTTTTTTGGTAAAAAGAGAATCTTTTTAATATATATCTTTTCTCCTGATAAGGAAAAATAACTCCGATAAAGAAATATAATAAACCCAAATTTCATCTTCCAACTAGAAAAACTGACAGAAACCTGATTTTATAAAATATGAATAAGAAAAAAACATAATACACAAAGGAAACAGTAAGAAGAAACAGTAAGAAGAAACAGTAAGAGGAAACAGTAAGAGGAAACAGTAAGAGGAAACAGTAAGAGGAAACAGTAAAAGAGTTCATAGGAAGAAACGTCCGAATATGGGCAAAAGAGTTTATAAAAAGAAAAATCCGAACACAGGAAAAGAGCTAATAGAAAGAAACATTCGAACACAGGAGGAGAAAAATCATGGAAAAATCTATTCTATATTTTGACAATGTAGGGGAGTCAAATACAGACGCCGTTATTACAGCAGCAGCTAAAAGGGCGGCAGAACTTCATATATCCCATATTGTGGTGGCAAGCACCAGCGGAAAAACCGCGCTAAAAATGGCAGAGGCTGTAAAGGGCAGCGGCATAAAAGTTATTGGAATAAGCCACCAGTATGGGCAGAATAAGAAAGGCGAATGGGAAGTAGAAGATGAATACAAAAAGAAACTTGAAGAACTTGGGGCGGTAATAACCACTCAATCACATATATTCTCAGGAGTCGAACGCTCAATCACAAAGAAATTCGGGGGATATTCCAGAGTAGAAGTAATTTCGGACGCTCTCAGATCTCTCTTTGGAAAAGGATTCAAAGTAGCCATTGAAGTCGCAGTTATGGCAGCCGATTCAGGTCATATCCCTGTTTCCGACAACACAGAGATTATAGCGATAGGAGGCACAAGGCATGGTGCAGACGTAGCACTTGTGCTCAGACCAGCCCACAGCGGGGATTTCTTCTCCCTTCAGGTTAGGGAGATTATTGCCATGCCGCGAACCAAAGAAGATTAAGGTGAGAAAAAGGCAAGAAATGGCAAGAAATATTCATGGATAAATCATGGAAAAATCAGGGAACGATAGGTTTCTTTGATACAGGTGATTCAGCTCTTCATTTGAGAGTGATAAGGAAGCTCAGGTGATTTATTAGAATTACCTTTGCTTCCCGCTATTCCCCAAAGATAAATATATCTGAGAGACATCTATAACGCCGGCATGTCAGCAATATTCGAAATACTCGACAAGGATGCAGGCGGAAGGATAGGAAGACTCAGGACTCCCCATGGGACTGTTGAAACGCCTACCGTTATGCCTGTGATTAATCCAAATATCCAGCTTATTCCCCCGAAAGAAATGCGAAACTTCGGGGCAGAGATTCTGATTACTAATTCCTATATTATTTACCGCAAGGAAGAACTGAAAAGTGTCGCCCTGGAAAAAGGGCTGCATGGGCTCCTGGGCTTTGATGGACCCATTATGACGGATTCAGGTTCTTTCCAGCTTTCTGTATATGGGTCCGTCGAAGTTACGAATGAGGAAATTCTCGGGTTCCAGCAAAAGATAGGAAGTGACATTATTGTCCCACTGGACATCCCTACGCCCCCTGATGTTCACTACCGACGGGCTGAAGAGGAACTTGCAATCACAGCTGAACGCCTTGAAGCGGCACGCAAGTTTATCCAGGGCGAACAGCTTCTTGCAGGGCCAGTTCAGGGTTCAACATACCCTGAATTGAGGGAAAAAGCTGCTTCCCACCTGAAAGATCTTAATTTTGAAGTTTATCCTCTTGGAGCAGTCGTCCCGCTCATGGAAGCCTATCGTTATGCGGAACTTGTTGACGTGATTGCTGCATCTAAAAAAGGACTCTCCCCAGCTTCCCCGGTACACCTTTTCGGAGCAGGTCACCCAATGATGTTTGCCCTTGCAGTAGCCATGGGCTGTGACCTTTTTGATTCGGCAGCCTATGCTCTTTACGCCAAAGATGGGCGCTATATTACTGTGAATGGAACTTACCACATTGAAAAGCTGAACTATCTGCCCTGTTCCTGTCCGGTTTGTTCAAGATACACGGCAGAAGAATTGAAAAAAGCTGATAACCGGGAAGAACTTCTGGGAAAACACAACCTTTACGCGACTTTTGCTGAAATCCGGCTGGTAAAGCAGTGCATAAAAGACGGGAAATTGCTCGAACTTGTGGAGCAGCGCTGTCGTGCTCATCCGAAACTTCTGGATGGGCTGAAGAAGCTTTACACTCACTCTTCCTGGCTTGAACAACTTGATCCGGCTACAAAAGGCACCTTCTTCTACTGCGGACCTGAGTCCTCCTCCCGCCCTGAAGTCCTGCGTTTTGGGAAACGGCTGGATAGGTTCAGCCTGCAAGGCTCGGTAATTATTCGGACAGGGCCAGTAAAAGGAGAGAAAGATTACGACCAGATTCTTACTTTCAAAGCACCTTTTGGAGCGTTTCCTGTCGAAATGGAAGAAGTGTATCCTTTCAATGCTGAAGTTCCAAAATTTCCGGATTACGAATCACTCAATTCAGCTCTTTCGAACACTCTTAAACTGATAGACCTGAACCCAGAAGCCGAGTTTACTTTTATTTGCGAGGAGGAGTTCAAGCATCCTCTAATTGAAGAAATCAGAAAAAGGGCAAAACTGGTATACAGGAAAGATTGGAAAAAAGAATAAATATACAGGAAAAATTGGAAAAAAATAAATTTTGGGTAGCCGATTAAGAGTACTGGATACCTTGAGTTCCTGATACCTTGAAATCCTTAAAGCTACTGGCAACCAAAACGTGCCTCAAAAGAGATAAAAAGAAAACTTTTTTGTGGTGCAAACCTTTATAGAATTACCTGCAAAAACCCTCTAAATAGGGAAAGAGCTAAAATACAACGCTCGACACGAAAACTTTCGTACAAACCAGAAAAGTCTAGGTGAAACTATTGTCCCTTACAGCAAGAATCGGCGAACTCAGTCCTTATCTGCGACTAATGAGACCCGAACTCTACTACATGGACCTTACCCTACCTGCCTCAAGTGCAATCCTTGCTTCGTATTTGGCGACCGGAGGGCTTCCCGAACTTATTCCCTTCCTGATTGCAGTAATAGGTGGCTTTGCAGCCATTACAAGTTCATACGTATTCAATGACTGCTGTGATATAGATATAGATACGATCAATCTGCCTGGCCGTCCCTTACCCTCATCAAAATTGTCAAAGAGCTCTGCACTTGCTTATGCCGTCTTTTTGTTAGTAATTGCAGGAGCAGCAGCGGCTTACCTGAATCCTGAGTCTCTCGTAACCCTTATTATTGCGGCTTCAGTTATCACAATATATTCAATCTTTGCAAAAAGGAATACTTTCCTCAGTTTTTTGCCAGTAGGTATTTCTTATGGGCTTGTACCAGTGGGTATCTGGCTTGCCTTTGACCCCGCAGGAATCCTGAAAGGCAGCGATGGAGTAATTCTCCCTTTGCCGGCTATTTGTTTCGGGCTAATGATTTGCGTTACAGACTGGGCTTTTACCCTTGGAGGAGTTTCCAGAGATGTGGAAGGAGACAGAATGAAGGGTGCCCCAACGATGCCCGTAACCTTTGGAATCCCCTTTACCGCCAGATTCGTTACTTTCTGGTGGATTGTCGGAGTCATCGCTTCACTAACCATAGGCTGGTCGGCTCATCTTGGACCTGTATACTATGCAGGAGCCCTGACTTCAGGACTCTGGATGCTTACTCAATGTCTCGATTTTATCAAACATCCTACCCCGGAGAGAGGTGGCAGGCTCTTTCTTAATGGTTCAAATTATAGAGCAATTATGTTTGGATCAATGATTCTTGACGTAGTGCTATGCATTTATGCAGGGGGCTACACCTCCATTCTCTGGTAAAACAGGTAGAAAAAAATGGACGCGGATATTATCGTAATAGGGGCATCTCCTGCAGGAATGATGGCTGCAAGGAGCGCCTGTGAGAAAGGGGCAGCGGTCCTTTTGCTGGAAAAAAAAGAAGAGATAGGGCATCCTCCCCACCCTGCAAACTCTTTTTTTAAGGGGATGCTTGATAAATGCGGAGAAAAGGTAGACCCTTCTTATGTTCTGCATAATCTCAAAGGCATGAAGATTATTTCCCCGTCAGGAAGGACAGTCGAAGTTGAGACTACTGGATATGCCATTGATAAAACGGCTTTCGACAGATTTTATGCAAAGAAAATAATGAAAACCGGTGTAGATCTTCGAACAGGGGTGGAAGTGCAGGATATCCAGAAAGAAGGAGATAAATTTACTGTCAATACCTCTGCCGGGGTATTTACCTCAAAACTGGTTATTATCTCCGACGGCATAAATTCAAAAATTGCTTCCCTTGTGGGCTTGAAGACAATGAAACATCCTGAAGATATTGCCTGGGGAATTGAACTGGATATTAAAAGTCCTGGACTTGGGAAACCAGAGATGTTTGAGTATTATGTTGGGAATCATGCTCCAGGCTGGAAAACTACATACTCTCCAAGAGGAGGCGATAATGCTGCAATCGGAGCTTATGTGCGCCGGTGCGGAACTGATGCAACGCCTTACCTTAATGCCTGGGTTGAAAATTTCAAAAAGCTTAAAGGGCTCGAAGAGCTTGAAGTTGTAAGAAAACTGTCTGGAGGAGACCCTATTGTGACCATTCCAAAGGAGTACATAACCGATGGGATAATGGTCGTTGGTGGGGCAGCAGGTCAGTCGGGAATAGGATATGCAATGAGGGCAGGCCAGATATGTGGAGATGTCGCTGCAGATGCCATAAGCAAAGGAAATATCTCAAAATCTGCCCTCCTGACTTACCGGAAGACCTGGGAAAAGGAATTTCTGGCCGAACACTACCTGGGCCGAATAGGGCTTGAGACTCTCAGGAAAATGACGGATAGGGAAATTGATGAGATGGCTAGGGTCTTTGAAAAGGAGGACCTTTCGTTTATTCATGGAAGTTCAGTTGAACAGGCTATGCAGGTTTTTGCATTCATGCTAAAGAAAAAACCCTCTGCAATCTTAAAGTTCAGAGCACTCCTCAGGAATAAATGAACTGAAATTTAAAAGAGAAAAAGAGAACGGAACCGATATGGACATTATCAAATGTCAGGTGCAGGAACAATATGCAATACGATTTCTATAAAAGCCCTCTATTCAGAGTTTATACTGAGATCGAAGACGGGCACATGAGGATGAAAACCAGCGGGGTTGCTTCCATCCTTATGAGAAAAACTCTTGAGAAAAACCTCTCAATTTTTGAAGGCGAGAAGCCTGCAAAAGTCGAGGCCGACAGGCTCATCTGTTCAACCTGGATGCCCCCGGTGCCAAGCCAGGGTTTTGACCGCCTGGTAAAAAGCCAGATTTATTCCATGCTGGGAAAAATGGTTCCGGACCAGGTAACTATTTCTGTTACTGAAGAATGCCCTAATAACTGTATTCACTGCGCTCTGCCTGACACGAAAAACCGTAAAAAACTTGCTCCTGAAATCGTAAAATCTACAATTGACCAGGTACTCGAAATGGGCACAACTTTCGTGATCTTTGATGGAGGCGAGCCCCTGACTTATCCTGGTCTGGAAAACCTGATAAGGTACGTAAACCCTGAAAAAGCAATCACAGGTATGTTTACCTCAGGTGTGGGGATGACTGAAGAGCGAGCCAGCAGTCTGAAAGAAGCGGGACTTTATTCCCTTACTGTAAGTTTTGACAGCGCGTATGAAGATAAGCACGATCACGTAAGAGGCAGGAAAGGAGTTTTCAAAAGTGCGGTTGAAGCCGTCAAAAATGGGATTAAGGCTGGCCTGCTTGTAAATATATATGTGGTGCTTTCCAGGGATAATGTGAACGAGCTTGAAGAACTATATGCTCTTTCGTCCGAGCTTGGAGTCCATGAACTCTCCTTCTACGAAATCGTTCCCACGGGCAGGTGGATAGATCACGCCTCTGAAATCATGACCCCAAAAGACCTGAAAAAATTTGAGAATTTCGTATCAGGAGCCAGGGAGAAAGAAGGCCCCAGAATATTTCCTATCCCACTGGTCATGAACACCACAGGCTGCATGGCAGGCCGAAAGTGGCTCCATATAACCCCGGAAGGAAATATTCTTCCCTGCGCCTGTATCCCCATTTCCTATGGAAATGTTCATAGAGACAGAATAAAGGATATCTGGAAAAAGATAAGGGAAGACCCTGCATATAATGCAAAGTGCTGCCTTATGAGAAACCCCGAGTTCAGGGAGAAGTATCTGAGTCTGTCAGAGTAAATTGGGGACGATTATTGAAAGTCTCAGAGCAAAGTTCGAAGAAAGTTATAATTTTGCTCTCATAATCCTTCTTTTTTGAAGTAAAAAGTGTTAGTTAAAATAACTTGAGTTGCTGGACTATATAGCACTGGAGTATAGAACCAGCCAGATAAAAACAGAATCAGTAATAGCACAGAATAAGCCGGAATGAACTCGAAAAATTAGGATGCAGGTTGAAACATACCTGCAACGTAAATTGAAGACTTTAAGCTAAATTTTTGTTTATGAGACGAATCAGACTAAACCCGATCTCTGAAGAGTCATCAGGTCTTCGGTGGTGAGTTTTCCTCCGCCCTTGAACTTTTCGAAGATGGACTTGGCATCCTTCTGGAGTTCGGACTTAACAACGCGAGATCTTCCTTCTTTGTCTTTCTTCCTGAGCTTAAAGATTTCTTTATCGAGATCCCGGATTTCCTTCTGGGCATTGATGAAAGCCTTATGCTGTTCGTCAGCTGCTTCCTGAGCTTTTACAAATTCCCTGTGAGCAACGTCAGACTCTGCTCTGGTTTTGTCAGCCTCTTTGAAAGCTGCAATCATCTTCTCATGATATTCCTGAGCCTGCCTGGCATATTCAGCCAGCTGGGTATGGAATTCTGAGGCTTCATCTCGGATTTTCTGAGCTTCGTCCAGAAGATTCTTCAGTTCGGAGTTGCTCTCAAGCTGGACTTTTTTGACGTGATATTGCTTTTGAAGCTGAGTGATCTTTCCAACGAGTTCCCTTTCCTTGCTTGTACTCAGGACTTCAGTCTGCTGAGCAAATTCAAGGCGATCAATGTCTTTTCTTAGAGATTTGATTGAAGGACCACCCAGGTTGCTCTGCTTCCTGATGGAATCAGCCTTTGCAAAGAGCTCATTTGCCTTAGCATTGGTTTCATCGCGCTTGCTCTTGTATTCGCTGACCTTCTCATTAATTTCGTCCCTGAGAACTTTTAGTTCCTGAGCTTCGTTAATAAGGTCTTTTGTCTTCTTGTTAAGTTCATTACGCTTTGCAGCGAGTGCACTGGCCTCTGCGTTTAAAGTATTCCTTTTTTCCTTGGCTTCTTCAGAAATGTCTTTCAAATCTGATCTTTTTTTCTGCAGTTCCTTTAGCATCTCTTATTGTGCCTCCCGATCCAGCAAAAAAGCTGGCATTTTAGTAGCTCTATTGTTCGATGTCAACATGCTGTGCCTGATTACAACATTGATAAGAAAGAGATTCAAGAACAGGGATAACGGCTTTAAGGTCTTTTTTTGTTATGACCACATCCGCATATTCCCTCAGGATGGGCTTGGGATTGAAAGCTATAGCAAAACCTGCTTTCTCAAAGACACAGGCATCGTTTGCGCCGTCCCCGACAACTACACATTGCTCCGGCCGAACCCCATTTAGTCGGGTGAGTTCTTCAAAAACCTTTGCTTTGGAGTCACTCTGAGTGATCGGGCCGACAACTTTGCCGGTAAGAAAGCCGTCTTCCACAAGCAGTTTGTTGGAAACAATGAAATCAATGCCAAGCGCTTTGCCTATCGTATCGGCAGAAATGGTAAATCCACCGGAAATCATTGCAGTTTTATAGCCCCTACTTTTGACATAAAGGATAAGTTCTGCTGCTCCCGGCATCAGATTGATCTGGTTTACCGCATCAAGGGCAGTTTCAAGAGGAAGTCCCTTAAGAAGCCTGACCCTTTCAATAAGTGCTTGCTCAAAATCAAAGTCTCCATACATCGCTTTCTTCGTAATCTCCTCTACTTTGCTTACAACACCTGCAGCCCTGGCGAGCTCATCGATAGTCTCAGCGTCTATAAGGGTGCTATCCATATCAAAAACAATCATTTTGTTTCCAGTAAAATTATGCATAGGACAGTTCACTCAATCAAAACCTGGACCTGAATAACTATTAGATATAGCGGGATAATTTCCCGAAAAAGGGCATGCTGCCTGGTGTACCTTCTTCAGGGGTACCCCCGCAATTTAGTATAATAAATTTGCCCTGACATTAAAAGCCCACCAACGGATAAAGTTTTCAAATTATAATACGGGTTCTGTGAACAAGACCACAAAACAACAGCAATGATGTCAACGTTTTTGAGTGAAATAAATCACATCCTTTTTAAGCTTTTCGGAGGAGCAAAGAAAGATATTGAATAATAGTTATATATCACATACATTTTTATAAAAGAAGGTTGATAAGGATATAACCTGCCAAAAGGATTATAAACCCATTAGGAATTCCATTATTTAAAAAATTGGTTAACACAGGATTTTGAGAAAAATGGTCAACATAGGTTTTATAAAAATGGGCAACCTGGGAATGAGCCAGGTTATCAATCTGGTCCAGGATGAAATTGCAGCAAGAGAGGGAATTACGGTACGTGTATTTGGTACAGGTGCCAAAATGAGCCCTGCAGAAGCTGCAGCTTCTGAAAGTTTCAAGCAGTGGGATGCAGATTTTGTGATAATTATCAGCCCAAACGCAGCAGCTCCGGGTCCCAAAGCAGCTCGTGAAGTATGGAAGGACGTCCCTTGCATTGTGGTCTCAGATGGTCCAACAAAGAAAGAAGCCAGAGAGGCTCTTGAGAAGGCCGGTTTCGGATATATGATCCTCCCAGTAGACCCTCTTATCGGAGCCAAGAGAGAGTTTCTTGACCCTGTAGAGATGGCATCCTTCAATTCCGATGCAATGAAAGTATTATCCGTTTGTGGTGTTGTTAGACTCGTCCAGGAAGAACTGGACAAGGTAACTGACCAGGTTGCTTCCGGAAAATCAGGAAAGGAGCTTGAACTTCCACACATTTTTGCAAAACCCGAAAAATGTGTTGAGTACGCAGGCTTTGCAAATCCCTATGCAAAAGCAAAAGCTCTTGCCGCCCTTCACATGGCTGAAAAAGTAGCACAGGTTAACTTCCCTGCATGTTTCATGTTAAAGGAAATCGACCAGGTGTGCCTGACAGCAGCAGCTGGACACGAAATAATGGGAGCCGCTTCACAGCTTGCAATACAGGCAAGAGAGATTGAAAAATCCAATGATACCGTATTCAGACAACCCCATGCAAAGAACGGTACCCTGCTGAAGAAAGTAAAATTATACCAGAAGCCAGAGTAAAACCGGAAAAATTTAAGGTTTGAACAGGAAGCTTAAATGGAGGAGCGAATAATTCTCCTGGGAAAGTAAGCGGGAGCTGGTCCTCCAATAACCACTTTTTTCAATTAACATGCAATTGGCAGGTAATTTTTCAATTTACTATTCAAATGTCAATAATTTTTCAGTTTACTATTCAAATGTCAGTGATTTTTCAATTTATTATGAAATTCATTTTTCACATATGCCTTCAAAAAGAGAACATGTTTTTTGATATCGTTTTTGGAGAATTACTCGAAATTTGCAGTTAACTTGAAAATTTGCGGTTATTATCTCAACTAAAACTTAGGTAAATGATCGCTGGAAGTTTTCAATGAAGGCAAAAGGTCGAAAATATGGGGTACTTCAAAAATACACTTTTGAGTAACCAAGACGATTTTCAGAAAAAACGATAGCCAGAAAAAGGATGAAAATTAAAAGAACATCTGTGAAAGGTCAGATGCAAACTTCAGGTTATATATTACGACCTTTATTTTTTAGCATATTCGACTTCTTCCAGTACCGATGTATATTCCTGAAAAACAGAGTGAAGATCTATAGTAGCCAGTATGTCCACAACTCCAAGAGCTGCAATAACTTCTCCGTCTTTCGAGTGAATGGGAGCAACAACTACAGGTTTTCCACTGTACACTCCTTCCGTAGGGACTTTGTGGACAACTTTGTTTGTTTTCAATACTTCTTCGAGCACAGGCCCTGTGTAGTCTCTATCAAGGATTTGACCTTTTTCCAGGCGAAGTCCTTTTCGCTTGAGACTGCGAATGGTTGTAGGAAGTCCAATGACCGAGTGTACTGCGACTGCTAGTGTCTCGAGGTCTTCGGGCCCTGAATCTTCTGAGATAGATAGGGTAGTAATCTTTTCACCCCTGTAAATTACTTGAGACCGGCCAGGACACAAAGTAAAGGCTCCTCAGAAATGAAAAGCTGAATCCAACTTTCCGGTCATATTTAGAATATGTTTTTTCAAAGAATATATAATCACTCCTCACTTTCAAGAGCTTTTATAAACGCCTGTTTATGCAGTTCCCCTGACTCATGGATCCCACCAATCTCGCCACGTGTCGCCCGACAGGGGTAATGCTGGATCAACAGCCCGGCTTTGGGAGGTGCATCTTTTATTTCCGTTCCGACTATTTCCTCTGCCATATACCAGGTACTCCCACATGGAGCGCCTTTTATTACCTTGACATCGGCAATTTTTCCATCTTTTGTTTTTACCTTCAAGATAGGAGACCCAAAGAGTTCTGCAAACGGCCTGTTGAAATCATTGGGTTCAAGACTACAGCAGATTTCATCTACCTCGATATCCATACCTGAAACTTCGGAGATCTTTTTGAGTTCGGGAACTGAAGCTCTGGATGGCCCACCCGGTACTATAAGAGAACGCACACCAGCTTCTGCCGCAAGCTTTGCAATTGCAGATGTCAAATCCGGATGCAAAGAGTAGGTAATTATAATTTCGGCAGAGAACACATGTTTATCGAAGTTAAGAGCTTCCAAATATTCATCAGGCTCTTCAATAAATACAGGCACGAATTCAGGCAGATCCGCAGTTACGATTGAAAAATCACTGTACTCCCTGATAGTCTCAATAAGGCGGTGCCCGTACTTACCCCGCGTAATTACTCCTATTACAGTCATATTATTCTAATCTATTTTTAATATTGCATAAATAGATACTTATTTTGTCTAGAATTTAGCCCTGAATTGCCAATTATATATGGAATTGAGACCTTATAATGAGTCCGGAAAGCCTGTAGATTATAAATACAGATAACGCGTTTCACTAAAAATCTCTAAAAGAAAAAAGACGATATTTATGAGAGGGAAACTGATCACACTTGAGGGCATTGACGGCTCAGGCAAAAGCACAGTTGCAGAAAAACTTCAGAAGAATCCTGAAATTAAAGCCTTTAAACCTGTTTTTACCAGGGAACCAACAAGAGGTACTCTAACTGGAAATGTCGTGGAAAAAGCTATTCAGTCAGATACTGATCAGCTTGCCGAGCTTTTCCTTTTTACAGCTGACCATGCCGAACATCTGGCAAAACTTATAAAACCTGCACTTGAAAAAGGAAAAATAGTAATTTCTGACCGCTATTCCGACAGCCGATATGCTTACCAGGGCATGACCCTGAAAACTCACCTGGAGAATCCTCTTGAATGGGTAAAGGATCTGCACCGGGGTTGGACTATTGTTCCAGATCTGACCTTTCTCTTTGATATCAGGCCCGAAATTTCAATTGAACGCTGTGGGAAACGAGGAGAACAAAGTAAGTTCGAGAAATTAGAGTTTTTACGGGGAGTCAGGGAGATTTTCCTCAAGCTTGCGGCAAACGATCCAGAACGTTTTATTGTAATCGATGCTTCCCACTCTCCCAAATACATAGAAAAAGAAGTTGTGAAAAAAATAATGGAGTTCCTGAGCAGGAACTGACCAGATTCAATAATTGAACCTAAATTAAAACCAAAATAACCATTAGAGGCCGTTATCATCCGCAAATTTGATCAGAGTTTCTCCCAACATCCTGACATGGGCGGGGTTAAGGTTGAACCTGGACCTCTTTACGCCTCCCCGCTCCTTTGCAAGTTCGACATACTCTTTCTCAAAGCGTTCACTATGCGCCAGAGAGACCGTCATATACCAGCCTCCTCCCATCTTAATCTCCACATATCCATCTCCGCTTGTCTCCTCAGCGTTTTCCTCAATATTCTCTTCAGATGTATCCTTCTTTACCATATTTAAACCTCATAATTTCCTGATTTTAAATGAAATCTGCAACTTTTCTCAATACTAAAATACTCGATTATATACAAGACATATAGGGTTGAAATAAAAGGATTTCCAGGTAACAGTTAGTTTTTATTATCTGATTTTTATTTTGTTATTCGATTTTATTTTGTTATTCGATTTTATTTTGTTATTCGATTTTATTTTGTTATTCGATTTTATTTTGTTATTCGATTTTATTTTGTTATTCGATTTTATTTTAAGTCATCCGATTTTATTTTGTTATTCGATTTTATTTTAAGTCATCCGATTTAAGCCCTGAACTCATCACGGATAGAGGAACCATTCCCGAATGAACGGCAGTTGCGACCAGAGCTCCTTTTATCCCGAGCTTATCAAGAGTAAAAAGATCCTCCATATCCTTGACCCCTCCGGCAAGAAGCACGCTATGCCTGGAACATTCAACCAGTTTTCGAAGGAATTCAGGGTCAAAGCCTGAGGCTGTTCCAACCCTATCAAGGTCAAGGAAAATAAGGTCTTTTAAGGGTAAATTATTTAACATTTTTACTATTTCAAAAGGAGACTCCGGGAGCTCAGGATCATTATTCAGAACTTTACCATGCTTTATATCAATGCTAACACTGATCCTTCCGGAGTTTCCATAAGCAGCATCCTTTATTGCCGAAAGCGTACCTGTTTCTGTGCCTATTACAGCAGTTCCTGCAATAGAAAGGGCTTTTTCCACGTCCTGTGAAGCCGAGATCCCAAAATCAAGCATTGTGTCTACCTTTGAGCTTACTTCCCGAATTACTTTGGTATTCGTTTCGAGAGGCCCTTTACCCTGAAGCACGTTAAGGTCGGCAATATAGACTTCCCTCGGACGCAGGAGTTCCACTATGTCCACAGGGTCCGAGCTACTACACACAGTACTTGAATCTGAAACCGGACGGTATTTTTCCCTGACCCCACCCTTTGCAAGAACTACGTTACGGTTAAATATATCCATCACAAAGACTACTCGGAACATACTTATTCAATAGCTGTATCATCCTATAAAAAAGTATAAAATAAAGAATATTGTATAAAAAGAATAATATTCACTGTAAGATTCCAATTAGATGTTTATTTAGAGGCTTTATATGAAACTGCTTATAAGTCCAATTAATAAAGAGGAAGCAATAATTGCTTCCAGAGGCGGCGCAGACATTGTAGATGTCAAGAACCCTAAAGAAGGCTCCCTTGGTGCGAATTTCCCGTGGGTAATAAGGGACGTAAAGGAAGCTGTAAACGGTAGACAGCCCATAAGCGCAACTATAGGAGATTTTAACTATAAACCAGGAACTGCTTCCCTTGCAGCATTTGGAGCAGCCGTTGCAGGGGCAGATTATATTAAAGTTGGCCTTTACGATATCCAGACTGAAGATCAGGCCTTCGAGCTTATTACAAAAATAACAAAGGCTGTAAAAGACTATGACTCAACAAAGAAAGTTGTTGCCTCAGGATATTCGGACTACAAGCGCATCAATTCAATTTCTCCATTGCTGCTTCCTTCAATCGCCGCAAAAGCTGGGGCAGATGTGGTGATGGTTGATACAGGAATTAAGGATGGAAAATCTACCTTCGAATTTATGGACGAGGAAGAACTTAAAAGGTTCACAGACCTTGCCCATGGATGTGGACTTGAAAACGCGATTGCAGGCTCCCTGAAATTTGAGGATCTTCCAGTGCTTGAGAAAATCGGACCGGATATTATCGGGGTCCGTGGTATGGTCTGCGGAGGAGACAGAACAAATGCAATCCGACAGGAACTGGTAGAAAAACTCGTAGCTGAATGCCAGGCTTGAAATACTTTTTTAATTTAAGATTGAAGTTCTGTACCGGCAGGTCATCAGGCAGGCCTGCCGAAAAAGAATTATAAGTAAATAACTATTTTTGACCTGATGTTTATTTTCGGACATGTTGGGATTACTCTGGGGGTCTTTTATCTCCTGAGCCGATTATTTTCAAAAAATAACTTCTGGGTAAAGGTTCCGTGGATTGCATTCGGAGCGCTCCTTCCAGACTTTATCGATAAACCTCTTGGCAGGATAATTCTTGCTGAAACCATAGGAAGCGGACGAATTTTTGCTCATACTCTACTTTTTGGCCTTCTGCTGGGCCTGGCAGGGTACTATCTCTATAGCCAGGGGAAACCTGAACTCCTGATTATTGCAGGAGCATCTTTTTGTCATATTTTTGAAGATCAGATATGGAACAGCCCTGAAGTATTTTTCTGGCCGCTTCTGGGCTGGGGGTTTCCGAAAGACACGATTTCGGCAAGTTTTATTGAGTATCTTATGATAATTCTTAGTAGATCATACAACCCCGGATTTACAGAAGTTTTTATCTCAGAAATCGTCGGACTGATTATAATTGTCCTTCTTACTGGCAAATATATTAGCGAAAAGAAAAAAGACAATTTGCAGTGTAAAAAAGAGAAAAAGTTAAACATTTAAAAGAAAATACAAATATTCGAAAACTGGAAGTTACCTTCCTTAGAACTGGAAGTTACCTTCCTCAGAGACCGGATCTCCAGACGAAACATAGGGGAGTTTACGAAACATATTCATAAATTTTGATATTAAGGGAATCATAGATCTTATATACAGGATCCGCAACCTGGGATTTGAGGGTGCCTCCACCTGTAGAAACTGATGTTTTATTGGATCCCTGCCCCCTGGTCCTCAAAGCCTCAGAATAAGTTGTTTCCGCAATATAGAAAGTTTCATTTTCTGCTACTTTTTCTATAGAGATACCGCCTTCAGAATTATTTTTAGAGGTATAAAGAAGCTTTTGGGAAACATCATCAAGATCAGTCCGACTCATATTGCTGCCAGGTATCTCAGGCTGGGTGATGATTTCATACTTATCTGTACAAGACATAACATATGGATAAGCTTCTCTCACACCAGACAACCACTGAATCCCATCTGCCTCATTTTCCGAAATTGCTTCAGAAACTCCACCTGTATACGGCGAACTGAAACAGGTGAAGAATCCCAGTGTCCAGAGCAGACAAAGAACCAGCACTGCAGAGCCAAGGCCAAGAGTATACCCTTTTCGAAGGAAAATAATGTAAAGGGAATACCCCAACAAAGGAATCTGGGCAAAAATAATGAAGCTCAAATTTGCAAACTTATCTGGAGGATAAGGAATGAAGGGGTTTAAAAGAAAAGCAAGCTCCAGGAAAAAGGTTACTATATAGAGAACCAGAAAACGGGGGTACCTGCGAACAAAATGCTGGCAAAACCTTTTACGATTCTGCCATACGATTACGGAATTGATCAGAATAAAAATCAAAGGAATATAGTATTTGCCGTAGTAAAGATTCAAGAGATGCACAAACTCGAAAAATCCGTTTTCAGTTGATGGAAATGTGGAAAAACCTGCAGTCATTAGCATTTTAGTGCGCAGGATAAGATTTGAAATAGATACATCAAAGAACTGAAGAATATATTTCGCACAAAGCAGGAAACCTACCAAGATAAGTGACAGAACGGCAAATATAGATATTTTTTTTCCTGCAGGGTGGGAGGCGTCAGAGAATAGAGAGTTGAGACTCAGGGTTTTACGGACAAATCCGAGCTTCGGTATTTTGCTCGAGAAGACAAGGGACAGGGAGAAACAGGCAAGATATGCAAAAATAAAGGGATGAGCTAAAGGAATCAATGGTATCATGAAAAGAAGGCAAACAGCCATTGCCCTGTTTTTATCCGAAATTACTTTTCTCAGCACAAGAAGGTACAGAGGTATCAGGCAAAAACAAAGATAATAAGGAACTGATGAGGTCTGAAAATGGCCAAAATATGGAATAAGCGAGGAGAGAAAAGCTGTTAAGACCAATTTTTCCCTGCTCATAAAGATCCGATAGAACAGGAACATTCCAGTAATAAACATTATTGAAAAAAATACTGGCAGGAAGTATGAAAGTGCCGATGTTTCCAGGCCTGAAACCTGAGCCAGGGCTGAAACGAGCAGAGGACCCGTGGGAGAAAGGTTGGAAAAGCCCGAAAGGTTACAAAATGAACCCTGTCCTGCAAGCCCGAGGTAAGAAAATTCCTCTCCCCTGCCTATTGAAACATAGCCAAGCATGTGAGGAGTTATCAGTACTGCAGTATGAACAAGAAACAGTATAAAAACTGCACTCATTTTTCGATATGCAAGAAGCAAAACGCAGGCTGAAACGTAACAAAGGAGCAGGGTAAGGTAAAAATGAAAAGGAAGCTGTTCATAGATATCGACTGCATATCCTTCGGGCTGAATTCCCCTGAGAATAAAAAGACTATAAACTAGTAGTAATAGAGAAATTGAGGTTATAAGGTTTAATATGTTATTAGTAGTTTTAGACAATGTGTCCCCCATCCTTTTTGAAAATTGCAGAGTCCAGTTTCCGCACCTAACTATGATCTATTCCTGAAAACTTGGTTTCACTCTTAAAGAGGTTTTCTTTTACAGGCAGCACACAGGCCCAAAAACTTTCGATCCGAAGATTTTGTTTATTTAGTTCTCCTCTTTCGTATTCTTCCTATATTCAATCGGCCCAACAAATAATTAATGGTTGTGCCCTAAGTGAAGTTTGATATACCTGCCTTAACTTAATTAATGTTTTGATGGGTTAAAATTTTTCAATAATTAAAGGCTTTCGGGTACTATAAACTTATTCAGAGACTTTAGTGTTTCTGTCACAGGTAACTCACAGTATATTAATTATATCCTTCTTGAGTACAAATCCTGCTAATACTATATGCAGTTTTAGCCTTACGAAGTGAACATCATTTATAGATTTATTTGTTATTTCTGCCAGCACTGCATGCCCCAAATCCAGCACTACATGCCCCAAATTAATCTTTCAGAAGAAAGCATTCGTTTAGATCAGAATAATTAAGGTTTCCCCTGAGAAGTAGATGGAACGAGGGAATACATGGATAGATATGCTGTAAAATCGTATAAATTAGGTACAATTAGAATCTAGTTAAATGAGCAAATAAGAGTTACGATATAAATATTTATCTTATATAATTAATATGCGGCGTTGATAATTCTTTATTATATGTTTATTTTTTTATATGTTTATTTTTTTATATGTTTATTTTTTTATATGTTTATTTTTTTATATGTTTATTTTTTTATATGTTTATTTTTTATTATACTTATTATTATACTCGTTGCTATGTATTCTTCTGCAATATTATTAACTTATTGTCCTTTAGATTGCACATCTACCAGGATAGATATACAGAAGAAAAGCTAGGAGTTAAGAAAAAAATCAGTTTGGCAAATACTTCGATCACTGTAAAAGCATATTGTGGATTCAAAGCGACAACTAGGACTAGAGGAGTAAATAAGACATAATAGGATATGGTTTAAAAATTTAGACTTATCAAGACCACGTTCAAATTTTCAGTTAGATATAGAAAACCTTTCTAAAGGCTATATTTCGGGGTAATCCCTCAGGCACACTTTTTTAACATCATTAAGAGCTTTCAGAATATGACGAATTCTGCGTTCTACAAGCTTTCCTTTCATACACCAGTAAAATGGCCTGTTGTTCCCTACTGAAGGAAATTTAGTACAGGAAATATCAATTGGGTGGAAATAAAAGATAGTATGTCCTCTTTTCAAACTCTGGATAAGCCCATTCAATACCAGAGGAGCTCCAAGAAAGCGGAGTATCGGGCCTCCTGAAGCTGGAATTTTAAGTACATTCTGATAATATGCCCAGGGAAACTCAATAAAATTTCTATCGCCGCCTACCTCAAGCCCGTTCTTTAAAGGGTAGTAAGGAAAAGATGAGACTGTCTTAAGGAACGAATCTGTTTTATTATAAAGAGAATTTACGGAAACTGAGGAATCATATTTGAACCCGATGTTTTCAAGTGAATCCAACATCCAACCACCTACAAAAGCATTTGGTGCCCTGTAACCTGCTACTCTCTCTCCACTAACTTTTTCAAGAATTCTTTTCGCAAGAAATGTTTTCTGTTCGAATTCCTCGTTACTCATTAATCGTTCCTTTGTCTCAGGATTGATTTTGCAGGCGTGATGCAGGCCATGACATGCAATTTCATGCCCTTTTTCCGCAATTGACTCGACAAGTCCAGGATAATGTTCTACAATATCCGCAACTACAAAGAAAGTAGCAGTTACGTTGAACTCATCGAGAATATCCAATGCCCGTTTTGTAGGTTCAGTAAGGTAATCGTACCTACCGTCCCATTGTTCAAAAAACTCATTCACAGTCCTGTAAACAGCGTAAGGAGAACTGCAGACTGAAGGAATATGGTACCAATCTTCAAGATCCACTGTAACTGAAAAACTCCCCCTCATAAGACCCCGCCGCGCGACCAAATGCGCTTATAATGACATAACAAATTTCTGACTTATAGTGAAATTACATGCGAATAGAAGTAAATGAGAAGCCTACTTTGTAAAAATTGTGATGCTTATAAAAGGGCAACAAGAGTATAAAAAAATTTTTGATGATTTAATTGAAATAAAAAGTTGGAAATAATCTTGAGAAGTATTTTTATATTTAACACTGAAAATTTAATTAAGAGTCCAAAAGGACAGATGGATATAAATATAGGATCAATAGACAAATTTTTATTTTGAGAACCTGGAGAGACTGATAAAATTTAATTTGATATTATTTATATCTCATAATAAATTACTCGAAAATGCAGGAATCTTTTATAGTATGTCCGAGCCACGCCCGAATCCTACAGAATAAGTTGCAGTGTGATATCTGACACTAAAGGAACTATAAAAGTTGAAACCGAGATAAGTGTTACTATTTTGCAGGAAGATTGAAGAAACAGCTAAGAATACATTGCCCGAATCTAATTTCTTTACATATAAAGAATAAGTTTACTGTATAAATTTATTAACTAGTGATCATTGCTTAAAAATTGTAGGATCAAAGTTCATTAGCGCACCTCGCTGCAAGTAATGGAGTATTCAACTGAAATAAACTTCTTGTATACTGCCGTAATTAATAGATCTTGTTTTGTATGTTTTCCAGAAGCTTTAGAGGCTTTAAGAAAAAGAAGCTGGTAAAGTTTTACATTGGTTAACCATACAGTCTACGAGATCAAAAAGAAATATTAATCTATATGCTAAAATTTAACTGATAATATTCTCTGAAGATAGCTTTTTTCATGCCTTGAGAGTTGAGACTAAAAAAGTATAGGAATAAGAATGAATGGAAAAAGTCTGAGACATCGATGGCAAAAAAAGAAAAAAAAACGTATTCTACTTTACAATTTTAGTTTTTTTGATCGCATTAGGGACAACCGCTCTTTCCACAACATCGCCTAGTATAACTGTTTATGTTTCTGCCGACGGAAGAGGGAATTTTAATTGCGACGGAAGTAATGACCAGATAGAAATAAACAAAGCTTTCACATATGTTGCAGAAAATCCTCAGTTCACAACCGTTTATCTGAAGGGCCCCAATACATACATCATCTCGGACAGTATTTTACTTGGAAACAACACTATTCTGGCAGGAGATTCTACAGCCGTAATCAAACTTGAAGATAAAGCAGGCTGGTCAAGGAATAAACCCCTAATTACGCAGATGAACAGTTTTGGAAATCAGAATATCACTATAAAAGGATTCGAAATCAACGGGAATCATGACAAGAACAAAGAAAAAAAGAGAGGAGAGGGATATTACAATCAGATTTGTTTCTCTAATTCCAGCAATATTCAGGTTCACTCTATGTACATGCATGACGGGCATGGAGATGGGCTGAAGATAGAGAGAAGCTCTAATATTCAATTTTACGATAACCAAGTATATAAACTGGGGCATGATGATCTTTTTGCCACCGATTGCCTGAACGTTGAAGCCTGGAATAATACAATAACCTGCAGGACTAACAGCGGTTTTAGAGTATGGAACTCAAACCATGTAAAATTCCATGATAATGTAATAGATTCCTTTTACCACTGGAGTGCAGGCGGCTCTGGAATTCAGATTGAGAAAACAACAGGCGTAATGAATGACATAGAGGTGTATAATAATACTATTCATAACACCTATGGACCCGGGATATGGCTGTTAGGCTATGGTAATTCTTACCCCAGGGAAGAGGCAGAGAATGTACATATTCATCACAATATTTTCTATAGCACCGGCACTAACCCAAACATAGATTGGGTAGGTGGTATAGTAACAAGTGGATTTTACAATACCCTTGTTGAGAATAATGTATTTGATGATACGTATCATGCTGCAATTGTCCATATGTATCCTACAGATGCTTCTACCGATCTTTCACCCAAAGATACAGGATATACCACAATTATCCGCAATAATATTATTGTAAACACGCTGCAACGTAAGAAAGGCCCTGACGGAACGGGATACGCAGTGATTAATTCTCTGCCTGAAACGCATTCCTTTGTGCTTGAAAACAACTGCCTTTACAATAACTCCGCAGGAAACTACAATAACGCCAGCTCGACAAGCAACATCTGTGTAGACCCTCACTTTGCAAACGAGAAAAATCACGATTATCATCTGAAATCAACAGGTGGAAGATTGAATGGAAAAACGTGGGTAAAGGATACTGTAAGTTCTCCATGTATCGATGCCGCTTATCCGGACTCTGACTATTCAAAGGAGCCAGGAAATAGTGGAAATAGGACCAACATAGGCAGGTATGGAAATACTGAATGGGCTTCTATCTCAGGAAATAGGCTCGGGTATGTTGTATGGTGGAACCAGCTATTTTCACCAGAATGGAAAACTTTCAGACTGCTACTGAAGATGTTTTTCTTATTCTGCTTTAATGTGTTATATTAAAGCTTCCTTAGCTTATTTTAGTAGCAGAATATTTAGCTAATTAGAAAAAACAGGATTTTATTTTAGTAGCAGAATATTTAGCTAATTAAAAAAACAGGACTAAACAATATATAATATTACCTGAACGTGATGTTCATTTACGGAGTGTTCACTTATTAGAATCAGGGATTATTTTTTGCAATTTGCGTAGCTGCAACTATAATACCATCTGATCCTTTAGTGCTTATTTTTTCGGCAGGGATACCTGCAATCGAGATACCTTTTTCATAAAACGATTTATTTACGACCGAGTTTGCCCCAATCGCTATATCGTCGGCAATTACGATATTTCCAAAAATTTTGGCACCAGGCCCGATATATACATTATTTCCAATTTGTGGGGCTGAAACTTCAGCCCGGCTAGATCCTATATTAGTACAGGCATGTATTCTGCAGTTTTCTCCAACCCTGGTATTTTTGTTTATAATGATAGTTCCTCTATGGGCGATACACAATCCTGGACCAAAGACATTTATTGGGATACTGAACCCTAGATGGACACTCATCGTGTAGAACCTGAATAATAAGTATTTGAGATATAACTTGGAAATTAGAGATTTCTTGCAGTTGTTAAAGTACTCAGTTTTTCGTAGTAATCTCTGAAATTTCCATATATCGTCACCAATTAGTCTAGGGCTTCTACAGTGTTTACCTAAAGAAAACTTGTCTGCTCTGACATAGAAATCGTAATCTGCTTTTGATTTAATAATAACTATACCCCTGTACTTACTTTTGCAGAATTTAGAAGTTTCGATATATCCTAGAATCTGCTAAGTTTAACTTCCCAAACACCCTGACGTGAAATATAGGCAAACCGATAAACCCTATGGATTAAAGAGATTTACGAGCTCAGAAGCCTAATACATACAACCGTAGACAATTCAGTTAATTATGGCAAGGATTTATATAAAAATTAGAGTAAGAGTGCTTCTTATAAAGATTACTTATTAATGGTTAGTTAGTTTTACTCCAACATTAAAGTGAAAATTAACAAGCTAATTTTTAAATTAGAGTTGACCTCAAAACTCAAAATTACATCTCATAATCCACATTCTGAAAAATCGATCGAGTTTTTTATCGTGGGAAATAGTTCTGAATATCCTATCAATTTGGAAATAAAATTGATTTTGGGATGAGCTCATTCAAGAAATTAAAATCAAATAAATTTTAAAAATTTAGACTTCCCATGAGTTTACTTTAATTTTCAAAGTTAAGATGTACTTCTTAGAACTCTAGTCATGGAATTTAAACAACAGGAAGAATGCAAATATTTTCAAGGAGGTTTTAGTTACAGTTTTGAAAAGATAAATTTTTTAATATTGAGGAATTATAGTTCAATGTATTGGGGATTTGAGATGAATGGAAAGGAGCAAACATATGAATGGGGAGACAAAAAAAAGTTATTGTTTCTTAGTATAATTTTTGTTTGTATAATTGTAAGTATAACCCTTACTCTATCAAAGACATCCTGTACAACAGTTTATGTTGCTACCAACGGGAGTGGAGACTTTAACTGTAATGGAAGTGACGATCAGGTAGAGATAAACAAAGCTCTTGCATATGTTGCAGAAAACCCAAAATTCACAACCGTTCATCTGAAAGGCCCCAGTACATACATCATCTCGGACAGTATTTTAATTGGAAACAACACTATTCTCGAGGGAGATACGACAGCTGTAATTAAACTTGAAGATAAAGCAGGTTGGCCTCTAGAAAAACCTATGATTACGCAAATGGACAGTGCTGGAAATCATGATATTACTATAAGGGGATTTGAGATTGACGGAAATCACGACAAAAATAATGAAAAGAATAGGGGGAAAGGATATCACAACCTGATCAATGTCCTTAATTGCGAGAATATACAGGTTCACGATATGTATATGCATGACAGCCATGGCGATGGGTTTAAAGTCGTAAAATGTTCAGGTGTTAAGTTTTACAATAACCGAGTATACAAGTTAGGGCATGACGTCCTCTACGCTATCTATTCTTCGAATATAGAGGCCTGGAATAATAAAATAACGTGCAGAACGAATAGCGGTTTGAGAATTTACAATACAAACCATGTAAAATTCTATAACAATATAATTAACTCAGAAGGAGAGGGCGGGGCAGGAATTGAAATCCAGAAAATTGGCCCGTCAACTGTGATGAATGATATTGAAATCTACGATAATCTGCTATATGAGACGAACGCAGCAGGTATATGGATTACAGGCTACGGGGCCGGGTATTCAAAAGATTCTGCAAAAGACATATTCATACACCATAATAAATTTTATAAAACCGGTACTAACGAGGGTGCGGACTGGGCAGGGGGCATAGTGCTTAATGGTTTCCAAAATACCTTGATAGAGGACAATAAATTCGATGGATGCTATGGAGCTGCTATTGCCCATAAACAGGTCAGTAATGAATTTTCGGCCCCAGGTTCAGGCTATACAACTATCGTGAGAAATAATATAATAATTAATACACAGTCCAGTCCTGCAGCTGGGGAAGGATATGCTGTATACAACCAGCTAAAAAATACTCATTCCTTTATCCTGGAAAACAATTGTCTTTCAGGCAACGCCGGTGGGAACTATATGAGTGCAAATTCTACCTCAGACATTGAAGCTGACTCAGAACTTGCAGCAAAGTTGAACACCAACGAGACTTTGGGTAAGGACTTTCCCTGGAGTGAAGCTATGTCTACTGGACCACAGACGCCTTATGAGATAAATGAAAGCAAAGTCCAGACCGAACAGGAAGAAAGCTTCGAGTTGAGCCTTAAAAAAGCTTTTTCAGAGTTTAGAAAGTTCCTGAAAAAATTATTATTAAATATTTCGATGCAATTTGATAAGGCAGAAAACCTCAAGGTTGCTTTACCTTTCATTATTTCTGACAATCGGCTGAGAGAAGAAGCCCCAAATACCACTTTTAGTGATAGTGAATATATCGATGTCGGAAAAAAATCCGATGGAGGCATTTACAGAGGTATTATAATCTTTGAGCTGAGTTCACTTAATCATACTGACCAGGTTGAAGAGGCCACTCTATCTTTATTCTGGTACTACCCGGAGAACCAAATAAGATCAAAGGATACTATACTGGAAGTATACAGACCTATGAAATGGTGCAGAGAACATGTTACCTGGCAGCAGAGGGAATCTAATGACCCCTGGAAAAACTCTGGAGGGGACTGGTATGACAGGAATGGGGTCTTCCAGGGAAACACCCCATATGCCACGATAACTATCAGTGGAGACGAGAACCCTGATAACCGCTACTACGATCTGGATGTAACAGAACTTGTGCAGGAATATATAAGTGGAAAGTATGAGAATACAGGTTTCCTTATAAAGGCTCGTGAGGAAGATGAAAACTATATAGCGTTCTACAGTTCTAACTGGCAAAATAAAAGTCAGAGACCCAAACTCACTATAGAGTATATCTGAATGTCGATAAAGTTAGTCTGGAAATAGTTTGATTCATGAAGAAAAAAGCAACGTTTAGATATAAATAAAGAAGTATTTAATTTTTAATGCTACACTTCGTACATCTAGGATTACATTGGGGGTTACCTTTAGTGTTTGGGATTTCCATACCCCAACTGAGGGTTCTGGTAGATCCGAAATATCTCTTTATTGGAATCTCCTGCCTAACTTAATAGACAAAACAATAGGGAAATCGGGCAGTGTCTCGGATTTACTGTAAAATTGAAGCAAAGTTTTTGAATACTATGAAGAAATTGACCTCCAGAGAGAGATTTTCTATTCAATAACTTTTTGAGATTTGTGATTTTACCGAAAAATCGGTACACTGTCATTCAAAAAGGAATGTATGAAAAAGGAAATTAAAACAAAAAATCCGGAAGAATAATCTTCCGGACTTTAACGAGCAAGTCCTACTCTTTCATTCATTTTCTTCTCGACCTGCATATCGAAAAGCATTCCGAAAAGGAGCATCTGAAGCCCCATGCCCAGTACAAGGAAACCAAGCAGAGGATAGTAGGAAGGAAGAGGATTTTGCAACAAGACCTGCAAAAAGCCCCAAAATCCTAAAATAACACCCACAGGCAAGGCAACCATTCCAAGGAAATAAAATAGTACAAGTGGATGGAAGTCCAGCACCGTATATTTGACCCTCAGTCTCCATAGAAAACCTCTAAAGATCATAGGAGCTACTTTGCGAATAAACTTGCCGTAGTGAATCTTCGATCTCTCTCTACCATACCGGGCGGGCATTACCACATCTATCACTCTCATTCCAAAGGCATTAAGCTTGATCAACAGATCGTTACAATAGCCATAATAAGGATAGACTGAGTCTAAATCGATGACCTCCAGGGCCTGCCTGGAAATAGCTGTATATCCATTTTGAGGGTCCATAACCTGCCAATAACCGCTGCCTATTTTTGTAATAAAGCTGAGGAGAAGATTTCCAAGAGATCTCCATTTGCTCATTCCGGCCCTAAAATTATCAGTGAGTAATCTGTTGCCTTTTGTATAATCAGCTCTTCCTTCAATGATTGGAAAAATCAACCTGGGAAGTTGAATAGGATCCATCTGATTATCTCCGGCCATAACCGCAACAATGTCCATCTCGTCTTTCAGGGCAAGTTTATACCCGTCAATTATTCCTGCACCTACCCCTTTGTTTACTTCATGGAGCAAATAGACGATTCTGGGGTCTCCGAACTTTTTTACAATTTCTCCTGTCCGATCTATACTACCATCATCGATTACGTAAATTCGGTCCACATATTCAGGGATACCACTTAGAGTATCACCTATAAGCAACTCCTCATTATAAGCAGGCACAACAACTCCAATACGCGTGCTCTCAAGCTTCCTGAATATAGGATCCACATCAAAACTCAGATAGTTAACCTTGAGTCCTTCGGTTTTCGCTGCAGAAAGCAAAGACTTTAAAGTTAAATGCTGCCCACTTGAACTGATTTTCTGCATTGAATCCGCAGCTATTGCAAGAAAGCCTATTTTTTCCTTAAAAGTACTTTTTCCATTAAAGAGCATTACTGTTTCCTGCTCACAAGAAATGCGACAGGGCCACGAACCCACAGATAGGTCAAATCCGTGTCTTAAAGGCTCAAGGACATGAGAAAGCAAATCCATATCCTGTATGCATTCCGGATAGATAAGAACCACAAGTTCAGAATCAAGAGATGCCTTGTAGAGGACATCAAGTAATGCCTCCTCCCCACTGGAAACAGGAACAACTCGTGCCCCTCCCAAAGCAGCTACTTCCATAGTTCGATCGGTAGAGCCTTCATCAAGAACGAGTACACGGTCCGCGTAACTTGCCGCAATCAAGACTTTGCTTCCAATTGAAGTTTCCTCGTTCTGAGCTGGAATTAAGACGGTAAATTCATGCCTGAGCAACCTATCGGGAAGTTGAGATGACGAAGATACTATGCTAATAGGATCAGAGATTAGAGAATTAAGACCAAGAGTAAGGGCTGAAAACAAACCCAATCCACCCCCTTATACATATGCATATGCTATAACCCCCTTTATCTGTATAAGTGGAAAAATATTAAAGGCTATCATACTAAAAATTGTTGTAGTAATATATATATAAGGTTAACATTTAACAAAGATATTCGCGTAAAAATATTAATAAGGAAAAATTATCCTTACAAATGATCTCTATGAACAAAAATAAAAGAAATTAATTGACTGGCTAAGACCTCCTCATACAATCAATAGTAGACAAACCGTAATTTATATAAGTAAAAAGATATAAAAATATAAAAATATATGATTTATTCATATAAATAGTAGATTTATAGACAAATTGAGCAAATTTTTACTGAACTGGTTTTTTAAATAGAATATTTTTCTATTTTTTTGAAAAAATGATTTTGAAGATGTAAGACTAACGAAAATAAAATCGAAGAATGATTCAAATAGAAAAGAACAAAGCTTGCCACTGAAATAATTATTGAAATAAGCATTAATGTATTGTTAAGGCAATTTCACAAGTCTAGCAAGGGTTTGAAGTGTATTGAGAGAGATAATTTCATACGGTATAAAGGTGTTTGATGCTTCCCTGCAAACTATAATTCCTAATATCGGATAAGCCGAAACTTAGTGAGCAACTTTCTAGAAGGCAGCTACCAGAAATACTAAGGATGGAAGATACTGAACAACTCAAATATCAGCAGGCAAAATGAGCAAAATAGTACAATAGTGAGAAAAACTAGAAAAAATATTAGTTAGATGCCAAAACATACATCACAATAATTTTTATGTATCAAGAGGCAAACATTACATAATAATGATGACTGAAGAACCTTTACATATCGACACGGCGATAAAATATTTCTGATTATTCCGTTATTAGTATGGCAAATCTAATAATTAATAGAATAATTTATCTTTTTTTAGATAACTAAAATGAAACATTTTTTATAAAAGATGACAGAATATGGAAAAACCTGTACTGGAGAGATAGAAGACAAAATATTATAACAGTTAGGATTTGAAAGATATAAGATATCTGTGAAAAATATATATTCGGGGTTTCCGTGGGGACGAGATTGATATGACAGAATCATCGAGATAGGTTCCTAAATAAAAATAACAAAAATAGAGTGGACCAAATATTTAATAAAGTTAAAGATCCAAGAAGTATGGTTAAGGGGGATACTTTGATCAAAAAAGTGAAACAAGACAAAGAGCTGTGGTAGCTGTTTACAAAAATGCGGGTCTCAGCTATGATTCCACTTTCGGATACCATGATTGTTTCAGGTTCAGGAATGGAATGCACCATCCTTTCAGTCCATATAACCTTAACACAAGAAAAAAATTGATATCCTTGAAATCTCACTGAGCATAATGGATACCACTCTTTTCAACCAGATGCATCTCTACTTCAATCAAGTATGGAAGCTTATGGAAAAACTCATTGATACAGTTGAATTTCATAGAGGCGTACTTGCGGTTCTCTGGCAATACATATATGCAAGGGGATTCCTGGAATTTTACAAAAAATTTTTCAGTGCTGCACTGAAAAGGTTGCCTGGAACATCGGGAACTGAAGTATACAGATGGTGGAAGAATAATATAGAAGTTAAAGCAGGCTGAAATGAGAAAGGAAAAGGACATGAAAGGGGAGAAAAAGTCCGTAAAAAGTCATTTGGAATTACAACAAAGAATATTTTGTGTTGAAAAAATAAGTTATAAAAATTATTATGTTGTGGGGTTGTATGGAAACTGCAAAAGGGTACGTGGAGAGAGTTACAACAAATCTTGATGTGATTCTCAGCGTCATGGGATTCGGTTTAGGATTATTAATTATCTCTTTGTACTACATCATCGACCTGAACCAGAAAGATATTGGAATTGCCATTCTTTCCTCCTGTTTGATCTACTTTATATTTAGAAATAAATTTAAGAGTGAGACCGCAATATCTTCCCGAGAAGACAAATTTAAAAGTATACTGGAAATCTCGTTTTATCTCATTTTTCTGGCATGCGTTTTCATATATAGCACAAATCTGTACTACAGACCGATATCTTCCTTTATATTGATATGTATCCTTGCAGCCATTATCGCCTCCCAGATTCTTTATGTTAGAGAAGGAGACGGAGTTACCTCTTTATTATTGCAGATATTCCTGCTATCAATTCTTATCAGAGTTGGAATTTTTTATAATTTTCCAAGTCTAATGGGATATGATGCTTATTTCCATGCCAGTATGGCAAGGGCAATTACTGATACCGGATTTGTTGCTCCGATTGAAACAAGCAGTAAGTACTTCTACTACCCACTTTTTCATATTTTTGTTTCAATTATTCAGGTAATGAGCGAAACCGACATCAAAGACGCAATATTTTATTCCATAGGGTTTGCCAGTGTTTTCAGTACTGTAGGCATTTATCTAATAGGAAAGAAACTTGAAGGCGTTCAAATGGGGCTGCTGGCAACTTTACTGATAAACTTAAATAATCATAATATCGTCGCAGGCATTACGAATATAACTCCTGGTTCTCTTGTTCTTTGCTATTTTATATTCATTATATACGCGATCTTTAGCGAGAAACAGAGCTTGAGGTATACAGGATTTATCCTGTTAATTACTGTTCTAATGGTTCTGACCCATCAGTTGACAACTTTTGTGGTATTTCTTTCTTTAGTCTCAATTTGTGCAGGCAAATATCTGCACAATCATGTATACAAAAGTCTTTTCGCGAAAACAAACAATTTTAATTATATCCTCTTCTTTGTTATTAGTTTACAAACATACTGGATGTTTACGTATGTTAACTCAAATACCTCGTTTCTTGAAATGGTTCTCAGTCCTCTAATGGATGTCCTTCAAATCGGATCAAGCTACTCAAGTGCTGAACTTATTATGGGTCCCTTAAATAATCAGGAAACACTGGAAACGCTCTTACTCCATATAAGCTATCTTGCTCTACCTTTTTTCGCAATAGGAGGGGTATTAGCATGGCTTTCTCGCGAAAATATCAAAAAAGTCAATAAGTTTTCTATTGCTTTAGTTGTTATAATACTGTACGGTCTTGCCTATGGAATTCCTTTACTTGGAATGAGGAATTTCCTTACAAGCCGATGGTTCCCACTGATAGCAGTGTTCCTGGTACTTGTATCCGCCTCATATATGTTGAAATTGGTAAGTCTCCTTGACTCAAAAAAAGCAAAGATCCCTGTGATGTTCACAATTATTCTTCTATTTTCGTTTGTAATGGTTACAACCCCAGGCATAAATAAAGACAACCCACTTGTGGCAAAGGACACAACCGTAAGAAACCAGTTTAAAAGTATTGAAATCGAGGCCATTAAAACAGTAACCGTAAAGTGCTCTGGTAATATTTTGATGGATTCCCCATATGACAGTTGTCTTTTTTACAGGGACAGAGCATATGATACCAGGAACGCAACATATTTTAACATTCAGCATATACAGACTGGAGAGATTGATGGCGATCCTACGATTTTGCTGAGAAAATCAACTGTTAAAGAACCTATCTCTATCAATGATCCTGAACGCTATGGAATAAATATTATCCAGACATTGCCAGAGGGATTTTTCAACAGATTCAACGCACATGATTATGCCCGAGTATATGATAACGACGAGGTATTTGCTTACACAAAGGAAGGAAAAACGACCCGAAACTGAGAACCCAAGATAATCTTCGTTACTTATTGCGGAATGGAAAAAAGCCCACATGCTGGGATTTATGTTTTAAAGTTGGAAATAATTATGTCAAACTTTATCGGTAATGTGTTAAAACTTGTATCAGGAAGTGTTGCTGCACAGATTCTGGGTATACTTCTTGTACCAATAGTCACTAGGATTTACAGCCCTGACGATATGGGAGTCTTTCAGCTTTTTGTGGCAGTATCAGGCATACTGGTAATTTTCTCTACTTTTTCATATCAGTTTGCTATTATGTTACCAAAATCCGAAGAGGATTCCGCAAATGTGTTTTTCCTTTCCTCTATTTTAGTCACTTTTATATCCATACTCATAGCTGTAGCAGTGATAATCTTTCCAGAGGATATTGAGCATATTATTGAGTATATATTTCATACGAAAGGATCCTCAAAATATTTAATATATCTTCCTGCAATAGTATTCTTCAATGGCCTTTTTTTCGTGCAGAATTACTGGCTTTCAAGAAAACTACGTTTTGGAGTTATTGCAGGATCCAGAGTGTTAAATGCTTTATCGGCCAAAGTGCTTCAGTTAATTCCTTTCTGGACTGCATCGCCTTTGGGTCTAATAGTAGGTTATACCCTTGGATATGGACTTGCAGACCTTTCCATGCTCAGAGGTGTAAAAGAAGACTTTAAGGTCTTCAGGAAAATATCAGTTAAAAAAATGAAAGAAATGGCGATTGAATATAAAAATTTTCCTTTATTTAGTTCATGGTCTACACTTGCAAATACGATTTCTCCACAGGTGCCTACCTTCTTGCTCGCATATTTTTACAGCACAAGCGTTGTTGGATATTTTTCACTTGCAAATCAAGTAGTAAATATGCCCATGGGACTTGTTGGAACCGCTATACAACAGGTTTTCTTCCAGAAAATCAGTGAGGTGAAAAATGGGAATTCGAGCGGCGATATGAAAGCTATTGTAAGCGAAGTTTACAAAAAGCTAATTTTAATAGGAATATTCCCTATGATACTCCTGTTAATTCTGGGAGAAGAAATATTTACGTTTGCTTTTGGAAAAAACTGGTATGTAGCAGGCACTTATGTAAAAATCCTTGTGCCATTCATATTCCTTGTTTTCCTTGCCTTGCCTATTTCAACTCTCTACAGTATATTTGAAAAGCAAAAAGTCTGGTTTACTTACAGTACGGCTCTTTTAATCTCAAGGTTCGTAGCACTTGCTATAGGAGGAATTTATGCAAAAAGTGCTGAGTTTTCCCTTTGCTTGTTTAGCTTCACAGGAGTTATATTTGCTCTATGGAATAATGCATATTTGCTTAATCTTGTAGGGATCAGTAAAAGGAAAAGTTTGGAAATTCTAATTAAATATACAGCAATTGGGGCAGTTATCTCAATCCCAGTGATTCTACTAGAAATGCTCTCTGCAAATTTTTATATCATTATACTTACAGCTATTATCATGACCCCTATCTATTATGGGATCGCTCTTCGTGACGATCCTACATTCAAGAAGATATTTTCAGCCTTTCTCGTGAATATAAAAAATAGAACCTGAAAGGGTTTAATTTCCTATTTAGAAAAAAACTTATTGAAAGTTGATCTCTTAAGAATCCCATTTATAGAGAGAAAGTAGAGTTTCAGTCAGGAATAAAAAAGGCTCTTCGTTATTTTGTGTGGATATCTTCATAATATTCTTATAAAAACCAATGAGGTCCTGAATTGAGAATCATCTTATCCATACATAATGGCAAAGAGCCAAAAAAGGAAAGACCACTAAAAAACAATGAAAAAATAATTTCGGGATTTTCCCGACTTTTATATTTTTAAAATTTCGGTTTTTGTCAGTAAGTTTCGTTGTGAGTAATTTTATACAGGGTTTTTGCGATTGAATATTTTTTGCTCTCTAGAGTCACACTATAATAGGGAATTAGCTCAGGAGAAAAGCCCATAATGAAATCCGCAAACCTAGAAATATTTGCTGCCATTACGTTCATGTACTCGAAATTTCGGGACTTTAGGTCAAGAAACTCGTTATAATACAGAAGAGCGTTAGGACCCAAACGGCCAAAATCCGGGTTCAGGGCTGAGGTCCAGGTTACAGTGCACTTCTTTCCATATAGGTTTAAGTGAGCTGCAATAGCTTCGCCCTCAGGAGTCTCTGTGACAAACATATAGCCAATATCTTTTTCCTGAATTAGCTTAAACACTCTTTCGAAGAATCCTCTGGGAAGAGGAGGGGCTAATTTCTGTTTTTCGTAGACCATTGAGAGCAGATGGTAATATGTTTCAGGATCGTTCCAGACCCTGGTTTTAAGTCCTGCCTCATTTGCAGTTTTAAGTTCTCTTCGAATCTTTCTTGAAATGTTATTATCTACATCTTCGTTCAGATTCAAATAATGGGTATAGTGCACAGTGGAGTCCCATCCGTTCCACGTAAAAGGTCTTACATCTTTAAACCCTGGAGCGAACGCAAGGTGAATACTATCAAATCCCTGCTTGCAGAGGAATTCCCTGAGAGGATTAAGAATGTCGTGAACTTCCTGTACCCGTTTACTTGCTTTGGAGCTATTACTCTCTTTTATAAGAGGCCCGCTGTAGCTGGTCATATTACAGGTAGAATTCGCTACTTTCAAAGCTCCTTTGATATTTTTAACAAAAAGAGGACATCCTCCCACAAGCTCGTCTTTTCTGAAACAACCATAAATTTTAAGATCCTTCGATAGGACATCTCTACAAATTCCAAGCCATTCACTGGTATGAAAGAGTGTACCAGGTTGAGCTTTTTCTACGAGCAAATCCCATTCATTATATTCAGATGGCGCTAATTCTCTAACTTCAATTTCGTCCATTTTAAGCCCCGTTCAAATAGATGACTATTATTACTGATGAGTTATAGGAAAATACAAGGGTGATTTAAATAGATGACTATTAGTATCCTGATGAGTTATATTATCCTGATGAGTTATAGGAAAACATAAGACTGATTTCAAGCCCTCATTTTTTGGCCTCAATTTCTAATTTGCAGACTTCGTTAACCTTTTTCGCAACGCTATACCAGCTGTAATTTTCAATAACATAACTTAAACCTTTTGAACCCAATTTCATTCTTAAATCGGGATTTTCAAGTAACTTTAAGATACCTTCTGCAAGAGCACCCTGGTTTTCAGGAAAGACAGGAACTCCACCTCCAGAAGCTTCAAGTACGTCGGATACGCCACTGATATTGCTTGCAACTACAGGTTTTCCGCAAGCCATGTATTCATATAACTTCAAAGGAGACAAGCCTATTTTTGCGTTTCTGGCAAATATAAAAGGAGCGGTACAGATATCGCTGGCATTAATGTAGAGAGGCACACGATCGTAGGCAATCACACCCGTAAAAATGAATCTGTCCTCAATTCCGAGTTCCCGGGAGAGCTTCATAAGATCGTTTTTCATGGCGCCATCTCCAACAATCAAAAAGCGACATTCTGGAAATCTAGGAAGTACGGATGAAGCTGCCTTTATTAGATACTCGACACCCTGCCAGGGAGCAAGATTACCCACAAAGCATACAAAAGGAATTTCAAGATCCAGACCAAGTTCTCTTCTGCAGGTTTCCTGTTCCAGAGGTCTGAACAGGGAAGTGTTTGCCCCATTGGAAACCACGACTATTTTTTCTCCAGGGATTTTATAGTCCTTCTCAAGATTTGCTTTTATCCCAGGAGTCACAGAAATTATTTTGTCCGAAAACCCGAGAGCTTTCTTAAGAATAAACAGTTTTAACCTAGCATGTGTAGAGAAATATCGGTTTGAGAAATTACTTCCTTTTCTGGGATGCGAGAATTTATTTCCTTCAGATTTTTCCCTGAGAAGGTTCTTTTCGTCTTCAGGAATTCCATTTAATTCATAAACAATTCTTTTGCATTTGCTTTTACAGAATAGTCCAGCAAGAAAGCCAAAATTAGGATTGCGAGTATATAGCACGTCAAAAGTTTCGGAACCCAGAAGGTATATGGAATTTCTGAAATAGCTCAAAGTAAGTGAGAAGAAATTTCCAGGAGGGACATAATGGCTGTGAACATTGACCATGCTCGAAAAGGAAGTATGACCAACAGTAAAAATATGAATCTCATTGTCAAGTCTCGCAAGATTACTAACAAGCTCGTACCTGTGAATAAGCGAGCCATCAGCAAGAGAAAGGGGCCTTACAATATCAAGAAAAAGTATTTTCAACTTATCACCTGTAAATAAATTGTCTTTTCGAGATCTTTGCTAATCTTCACTGCTCCCTCTCCTGTACATTTCTTGAGTTGTTGACAAAATTTTTTGAGATTCGGGATAACAATCCTGAAAATCCCTGATCCCTGTAGTAAGCCCTTACTTCAGGATCCTGGATTTTTTTCTCCCTTCGAATTGCCGAGCCAAAATACCCCCAGCAGTAGGCAATGCCTGTATAGTAGGGAGACTTCACAGAAAGATAAAATACGTTTAAGAGAGCCATGAAATAATTTTTGCCAAGGTAATAAGCCATCCATCCGTTTTTGAGATATCCATTCCAGAGTCCGTTAGCTGCACTCGTTTTACGCTTCTGGATCTGGACTACCTCAGTATACTGCATGAGCCTCCAACCTCGCAAGAGAGCTTTTATATTAGAAATTGAGTCTGGAGACGGCTCAACCTGATAACCGCCAGTCTCGAGGAAGCACTCTTTCTTCCAGATCCTTCCTGTACCTCGAGGAAGATCTTTTGCAGTTACTTCCAGGGAAAGTTTTCCGTCATTATCATAATATATTCCCCCACTTACAATTCCTAGAGAACTATCCTTTTTAAACTCAGCCAGAAGTTTTCCGAAATAATTTTTTTCAAGCACCGTATCAGCATCAAGAAGGCCTACATACTCGAATTCAATATTATTTTTCCTACAATAATCAAGAGCATAGTCAAAGCCCTGTTTGCAGACATAACTGTAGTGAAAAGTAATGTCTCTTGGTCTTGGAGGTAATCTTATACTCTGGATCCAAGAGCAATTTGACTGCAGGTCTTCGAGAATACGTGGTGTTTCATCTGTACTTCCATCATCGACTATAATCCATAAATCAGGTTTTAATTCCTGTCCGATTACAGCCTTCGAAACCTCGGGTAGATTTAGTTCTTCGTTCTTTGCAGGCGTAACCAGCAGATACTTTCCTTTTAATTCAGCTCCTATCTGCCCACCACCTGTAGATTTCTTCTCCGCTTGTCATCCATGCCCCTTTTTCGGAGCAGTACTGAAGCACCTTCTCATACAGCTTCACCCAACCTTGTCGAAAATTGCAACTGAACGCGAAATTATGCCACAGCAGGGTAATAACACCATTGAGACTTGCTGTAGTATCAATCAGACTTTTTGTGCGTTCCCAGGCCTCCTCAAAAGATTTTGAAGTCGCAAAAAGAGCAGTGTCCATAACGACAAGTGGAATTTCGAGGATGGCAATTTTTTTTCCTGTATTAAGGTTATATGGACTGAAAGGATGGCACATTCCATTCCTGAAGCCGACTGAGTATCTGTGCCCGAATGTGGAGTCGTAGCTAAAACCGGCACTTGCAAGTATTTCCCAAGAGTCTGGAGTTTTGAACCGGAGGTAATGATTGCGAAAACCTATTACTTTTTTACCCAGAACTGCTTCAAGTCTTTCTTTTTCTTTTTTTATTTTATCAGGACTGTCATATGAATAGTAACCTCCGTGAAGACCAACCTCCCATCCTCTATCTAAAACCTCTCCCAGATGATGTTCTATGTCTTCTATATCATACCTGAATCTTATTGGATCGGCTTCCGCAGTAATGAAGTAAAAAGAAGACTCTGCTTCAAAACTGGCTTCAATGTCCATAATTTTAGAAAAATTAAGATATGGGGAGTAGTCTATTCCTCTCAATTTCCACAGTAACTGAGCTGCAGAATCCTTGAAATTTAATCGTTTAAGGCTGTAAGCTGATGACAACAAGCTATGGGAAAGAGGCGGGTAAATATCGTCTACGTCATGAGTCAAACAAACGGCAAATGATTTATTTTCAGGGAACTCGACCTGCATTCCATTTTCCATAAGGTACCTGGAGACCTCGGGCTCAGAGGCATTTAGGAGATCTTTTTCAGAGAAAAGAAAACGCTGGTGTTCATCCAGCTTTTCTGGATAATACTCTTCTTTTCGGGTGAAAATGTCCCATGAATCCTGGTTTTCCATTAGTAATTTATACATAAGACTCATCCGAAACCGAAGATAAAGAAAGTCCAGATTTTTTTTCAGGAAGACTTTCTATAAGATTGACCATGAACTCGGTAACATTGATTTTATCCCTGAGAAGAGCAGCCCTTTTAAGACCCCAGCTTTTTTTAAGTTCCGAATCTTTGAAAAGTTCTGTGATTTTTGTCAGGGCAAATTGGGAATCACTATAATTAAAAAGCAAACCGTACTTTTTCTCAAGTTCAGAAAAGTTTCCCATAGTTCCTGCAAGAGTGGAAATATAGATTGATGGAGTTCCCAGGATTGCACTCTCAACAGCCATCGTTGCTCCTTCACCCACATATAGAGTGGCATAATAGAGCAAGTGGTGGATTTTTTCTGGAGAGACCCAGAGTTTATACTTTTCAAACTCTTTTTCCAGAGGCCCTTCTGAAGTTATGAATACTTTTCCGAATTTTTCAGCTTCCTGGACAAGTGCTACTTTATTTTTAATTCCATGTTGACCGACATCGTGATGCGCACCCCATGAAACAAAGCGAAGAACCGTAAAAGGTTCCCCCTCCTTTACTCCGAGGTCTTTCAGGATCTCAGGACTGGGAGTAAAATAAGATGGATGAAGATAAGCCAGTTCATGATATCCACTATACCTGATCTGTTTTGATCCTTCATTTTTTAGATAGCATGAAGGAGTACAGATTATGTCACAAAAAGGATAGGTTAACTTCTGAGCCAGTACTGCATGCTCGGTGTCATTAAAAATTATGGATTTTTTCCGCTGTATCCAGGCTACCTGAGCTACAGATGGAGAAAGAATACCGATAAAAAGGTCAGGATCAAATTGCTGGGTAATTTTAAAAGTTTTAAACTCTCTTATGAACCATTCTTCAAGCAAATTAACCTTTCCTGGTTTTACTTTACTCAAAACCGTATGTGGAATTCCGTAGGCATTCAAGAGCTCTATTACTACATCCTTGTCTCGCGAGACTACCATTACTTGATGCCCTTTTTTTTCAAGACTCCATATAGCGTTTTTAAAAAAATGAACATGGGCTGGATGCCCTATATCGACAAGAACTTTCAATTTTTCACTCCCCAATTAATAATTCCCATGACTATAATACCAAAAGAAAGTCTGTCTGCTTGAGTAGTCTTTCGAGATTGAGAATCAGGAAACTAACCTCGAACCTGATTTAAAAGTATATGAGATAAATTAATATCAACAAATCAGGAAATCTTCCTGCCTTTTTCTCTCTTAATGTGACAAAAATATGCAGTCAAATTCTGGTTTTCACTCAACCCCGGTTTCAAACTGTTCTATCAGATAGAACTCTCCCCCCATATTATGTTAAAAAGTGATGACTGTCCGTCTCCAGCGGCTGGAGCCCCCCTTAACAGTGCCCATATAAAACTAAATTTTTTAATATAGTTGAAGCCATTAACAAACAATATTATGATTAGAAGATAAATGGCTCAAAGATAAATAGCTATGGAAACATAGTTGCTAAATTAAGATAACGGGAATTATCAGTGTGAGAATTATAGATGTTATACTCTTAAAAATAGGAAAATAAATATTATTTATTTTCATCTAATTTGGTAAAAAAATAAACTCACCGGAAGAAACAAAAGAAATACTGAGTAAATAAATATATAATTACTAGGAGGATTACTTTGTAAGAATTATGCTAAAGCTTGTGAAGAGGAAACTAGCAATAAAGCATACTATAAGAGGATAAATTCCCATATCCATTGAGTCCACAGAAAACTCATCTTCTTTTCTAGAAGCCAGCAGCATTTCCTTCATACCCACAAGAGCGATTAGTCCCATGACCGTTATCCGATAATATATAGGAATTCCAAAATCCGTAGAGAGGAAGCAGATACCTAAATCTGAAAGAGAATTCACCATTGCAAACTCTGCACCCAGGCCAAGTATTGAAAACATTATAAGATCCCCCAAAACTTCTGTAAAGGAGTTATCAAAATATGTATTAACTCCTAACTATACAAGGTATAAACCTTTAAACTATATAAACTTGCTAAAAATTAGTACAAACTTGTTGTAGAAAACCGTATAGATTGGAGGTTTCTCTAGTAAAACCTGAAAAGAGTTCCTATCAAAAAATAAATAAGAATTGGAATTGATTACTCTCCAATTCTCAATAAAGAGGTTTAATTTATGAAAATTTCCGTTATAGGGTCAGGATATGTGGGCTCGGTCACAGCCGCATGTTTTGCAGAAGTCGGGCATGAAGTAGTCTGCGTAGATATCGACAAGAAAAAAATGGATCAGATAAATGCAGGCATTCCCCCGATCTATGAAGAGGGACTTGGAGAGCTTTTGCAAAAATATGCAGGAAAAAGTCTCACTGCAACCACTGACTATGAATTTGCGATCAAGAATACGGACATTTCCTTTATCTGCGTAGGAACTCCTTCCGCAGAAGATGGAAGCATAGACCTTTCAATTGTTCGTGCGGCAACAGCAAGTATAGGGGCAGTACTGGCAAAGAAAGAAGGGTACCATGTAGTGGTTGTTAAAAGCACAGTTGTGCCCGAAACAACTGAAAAATTTGTTCTTCCAATCCTTGAAGAAACTTCAGGAAAGGTTGCAGGAAAAGACTTTGGAGTCGCAATGAACCCCGAATTCCTCAGAGAAGGAAAAGCCGTCTACGACTTCATGCATCCTGATAAAATAGTTGTGGGAGCAATTGACCAGAAATCAGGAGATCTTGTCTCAGAACTTTACCGGAACTTTAAATGTGAGATCACCCGCACGAGTGTATCAACAGCGGAAATGATCAAATATGCAAATAACTCCCTTCTGGCAACCAAAATATCCTTTGCTAACGAGATTGGCAATATTTGCAAAAGGTTAAACGTTGATACCTACGAGGTTATGAAAGCGGTAGGTAAGGATTCCAGGGTATCCCCAAAGTTTTTGAATTCAGGAGCAGGATTTGGAGGATCCTGCTTCCCAAAAGATGTAAAAGCACTTATAGGAAAGGCAAAAGAAATAGGATATTCTCCAGTGCTTCTGGAATCCGTAATTGGAGTAAACGAAAAACAGCCAATTCTTATGACCGAAATACTCCAGAAGAAAATAGGAAGCCTTGCGGGAAAAAAGGTTGCAGTCCTTGGACTTGCTTTTAAAAACGACACGGATGATATAAGGGAGTCCAGAGCTATCCCTGTCATTGCTGAACTTCTAAGACTAAGAGCAGAGGTTTCGGCTTATGACCCAATGGCAACCGAGAATATGAAGCGAATCTTTCCAACAATTGAATACTCAGGGAAAGCTAAAGATGCTCTTGAAGGTGCTGACGCCTGTCTTGTAATGACAGAATGGGACGAGTTCAAGAACCTTGACTCTGAATTTGAAGTCATGAAAGGAAAGATAGTAGTTGATGGAAGGCGGGTAATTAAAGCTAAAAATATAGATTATGAGGGGCTCTGCTGGTAAAAACCAGCAGAAATTATTTTTTATATAAATTTATATCGTATAACTTTGCTGAATTCTGATACAGCATAACTTTGCTGAATTCTTATACAGTATAAATTTGTTGGTCTCTAACTACCTTATTGACAGGATCTTATTTGCTTGAATGTTCCTTTACCTCTGATAGAATTTCTCTTAAGTACTCAAGTACGTCTTCCCTAAGATTTTCGTTCTCGAGGGCAAAATCTACTATTGATTTCACGTACCCTAACCTGTCACCAGTATCGAATCTTTTTCCTTTGAACCTACACGCGTAGATCATCTGCGATTTATTAAGGACCCGAATCCCATCAGTCAACTGAATTTCGTTTCCTACACCTGTTCCGGCTTCTTTTATACAGTCAAATATTTCAGGGGTGAAAACATAGCGGCCTATTGCTCCTAGATTGGAGGGTGCATTTTCAGGTGATGGCTTTTCGACAATATCCTCCAGTACATAGAGAGAATTACTAAGAGGTTTACCCTTTATGATTCCGTAACTACTTAATTTTTTACGAGGAACTTCCTCCACTGCGAGCGTGGATCTCCCATATTTCTCAAAATTATCTATGAGCTGAGCAGTGCAGGGCTTGTCATTCACAATAATATCGTCTCCGAGAAGCACGGCGAAAGGTTCATCTCCAATATGGTTTTCTGCCCTGAGAACCGCATCCCCTAGCCCATTAGGTTCTTTCTGGCGGATGTAGTGAATATCAACAAGGGAGGAAACATCCCGGACAAGCTTAAGAAGTTCAGTATTGTGCTTTTTCGCAAGATGCATTTCGAGTTCAGGAGAATCATCGAAATAATCTTCAATTGCCCGTTTACCCCTGCCTGTGATAATGATTATATCCTCAATTCCCGAGGCAATGGCTTCCTCTACAACATACTGAATCACAGGTGTGTCAATAATTGGAAGCATCTCTTTTGGCATCGACTTAGTGGCAGGCAGAAAACGAGTTCCAAGACCAGCCGCTGGAATAAGTGCTTTTTTAACGGTCAAAATAAACTCTCCGGTGAAGGAATTCAGTGAAAAGTTATTCATATAGTTAAGTAAATAATACTCTTTAACCAGAACATCTTTAATTTCCTCTAGTTATATACTCACCCCACATTATAGGGAATGAGATAAAAGTATTTTCTGATTGCTTTAACATTACAAAGTATTAATCGAAAGAAAGATTGTTTGGAAAGATTATTTGGAGAATTTTCCATGCCTGCAAAGAATAAAATACTTGTGACAGGAGGAGCCGGTTTTATAGGGAGCCACCTAGTAGATCACCTCATAGAAAAGGAGAACATGGTTACTGTTTTTGATAACCTGAGCTCAGGAAAAATGGAATTCATAGAAAATCATCTTGAAAATCCCGACTTTACCCTGATAAAAGGAGATCTTCTTGACCAGGAGGCAATAGAAAAGGCCTGTGAAGATATTGACTTTGTTTGTCACGTGGCCGCAAATCCTGATGTCAGACTCGGAGCTTCAGATACCAGAGTTCATCTAGATCAAAATATTCTGGCGACCTATAACCTTCTGGAAGCAATGAGGAAAAACAATACTAAAAAAATTGCATTTACTTCCACCTCGACAGTTTATGGGGAAGCAAGTATTATGCCTACTCCAGAAGACTACGGTCCTCTTATTCCGATATCCCTTTACGGTGCCTCTAAGCTGGCTTGTGAAGCCTTTATTACTTCATACTCTCACACCTTTGATATGCAGGCCTGGATATTTCGCTTCGCAAACATCGTTGGTCCACGCAGTACACACGGAATTACGGTTGATTTTATAAAAAAACTGAGGAGGAACACGAATCTGCTGGAAATCCTGGGAGATGGAAAGCAGGAAAAATCCTACCTTCATGTTTCGGAGTGCGTTGACGCAATAGTATTTTTAATTGAGAATAGCAAAGAAAAGGTAAATATGTTTAATATCGGCTCCGAGGACACCATCAGTGCCACAGAGATAGGAAAGACTGTTATAGAAGAAATGGGACTTTCTAATGTTGAATTTACCTACACCGGAGGAAATAGGGGCTGGAAAGGCGATGTGCCAAGGATGAGATTAGGGATTGGAAAAATGAAAAAGTTGGGCTGGAAACCGGTCTATACATCGGAGAGAAGTATTAGGGAAACGGCGAGGGCATTGCTTGGGGAAAAGGTAGTAGACTAACTTTTATTCCATTTTTCTTAAACAATTTTTGTTGATCAGTATGGGAACAAAGGTAAAATTACTGCTTGACTTCGCTTTTGACTCTGAATACGTACCTTTGTATTAAAGAAAGTTCGCGGTCTGTGAATCCACCTACAAGAAACATCATCACCAGATAGATAAGTACACCCATACCTGCAATCTCAAAAAGCTCAATGATGCTTGATATAGCAAAGTAGGAAACAAAGAAATACATAACTGTTGAGGACAAAACGCTTTTTGCAATATCATGAAGATAAAAATCAAGTTTAAAGTGTTTTAAGGAAATATGCATACAAAGCACAGCCATTAAAAAGTAAGAAAATAAGGTTGACAGTGAGGCTCCAACAATTCCAATGGAAGGTATCAATAGAAGGTTAATCAATACATTCGAAACTGCTGCAACAATATTAATGTAGGTCGAAGTTTTTGTTTGCTTGATAAGGAGCATTGTATTGACAAATATCTGGAAGATTCCTGCCAGAAGACCTGAGAAGGCAATAATGGGAATTACAACCCAACCCGAAAGAAAATCATCAGTGGTAAGGATCCCAAGCAAAGGTTTTGCAAGAGCTGAGAGACCGAAGACTGCAGGAATTGAGAAGAGAAGGAAATATCTTAGAGAATGAGACATACAAATTCTTACTTCATCCATTTTATTTTCATCGAAAAGCTTTGATAACTCGGGAAGAAGAATGAGCTGAAGAGAACTTACAAAAAGCTGTATAAGACTGCCAATTGAACAGGCTGCCGAATATACCCCCACGCTTCCAAGGCCGAGAAAATAAGTAACCATATATCTGTCACTTGACTCTGTAATCCACCTTACAAGCGAATTGGGAGTTAAAGGTAGAGAAAAGTGCAAATACTCTTTTATGTAAGTAAATCGCGGGATAACGAATCCTATCTGTGATATGATCATCAGAAGAGAAATTAAAAAAATGAAGCCCTGTACAACTAAAGTAGCCGCGATTACACCAAGAAGCCCGTATCCCATTTTGAGAAGAAAGAGAATAAAAAACAATTTTCCAAACGTTTCAAAAAGGGTTAAGTAAGAAAATGTCTGAATTTGCCTGAAAACCCTGAAATAAAAAAGAGATATCGACTCGATAACGCTCAGAAGAATTAAAAGGGAACCTGCCTGGATAAAATAAGTTGCATGAGGGTCTTTAAAACCGAAGGTGGCAAGAGGCTCTGCAAACGTATAGAGTAAAAAAGAGGCCAACAGACCGGATATAGTTACAAAAAAGAGAATTGAATATACTGCTTCCCTTATTATTTTGATTTCCGTTTCAGAAGATAAAAACCTGACAAAACCCATAGAGAGGCCCATCAGTGCAAGGGGAGAAATAAGAGATACAGTGGTATTGATCTGAGCCCAGAGCCCGTAGTCGTATGTTCCAAGGGTTTTTGTGATTATCGGAAGCAGGAAAAAAGTTCCCAGGCTTGTAAGTACCTGAACTGCCCCGATAAAACCAACATCCTTTGCAAATTTTTGATATGACACCATATCACCTTAAAAAGAACTCCGTTTTTAAGAATTACCATTGAGAGAAGTCATGAAAATAGCCTTACACGAAAGTTTTTCTTACGACTTGACCCGACGCATTATCCAGAGAATGATATTTAAATCCTTTTGAACACTGATCATTTTGATCAAGTTTTAATCTCTCAGCAGAGGTTCTATTTATAACTATATTATAATAAGTTTCATTCATATAGAATACCTTTAATTTGAATAAAAGTTTGGAGACATCATACTTATATTCAGTGTTAACTTTAAATTTATTTAGATACATTTTTTCAACCAGAACCGAATTTCAACTGTCCCCAATAAGAAATTTCTACAAATGATAAAAGCCTTTGCGTTAAGATAAATTTTAGTAGAAGTTCAATGCACGTCTGGGAAGGACTTATTGAAAAGCAGCCGAAAAAGTTCAAAAGAATTAAGGATGTGAACGCCGTAAGTTCTGGCTTACTAAGAAACATAACTAGAAATAACACAGAGAATGTATAAATCCAAAAGAGATCCTAATCCAAAATATATTCTGACCTTAGAACAAAACTTTTAGATTTTTACAAAAAAGAATAAGTTTGGGAGCAAAAACAAACAAATTAATCCTGATTAGTAGGTCTAGAAACCATACTAACTCGCTTGAAAAATTCCTTCTGGAGAATTTTAAAAATTCATGTTTTTCGTACATTAAAAGAAAAAAGTTCCAAAACATCCGACGGCAGAAATTTATTATCAGATCGGAAGTGATGGAAATTTTTATTTGAGAATGTAAATCTTACCTATACACCAGATTCAATTTTGGTACCTGGCTCATGTTTTCGCAGTCCGCACTGTAGAAGGCGATATAGTTATCACTTTCACTGCGGGCTTCTATAAAGAAACCTGTATTTTCGTACCTGCCACTAACATACTCTTTTACAAGATCGGTTACATCGAGCTCATAGTACCGGTTATCTGGCAAGTTACTAGCTCTCAGGGTTAATGTAGCATATGGAGTGCTGCCCTGAAGGACACCATTTTTATCATACCAATCTCCTCCTGAGTTATTCCAGGCAATGTCTTTATTCTTTTTATTCCAGCTCACATAATCAGGATTCCAAGAAACAGGCCTGTAGATCTCGATAACAGTATCATTTGATCGTGTGCTGAAAGGATAATACCAGAAAAGGGAAAGAGTCGCACTGTCTACCTCTGTGGCACTGGCATGTTCACTTAAATTAAACGATATAACATCCCTGTACCTTCCAACATTGCTCAATTCTCCTACATCGATAAATGATGTGTCAGAAAAGATGCCCTCAGGTGAGGCTTCACGCAGACGGTTGTCTTTTGCGCTAGTAATAGTTGCATTTGCAGTTACCCTTTTCTCAATATTAAGCTTTGGTGCCTGGCTTGTGTTTCCACAGTCAGCACTGTAGAAGGCGATATAGTTATCACTTTCACTGCGGGCTTTTATAAGAAAACCTGTATTTTCGTACCTGCCACCAACATACTCTTTTACAAGATCGGTTACATCGAGCTCATAGTACCGGTTATCTGGCAAGTTACTAGCTCTCAGGGTTAATGTAGCATATGGAGTGCTGCCCTGAAGGACACCATTTTTATCATACCAATCTCCTCCTGAGTTGTTCCAAGCAATGTCTTTATTCTTCTTATTCCAGCTTACATAATCAGGATTCCAGGAAACAGGCCTGTAAATCTCGATAACAGTATTATTTGGCCGTGGACTGGAAGGATAATACCAGAAAAGGGAAAGAGTCGCACTGCTGATTTCAGTAGCATTGGTGTATTCGCTTACGTTAAACCATATAAGGTCTCTGTATCTGCCAACACGGCTTATTTCCCCGACATCAAGAAATGATTTATCCGAAAAAACATCGTCAGGAGAAGCTTCACGCATACGATTGTCGTACATCTCTTCAGAGAGATTCAAAGAGGTTCCTGAAAGAGACGCGTAGATTGTGTTTCCATATCTTCCGATATTGATTCTGTTTCCATTGTCTTCAGGCTCGTTAGAGTAATCCGAGAAAGAACATCCGGCATCAATACAGGGAGAGTTAACTTTGTCCTTAACCCAGGTTTCTCCGTTCCAGCGGCCGGAGACAGACTGAATATGGTATTCATGGTTTTCTTGGTCTGCAAAAAGAGGGTTTACATGGATATCAGTTGTCGATGCGCAGTTTTTATAGTTACCTGCTGAGTTATTGTAAAGACAGTTATTTTCCAGTACAAAGGAATGTGTTGCAGGCAGGTAATTCATAATTCCATACCCTGTCCCACTCGGTGACTTTGTGCGCAACCTGGTATTTACAATTATGTTATTGCGGACAATTGTTGTAAATCCGTCGCCTTCTGGTACATAGGTTGGGGAATAACTATTGATATACATATTGGCGATTGCAGTGTGATATAATCCATCAAAGACATTGTTTTCAATGACAGTGCCTTCAAATCCGCCAGTTATGATACCGCCCACCCAGGTAATGCTAGGATTAGTGCCCGTGTCATAGAAAGTATTGTGATGGATGTAGACATCTTTTGCCTGGTCTCGGGTAGCAGAAGAGCTATCATAGTTGAAAAGCCAGATTCCAGGGCCATAGGTATTATTGATAATATTATTGTAAATCTCTATATTATCCATAATGCCTGCAGACTTTTCTACCTGAATCCCTGGCCCGCCTGCACTCCAGTGGTAGAAAGAATCGATGAAATTATCATGAAATTTTACGTGGTTCGAGTTCCAGATTCTAAGACCACTGTTAGTCCTGCAGGTTATTGTATTATTCCAGGCCTCTACATTCTGACACTGAATCGTAAACAGACCGTCATGTCCGAGCTTGTAGATAGTATTGTTGTAAAACTCGATGTTCTCACCATATTTTATCCTCAGCCCATCTCCGTGACCATCGTGCATATACATATCGCATACGGTTACGTTATTGCAGTAAAGGAAGTAAATCACATTATAATATCCTTTACCCTTAGCGAACTCGGTGTTACCGTCATGGTTCACATTAACCTCAAACCCTCTTATTACAATATTATTATTTCCAGAACTGCTCATCTGCTTGATCAAAGGTTTCATTGTAACCCAGCCTGCGTGATCAACCAGCTTGATCACAGCAGTCGAATCCCCTTCAAGAATAGTATTGCTGCCGATGAGAAGAGTATCATTAATAACATATGTAAAAGGACCTTTAAGGTAGACAGTGGTATATTCAGAGTTATCGGCCACAAACTTAAGAGCCTGATTTATCTGTACATGATCATCTTTCCCATCGCAGTTAAAATCTCCACTGCCATCCCCTGCAACAGAAACAGTTGGTGCAGGACTTCGGCATAAAGCAGTGGGAACGCTTGCAAGAATAAGGCAACCTACCAATAAAAAGACTCCTAGTTCTCGTTTTAATATCAAGATTACCTGGGATTGATCACAACAGCGCATATTGTTAATTTTCGTAGATAGATTTTCATGTGGCGACGTATCAATACCCCCGCAGAATGTGATACTGTTTGTCAAAATTTACTTAAGCTTAGTATTCTATTTCTCGTAAATTGGGTAAGATTTTTTAGATAGTGGTTACTCTCAGATATTCAAGGCTATAGAAAAGTTTGGAGAATTTATTCATGGCAAAAGCTACTGAATCCGATAAGATTCAATAAATAAGGGACCCAGAATAAATCTCCCTGATTTTCAGGCCAATTCCTCGAATTCACCTAATTCCCCCCATGAAACATAGTGAATAAGCCGAGTATTAGCCCTCAATTAAATTTCTATAGTCAACACTGTAAACTATATCTTAATGTTATAAAAATATATGTTCAAACTTGATAAATATTTAAAGAGTTCCATATTGTTAGAGAGGACAAATAAGTCATTGGAACGAGAAAAAACAAAATCAAAACATCGTTTTATTAAATATACACAGCGAATAAGTTCACAAAGTAAATTTTAGATATTCATTTTTGGTAGGAGGCTTTCTTTTAATAATATATTAGATAGTTTTGGCGACGTCAACTTTTTACTTTTACCTTAAAAAAGGAAATTAGACACCTCGATAACAGTGTTATAAATCATTGTATGTATAAAACGAGGTGTAAAACGTACAGGACTTAAGCACTTGAAAAACAAAATCAATTACAGCAAAGACTGTGGATTAAAGTCACAGTTTAGACAGTTAATGGTCTGATGCTGTTGATTTTTCAGTTCAACTGCATAAATGTATAGATTAAATTTCCATAAAGAGTAGAAAATTACCAGGGAAAAACACCAAAAATAGAGAAGAGTACGGAAGTTAAGAGAAGTGAAAGGTAGACGTAACCACCTGACAGATCATAAAAGTACTGCCAAATTATATTGCTCCAATTCTATTCTTGCAACTCCATTATAGCTACACTCTTAAGATATTCAGACCAGTTATCTTAGAGCTTGTTATATCTAGTGCATTGATTTCACATATCCTCAATAAATCACGGATGAACACAGATGAACATAGATGGTTTCAATTCGTGTGTCTTCTTCTCCATCTATAGTTTTCTGTGGGAAACTCATTGACCAACGTTGATTTTAAAATTCACTTATATATTCATAATTTGAATCGATGCACTAAAGATAGTTTTACCACAAGTTGCGAGTTATTTAGGCTTATTAGAACTTACTAAGCATCGGTCATTCCTCCAATCCGAGAGATAAATTGTTCAAACAAAAACCTTCAGGAGATACTTCGTAAAGGTAGTTGTCGTACACGTTAGAAAGGTTCAAAGAGGCTTCTTCAACCACACTTATTATTGCAACTTCAGAATCGTTGAAAATGCCATCTCTTACCTCAAAAGCTATAGTGTATAGTCCTTCCTGTCCGTCGGAAGGCGTCCAGCTAAAAACCCCTGCTTCGTCAAAACTTGCGCCTGCAGGAAGAGCAGATGCCGAAAAGATAAGGTTATCTCCATTCACATCAGAAGCTTTCACTGTAAAGTTCAAAGTTTCTCCAATATTAACTGTAGTTTCGGGGATTGAATCGATAACCGGACCCTGTGTGTCGACAGAAAGATCTTCAGAGTATGTGAAATTATCTTTGTCCACGTCAAAAACTTCCGCCGTAAAGTTAAGATCCTCATCAGTCTCATTTGTAGCTCCAGAGATAGAGTTTATTAACGAAGACTGCACAGTCTTTACTTGTGAACTCGACGACAGTGAAGCATAGATTGTATTTCCATATCTTCCTATGTTGATCCGGTTTCCATTATTTTCAGGTTCTTTAGAATAATCCGAAGAGGCACATCCGGAATCAATACAGGGAGAACTAACTTTATCCTTAACCCATTTTTTGCCATTCCAGTGACCTGCAACTGACTGGAGATGATAATCATGGTATTTCTGGCTCACAAATAATGGGTTTAAGTAGATGTCAGATTTCGAAGTGCAGCCTTTGTATTTACCTGCTGAGTTTTTGTAAAGGCAGTTATTTTCCAGAACAAAGGAATGCGTTTCAGACAGATAATTCATAATTCCATATCCTGTCCCACTAGGGGACTTTGTACGCTTCTGGGTATTTACAATTATATTGTTGCGGACAATTGTCGTGTATTTTGACTTATAATTTGAAAAAAAACCATCAGGACTCATGCTGACAATGGCAGCATGGTATACGCCGTCAAAAACATTATTTTCAATTAGAGTATCATGGAATCCACTTCCTAAGATACCTCCAACCCAGGTAATGCTAGGATTGGTACCTGTGCCGTAGAAGACATTATGGTAAATGTGGACATTTTTTCCTTGGTTTTTGGTAGCAGAGGTATCATAGTTGAAAAGCCAGATTCCAGGACCATATGTGTTAGATATAGTATTATCATAGATCTCTATATCATCCATAATACCTGCAGACTTTTCGATCTGAATCCCTGGCCCACCTGCACTCCAGTGATAGAAAGAATCGATTACATTATTGTAGAATTTTACATGGTTTGAGTTCCAGATTCTAAGACCGCTATTAGTCCTGCAGGTTATCCTGTTTTTCCAGGCCTTTATGTTCTTACACTGAATTGCAAACAAACCGTCGTGTCCGAGCTTGTATATCCTGTTTTTGTAAAATTTAATATTTTTTCCGTATTTTATCCTCAGTCCGTCTCCAAGCCCATCGTGCATATACATGTTGTATACTTTTATGTTATTACAGTTAGTAAAGTAAATCATATTATAGTACCCTTTACCCTTAGAAACTTTGGGATTACCGTCATGGTTTCCATCAATTTCGAACCCTCTTATTACAATGTTGCTATTTCCGGAACTGCTCATCTGCTTGATCATGGGTTTCATTGTAGCCCAACCTGCATTGTTCACCAGTTTGATAACAGCGTTTGAATCCCCTTCAAGAATAGTATTGCTGCCGATGAGAAGAGTATCGTCAATAACATAGGTAAAAGGACCCTTGAGGTGGACAGTGGTGTATTTAGAGTTACCTGCCACAAATTTAAGGGCCTGATTTATCTGTACATGATCATTTTTTCCATCGCAGTTAAAATCCCCACTCCCATCTCCCGCAACATAAACAGTTGGTGCAGGACTTAAGCATAAAGCGGTAGGAACGCTTGCAAGAATAAGGCAACTTACAAAGAAAAAGATCCCTAATTCTCTTTTTAGCATCTATATCACCTGAGACCACTATAAAAGATTAATTAGTAAGTATGCAGAGTAAGAACCGGGTAAAAATACCCATGTGTCTACAAAAATAAAAATTGTCTGTAAAATAATTAGACAAATTTCTTGCTCAGTTCACTGAATGTCGGATAAGATTTTTCAAATAGTATCCACTCTACAACATTCAAGGCTATAGAAATTCTTAGAGAAATTGCTCATAACGAAAGCTACTGAATCCTATCAAAGAAACAAATAAAGGATCCAGGAGAAATCTCCCTTTCTTTCAGGCCAATCAATAAAATTCACCGAAGTTTCCCCCATGAAACATAGAGAATAAATTGAGTACTAGCCTTAAATTAAATTTCTATAGTATACATTGTAAACAATATTGTAATGTTATAAAAGTATTTGGACCGCTTTTTTAAATTTTTAGCCAGTTTTTGAAATTGTAAGAAGAGCCTATGAAGATTCTGTATTCTCTTCAAATTTAATGGATATTCAACCACAGAAAAATATAATCGTAGTTCATTGGTTATCGGTTAAGGAATTTGCTTGCCTGAAAGCTATCGATTTTGCATGAGAAGACGTCCTTAAATTTTGGTCTCTTTAAATGAAATCAATACCCTGTTCCAGCTCAGAATTTATTAAAATATTTAACAAATGCTGAGAAAATTGACGCAATTGATCACGATTCTTCACTTAACCGAAGACGCATGATAGTTATTACAAAAAGGAACGTCGTTGCAGGAAATAAAATAGGAACAAGAAATTGGTTTATGTATACATATTGGAATATTTACATGAACAAAGATCAGTCTTGTAAATTCAGCATTTTTCAGACTTAAATAAGTAAACTCAATATGCTTATTTAAGTTCAGTATAAAATTCTTTTTTTAAAACCGAAAATAAGGATTAACTGTTCAATAATAGTTTTATAACTTTTGATAAAACTAGAACTTTAAGGACGTTCTAACACTTTGTGTGGAGAGTAGGTATACTCTCCGACACATATGTTATATTTTTGCTGAATAATTTATTTACATTCTTCTGTTGAATTTTCTGTTGAGGTATCTGCAGCATTGTCACATGTTTTGTCTTCTGTTGAGGTATCTGCAGCATTGTCACATGTTTTGTCTTCTGTTGAGGTATCTGCAGCATTGTCACATGTTTTGTCTTCTGTTGAAGTTTCTGTTGAGGTATCTACAACTTTGTTACATGTTTTGTCTTCTGTTGAAGTTTCTGTTGAGGTATCTACAACTTTGTTACATGTCTGTTCTTCTGTTGAAGTTTCTGTTGAGGTATCTACAGCTTTGTTACATGTCTGTTCTTCTGTTGAAGTTTCTGCAGCATTGTCACATGTTTTGTCTTCTGTTGAAGTTTCTGCAGCATTGTCACATGTTTTGTCTTCTGTTGAAGTTTCTGCAGCATTGTCACATGTTTTGCCTTCTGTTGAAGTTTCTGCAGCATTGTCACATGTTTTGTCTTCTGTTGAAGTTTCTGTTGAGGTATCTGCAGCATTGTCACATGTTTTGTCTTCTGTTGAAGTTTCTGTTGAGGTATCTGCAGCATTGTCACATGTTTTGTCTTCTGTTGAGGTATCTGCAGCATTGTCACATGTTTTGTCTTCTGTTGAAGTTTCTGCAGCATTGCCACATGTTTTGTCTTCTGTTGAAGTTTCTGCAGCATTGTCACATGTTTTGTCTTCTGTTGAAGTTTCTGCAGCATTGCCACATGTTTTGTCTTCTGTTGAAGTTTCTGTTGAGGTATCTACAGCTTTGTTACATGTTTTGTCTTCTGTTGAGGTATCTGCAGCATTGTCACATGTTTTGTCTTCTGTTGAGGTATCTACAGCTTTGTTACATGTCTGTTCTTCTGTTGAGGTATCTGCAGCATTGTCACATGTTTTGTCTTCTGTTGAAGTTTCTGCAGCATTGCCACATGTTTTGTCTTCTGTTGAGGTATCTGCAGCATTGTCACATGTTTTGTCTTCTGTTGAAGTTTCTGTTGAGGTATCTACAGCTTTGTTACATGTTTTGTCTTCTGTTGAGGTATCTGCAGCATTGTCACATGTTTTGTCTTCTGTTGAAGTTTCTGCAGCATTGCCACATGTTTTGTCTTCTGTTGAAGTTTCTGTTGAAGTTTCTGCAGCATTGTCACATGTTTTGTCTTCTGTTGAGGTATCTGCAGCATTGTCACATGTTTTGTCTTCTGTTGAAGTTTCTGCAGCATTGCCACATGTTTTGTCTTCTGTTGAGGTATCTGCAGCATTGTCACATGTTTTGCCTTCTGTTGAAGTTTCTGCAGCATTGTCACATGTTTTGTCTTCTGTTGAAGTTTCTGCAGCATTGTCACATGTTTTGTCTTCTGTTGAAGTTTCTGCAGCATTGCCACATGTTTTGTCTTCTGTTGAAGTTTCTGTTGAGGTATCTACAGCTTTGTTACATGTTTTTTCAATAGAAGTGCAGCCACATAAGTCAGAGCTACAATTTGTTGAGCTACAATTTACGAAGCTGCAATTTGCTAAGCTACAATTTGTTAAGCTACAATTTGCTAAACTACAATTTGCTTGCTCACAGTCTGTAACGGACTCGTAACTACAAGATGTACATTCCTTGTTACAATCTTTGTTCTGTTTTCCATCTACAATAGGAACGCAGCCACATAAGTCAGAGCTACAATTTGTTGAGCTACAATTTACGAAGCTACAATTTACTAAGCTGCAATTTGTTAAGCTACAATTTGCGAAGCTACAATTTGCTTGCTCACAGTCTATTGCAGACTTTACAGAATTATCACAGGAAGATGCTCCTGCGGTAATTGAAGTTGAGATCATTAATATAAACAAAATAGATCCCATAATTTTTGCAATTGATTTGCCATTAGAATTCATTTTATTCCTCTAGTTCCTCTGATCTTGTTCATCTAACTCAAGAAGATCCGGAACTAAAATTCATCCTTTCAATTATATATATAACAATACTTACATTAAATACGTTATATAAAATTCACAAAAATGGATCTAATACTTCATAACCACTAATAAAGTGATAAAAATAAATTTAAAGCTTTATAATGCTTTATTTACATTTTATAATTATTTACATATTGTAGAACTAAATATTAATTAATTTTATTAAATTTTGATGTTGTTTAGTTCTGTTTAACCGCGTGTGTTTTTGAAATTCTAAAATTGATATAATACATTAAATTTTTCAAAATTTTTTCTTTTCATTTTTTTATTGAACGCGATCACAAAGTGCTTAAAATAGCTGGATTGATAGCTTTAATATATTTTAACGGCAACAATATCCAGCAGATGACAAAAGGAATACTTATTGCAGGAACCCATAGTGGGGTCGGAAAAACGACAGTCTCCATGGGTATCATGGCTGCCCTTAAACACAGGCAGCTAAAGGTTCAGCCTTACAAGGTAGGGCCGGACTATATCGATCCTTCTCATCACACTGCAATTTGCGGGCGCCCTTCAAGAAACCTGGACACATACATAATGGGCACTGACGGAGTCGGGCAAACTGTGGCGCGGACTTCTGCAGATGCGGATATTGTGGTAGTAGAAGGAGTTATGGGACTCTTTGATGGAATTGATTCTACGGAAATTGCAAGTTCCGCGCATATTGCAAAAACCCTTAACCTACCGGTAATTCTGGTAATCAATGTGCATGGTATGTCCAGGAGTACCGCTGCTCTTCTTAAGGGGTATTCTGAGTTCGATCCTGAAGTAAAGGTTGTGGGCGTTATCCTGAATCAGGTAGGCAGCCCAAGGCATGCGGAACTCGTAAGAAATTCACTTTCGGGTAACATTCCTATTGTAGGTATGATCCCAAGAAAGAAAGATATCGAGGTTCCCTCCAGACATCTCGGGCTGTACATGGCCCATGAAAAGGACTACAATACTGAGGAAATGGCGGCTTTTATTGAAGAAAATGTTGACCTTGATGCAGTGATCGAACTTGCTGAGCCTATTTCTGTTCCGGATATCAGACAGATCCAGAAATCCGAAGCAGACCTCAGGATAGGAGTTGCCAGGGACCCTGCTTTTTGCTTTTATTACCAGGATATGTTCGATGCCTTTAGGGATTATGGAGCTGAAGTCGAATTTTTCAGCCCAATGGCAGGAGAGCTTCCAGATGTGGATGGGATTTACTTTGGAGGCGGCTACCCTGAACTTTACGCAGAAGTCCTTGAGAAGTCAGAAACTACCAGAAAACTTAAAGGCCTTGCAGCTGACGGTTTGCCTATCTATGCAGAATGCGGTGGCCTTCTTTACCTCTGCGGGACATATGAAATCGATAACAGAACATATAAACTTGCAGATGTCGTGCCTGCAAACACACGTATGACAAACCGGCTTAAAGCCCTTGGGTATACTGAAGCTCGCCCTCTGGACAAAAACTTCTCTTCTCATAATATAAGAGGCCATGAATTCCATTACTCTATTACTGAATGCGATCGCGATGCAAAGTTTGCATACGAAATGCTGCGCGGAAAAGGTATACAGGATGGTTTTGATGGCATTATAGAGCACAACACCCTGGCAGGCTATATGCATTCTCACCCTGCTACCTTCCCGGTAGAAAAATTTGTGGAAAAATGCAGGAAATACCGAAGAAAGTAAATATTTTTTAGAATAAAGCACAGATTTAGGATCAGTACAGTTGCTTGCAACGCAAGCAACTGTTAATTTTTATATATTTATTAAAGGTGTTATCTAGAGTTTTCATTGAATTTTTTAACCGGACTATTGAAGTTTTCAACCGGATAGTAGCATTTCCTTTTAGGTTTTGCTTAAAAGTTTTTTAGAAACGTTTTCAAAAATATTTATAAAATTTATAGTTATTTCCGTTCCGTTTCAATAGCATAACAGCTTGGAATTTTACAACTTGGGATTTTAACTTTGTTTAGAGTTTTTATTAACCTTTAAGAAAAAACACTTTCAGCCTGTTAGGCTAGGATTAATAATGTCCGAAGTAACTTACAAGTTCCAAGTAATTTTTGGCACGGAGAAGAATAAACTAGAAGAGAACGCACCAGAAGAGAATACACTTAAAGATAACTCAGTGCAAAAGAATACAATAGAAGAGGTATCATATTATTTACAAAAGGAGAAAATAAAATGAGATTTATATGCCCACTTATTGTTGTGAATAATATAGAGACTTCCAGAAGCTTTTACGAAAACGTCCTTAATCAAAAGGTACAGTGCGATTTCGGTGAGAATGTATCATTTGAAGGCTGCTTTGCTATACACTTGAAATCACATTTTTCAGATTTGATAAATATAAACAAAAATGATATTGTTCAAAAATCAAATAATTCTGAACTGTATTTTGAAGAAGACGATCTGGATAATTTCCTTCAAAAGCTAAAAGGTATTGACTCCATCGAATATGTGCATGAACTAAAAGAGCAGCCATGGGGTCAGCGAGTTATCAGATTTTATGATCCTGATATGCACATTGTCGAGGTTGGCGAACCTATGGAAAGCGTAGTAAAAAGGTTCTTGAGTAAAGGCTTATCAATTGAAGAAACCATAAAACGCACTCTAATGCCAGAGGAATTTGTCAGACAATGTTTGTAGATAAATAAACTAGTTTTAAAATCAAAATTACGAGTTGGCAGTGAAAAATTTCGTTCTCAACTACGTAACTGGAGTACTAAAAGCCTTATTTTACAAAGAAGCGATGGTACAGAGGTTTAAACGAAAATAAAAAGGGCGAGCGTTCACTTCATCTCATACCTAAACGCTGGAGTATTCGTAACCTTCCGCGCTCCCGATGTAATAATATTACTAATTTACAGTACTTAGCAAAAGTTATTATAGGTTTTGATGAATACCATCTTTAAACCTTTGACAATCCACTCCTGTTGATCTTTTTGTAAAGTTGGAGAAGTACTACTTTTCCCGATTAATCTGAGTTCAAATACTGGCTTTCTAAATATTAAAAACATAAATTTATCCTGACTTCCTTCAATTAGGTTTCAATAATCTTCAAATAAGTCGGTATTGTTTTCAGATTAAGTTCGCACAATGATTTGTACTTTGTACTTAATCGAGTTTATGCACAGGTTTTTAGGAAGGAATTAAAAATGGCTTTGAAACCCAGAATTACAGAATCTCCTCAGGTTCGCTTGATTGACCTTAAGTCAAAACCTTTCTTTATTGTAGCTTCCGTAGAGGTTGGAAACACTACAACCAAATGTATTCTTACAGCTACCAATATGGAAACTGCAAGAACTCATATTATAAATAAGGTCGTACGGATGACCAGAGATGTCCGTCCCCCTAAACCAGGAGAAGTCGTATTCGGAAGGACACTTACCGGTGTGGAACTCACTCGTGAATCCGTTGCAGAACTGGTACGTGGAACCCTGACCGAATCAATGGAAAAAGCAAGTCTGGATATAAAAACCGATCTGGACTTTGTGGTTCGTTCCACTGGAGTTGTTGCAGGTTTTGATTCTCCAGAGGAAGTGGGTGAGTTTATTAAAGCTCTGGCAGATGGCTGCCTGATGGCAGGAGTTCCCCCGAAAAACATGACCCCACCAATGTCTGTTTCAAATATTCCCAAAAAATTCCAGAAATACAGTAAACTGGAAAAAGTAATTTTTGATGGGGCTGTAGCCGGTGTACTACCTCCTATAGGTTCTACTGGCGTCGAAATCGTTGCAAATGAGATGGAAGGAGAGCTTGCAACTGCAGGGATTAAGGAAGCAGCCAAACTTACAGATGTTGATTTCAGGAACCCCTGTATCTCAATCGATTTTGGGACAACCCTTGATGGCAGGATCACAAATTCAGATCAACCGTATGCAAAAACAGTGGGTAACTTCTGTGGCTATGCCGGGGCAATTCCTGACGCAATTATTCGGGGTTCGAAAATTGTGGACTCAAAAGTAGGAACTGCTCTCGAAGTTTTTGAAAAAGAAAAACCACCTTCTTTCTTTACTTTAAAGATGAAGGCTAAAGCGATTGAAGCGTATACAAAGCGCATTCATGAACTTATTATTATAGAACAGGTTACAGGGAACAGAACTAGATACGGAAGTGTGCCTGTAAGGCCTGATGCAGCTGACCAGCTAGGCGTGACACTTATAGGTTGCGATGTAGGAGTAAACGGTTCCGACATGGGTAAACTTAGTGCCATAGGCATGGAAATCTGTAAAACTCACGGGCTTCAGGTTGTTTCTGCTGTCATTGATGAGGTTATGGCAGACGTGGTTTGCAGGTTGATTAAAGTTGCAAAAGAAGCAAACCTTGTTTTTGAGGATACAACTATAGGGATTACTGGCAGGGCAGGGATTACAGGGAACAAACCCAAACTGATCTTGAAATGCCTGGAAAATCTGAATATTGCTCCGAAAATCGATGAGAGAGTAGTCTTCGTAGACGACGGACTTGCCAGAGGAGCAGCCGTAATGGCTCGGTGTATGAATTCTCTTGGTTCGCCGCAAAACCCTCTGGGCGGTAGACACGGTGGAAAATGTATTCTTGCACAGAGAATAAAATTACAGGATAAATGATCTCAAATTACAGAAAAGATGACCTCAAATTACAGGAAAAATGACCTTAAAATGCTGGAAATCCGGAAAATATTTTAGACGTGGAAAAAATCAAAATATTAAAAGAGAAGATTTTTAAATGCAGCAAGAGGGATTAACCTCCTGCTCCTCCACCACCGGCTTTTCCAAGGTCGAAAGCCTGCATTGTTTCTCTCTCTTTTCTGAATCTTTCTTCCAGTTCCTCGGCTGTAAACTCTCTTTCTTCTTTCTTTTCTGTAGTTTTAATTTCAGTTAGTTCCAGGTTTTCTTCCCTGTACCATAGATCTGTACTTTCGAGCAGAACCCATACCTTTCCCTGCTCGTCCTTTTTAATCTCAGTTACGCGGCTGACCGTATCACTGTTTACGTATTTGACGGCATCTCCCGCTTTAATGGGTTTTTTATTTCGCCCTACTGCTGTGATTACTTCAGCATCAGCCATGATCTTACCTCGAAAGCTTCCAAGAAGCTGGTATTTCAGCCCCAAACGTCCTTTATTGAATTTTGCTGCTTATAGGTTATTCAGGCCCTCTAATAAAGTTTATGTGAATTAAGCTCTGGGAATGGTTCGGTAAAACCTTTAAGAAAAAGTTTTATCAAAAACTTTTAAGAAAAAAATTTTATCAAAAACTTCGTGGAAAATATTTTGGATTGAACTTTTGGAAGTCTCTAAGATCAGAGCTTTTTCTAAAGACTTCCAGGGTTCAAAAATATAGGGCTGGTCTATTTCGTCCTCCCTATTTTTAACAGTGATTAATTTCCGACCTGAGATCTCCCATCAGTGCAACTCTTTCGGCATAAGCATTGTGTCTGTGAATGCTTTCCTCATTGGTTTGCTTGATGGTAATTACTGCATTATCAGGAAGGTTGGGAAACTCTTTTACTACGTTGTCTGCCATGGTTCTTACACAATCTTCCACAAATTTTGGGTTCATATGTGCAGTTTCCACAACGACCTTTTCGTCTGCGCGTTTCAAGACCTCATACACACTGGAACTCATAGAGTGATCAATAATGCTGATGATGCTTTCAAGGGAAACATCAAAATCATGTGCTACCTTGATTGATATAATTCCTCTTCCTCGCTGGTTATGGGTAGCCATGGGAACCCTTTCCAGGAATTTTACAATCGTATCATTATCGACTCCAAGTTTGGAAAGCTCATTTGCAGCTTTATCTCGCATAATCTCCTGAGCACAGGGGCAGGCTGTCATTCCTACAACTTCGGCACCTATCAATTTTTTTACATCAAAATAGTCATCATCGCCCTGTCCTCTTACAGCTGATGCTTCAGCAAAGATATTCACTACTTCCTGGCATTTGATCCCGGTAGCAGGGGATGCACGCCTTATCATATATTCGCTTGTCATCCGAACTTCGGCCTGATTGGCGTATTCATGTCTGCCAAGCAAGTTGTGTGCGATATCACTGCAAAGCTGCTCAAGTTCGTATACGGGCATACTGAGTATTTTTTCCAGTACCTCATCTACAGCTTCGAAGTTCCTTGAAAGATTTGCTCCCTTTCGGTCCGAGGGCAGGTCAACAAAAACGTCAAAAGTTGAAATAAGTACGATAGGACGTTTGTCTTTTCGCTTGATTTCAACGAGTTTTTTAACATTTGTTACCCCGACACGGGTAAGGTTTATAGCTATACTTGGTTTGCTGGCCTGGACGTCCGGGAGGTTGAAAGTGCAATGTTCCATAATTAACCAGATCCATAAAAAGATGAATGTTTGATTTTGTAAAATGAATCTTGATAAACATGCAATTTTATTCCATTTGGAAAAATATAATGATCATAAGGAGTTATAGCATGTAAAGTTTGTGCTTTTAGGGGAGTTTTCGAAATACACAATAAAACTTAAATTTCTGAATTTTCCAAAACTGATTTCCTAAAACATATTTTGGACTGCATTTCTAACAAGATATAATTATTTAAATATTTCCCATTTTGCCAACAATATTGAAAAATTTAGTATATATACTACTCGCTAATTGAGGTGAATTTCGCATAAAACAATAACTACAGGCAACATCCTGAAGAAAGATTTTATATACTTTAAAACGTAATCAGTGTCTAGCAATACATTTGCGAGGTGACCTTTATGTCCAACACAAGAAATTTTGTTTTACGAGACGAAGAAGGCAATGAGCACGGCGTTTTCACAGGAAAACAGCCTCGACAGGCTGCCTTGAAAGCTGCAAATAGGGGCGATGGGACTAAATCCAATCCAGATGTCATCCGCCTCAGAGAACGCGGGACAAAGAAGGTGCACGTTTTCAAGGCATGGAAGGAAATGGTTGAAGCTCCTAAAAACAGGCCTGACTGGATGCCCGAGAAAATCAGCAAGCCCTTTGTCAAGAAAGAAAAAATAGAAAAAATAGAATAAATCTGACAAACATAATTTTTCTCACATGCCCTGAAATAGGGTTCTTTCTTTTTCTTTAATATTCAGAAAAGGAATTAGCCTGGACTGGTCTTTAATTTTTAATACTATCCGGGCTGGCTTATTTCCAATGTTTTTTCAAAATTAATTTTTTATTCTTATTTTTTTACATGTGACTTATAGTTTTCACCAGAATCTTTAACGATAAGTTTAAAAATAGATTTTCTGATTCCTACATCATGGAACTGAAGAGAGAGAACGTGCTTATTGAAGCCCTGCCTTATATGCAGGAGTTCTATGACTCAATCATGGTTATAAAAGTGGGCGGAAATGCAATGGTTAGCGCCCAGATCATGGAAGATATTATAAAAGATATTGTGCTCCTGCGCTATGTGGGAATCAAACCTGTTATTGTACATGGGGGCGGGCCTGAGATTACGGAAAAAATGGCGCGGATGGGCAAGAAAGCTGAGTTTTGCCAGGGCTTACGTATTACAGATGACGAGACAATGGAAATTGCCAGGATGGTACTTGTCGGAAACATCAATACCAAAATTGTATCTCTTATTGGTGTTTGCGGGGGGAAAGGTATTGGACTTACCGGATACGATGGAAGAATGATCCTTGGTCATAAGCAGGCTGCAAAAAAAGTAGTAATTGATGGCATTGAGACTGAAGTTGATATAGGTTGGGTTGGGGAATGTGAAGTAATTAATCCTGATATTCTCCATATAGTACTTGAAAACGGTTACATTCCTGTGATTTCTCCTATTGCTGTGGATGCGAAAGGCAATGCCCTGAATATTAATGCCGATATAGTAGCAGGTGACATTGCTGCAGCTTTGCATGCTAAAAAGCTTATTCTGATGACTGATGTCTCAGGGCTGCTTAGAGATATAAATGATCCCAGTAGCCATATTTCCCGTGTAACTCTGGACGATATCGATCACCTTATCGATGAAGGCATTATACAGGGAGGCATGATCCCAAAACTCAAAGGCGCAGCAGTTGCAGTAAAAAACGGGGTTGAAAGAGCTCATATAATAAATGGAAGCGTTTCTCACTCCATGCTTCTTGAACTCTTTACTGATCGCGGAATCGGAACCATGGTTCATAAGTTCAAAAAGCCAGAAGATTAACTATAAACGACCCGGCAGCTTTATAACTACCTCTAGTTTCTGATTAATTTAGATAAAAGAGTTTAAGAGGTATTTATGAATCTACTTATCAGGCCTGTCAGGTTAAATGATGCTCAGGACATTAATGAGATGCGGAGGCAAAAAGAGGTTAGGGCACACACCCTTGCCCTCCCTACTGAAACCATTGAATTTACAGAAGGATTCCTGAGGAGTATGGGCGGTGACGACCATATACTGGTATCCGAATCAGAAGGAAAAGTTGTCGGAATGGTAGGGATACATCTTCTAAAGGGTATCAGGCAGAGACATTCAGCCTTCCTTGGGATTATGGTAAGGACTGAATATCAAAGTCAGGGTATTGGGAAAACCTTGATGGGAAACATTCTCAACCTTGCAGATAACTGGCTTATGCTAATAAGAATCGAGCTTGATGTTACTGCAGACAATGAAAAAGCTATCAGCCTTTACCGGTCTTTTGGTTTTAAGATTGAGGGAACAAAAAAATACGCAATAATGAAGGATGGGAAGTACGCTGATCTTCTCATGATGGCCAGGTACAATATTCCCACTCAGTTCAAGTAAAAAAGTTTAGATAAAAAGAATTTTTACGGTTTTTAATCTAAAATGGGTGCTCCGTAGGTAAAGTCTTCAAGTTCCAGGACTTTTCTCCAGAGTTCTTTGCATTCACAGTCTGTTTTGCTGAGATCCTCCGGATTCTGAGTAAGTGAAAAAGTCCTGAGAGAGTCTGCGACGTCTGAACTGCAGATTTTACAATTGTGAGGGCCGCGTTTTGAGCCTGCGCCTACCGGATCGGACATAAGAGGAAGGTCTGGATGAGCGGCTTTTGCCCTTTGCAGGATTTCTACAATACTCCAGAGCCAGGGAGGACGATATTGTCCTTTTTCCCAGAGCGCTTCGACAAGGGTGCCTTTCTGGACATTGCAGAGGTTGATTGAGATTGTGTCAGAGTAAGGGGCCGCATCATCTATGGAACGGATAATGTCCTCAATGGCCTGGCGTTCTGAAAGAAAGAGAGGTTTTAGCATAAGGTAGGCTTTAACAGTTACTCCCTTTTTCCTTGATATTTCTGCGGCGCGGACAAAATCCCTGAAGGTAAAACCTTTATTAATAGAGTCACTGCGGATTCTGTCCGAGCTTGTTTCCAGCCCAACAGCCAGCTCAAAGGGCTTATTTTTCAGGATTTTGAGACACTCCTGCACATTCTCTTCAGTTACGAAGTTAGGGCGGGTTTCCGCAAGTACCTTGACTACTCTGGGATCATCTGCAAGAGTTTTGAGGATTGCATCTCTTGCCTCAGGAGGAACCTCATGCTCGTCAAGAAAACTGCCTGATGTGAAAATTTTTACCATAAACTCAGGGAATTTTTCAGCTTTCTTCATTGCTCTTGCAAGCTGGGCCTTGTAATCCTCCAGAGTTGGAGGTTCACTTGCGCAGTCATAGACATAACCGCACATAGTGCACCCTCCGGCTTTTCCCCATCTGCATCCTGCGCTCTTGAAGATTACAGTTAAAGTCTTTACCTGAGTTTCATTTACCAGGTCGACTCCTGTCCAGCTTGCTGCAGGTTCATTGGTAGGAGAAGGTCTAACTTTAATCCGCTGTCGGATTTCCATTACTGCTTTATTCAGTGTCATGGGCGTAAAAACTCGCTTTGTGGCTTGCTTCATATTGTAAAAAAGATTTGAAGCTGAGAGCCAGCTTCATTATTCATTCCTTACATTCTGTACTTTACTTTAATTCTATACTTTTTCTTTTACTCGTTCTTTATTATTCTATACTCTTTCTTATTATAGTCTAGAAACCTAATTCCATTTAAGTGGCCTGTGCTTCATTCAAATTCGATAGTTGCAGGCGGTTTTGGTGTGATATCATAAACCACCCTGGCTACTTTCGGGATTTCAGAGGTGATTCTGGATTCCAGTTTTTTGAGTACATCCCAGGGAAGCTCGAGCGCTTCTGCAGTCATTCCGTCTCTGGAACCTACAGCCCTTACAGCTATTATCCAGCCGTAAGCCCGGATATCTCCCTTTACGCCTGTTCCCTTGCCAATCACAGCGGCGAAAGTCTGCCAGGGGCAGAACCTGTCAAGAAGTTCCTCTTCAACTATAGAGTTTGCTTCCCGTGCAACCTCAAGTTTCTCCTCTGTAACTTCTCCAAGAATCCGCACAGCCAGGCCAGGTCCGGGGAAAGGCATCCTTTCACAGATTTCGTCAGGTAGCTTGAGAGCCCAGGCAACTTCCCTAACCTCATCTTTGTAAAGGTCCTCTATGGGCTCAACGATCTTCTTGAAGTCCATTACGCTGGGCAGTCCTCCAACATTGTGGTGGGATTTGATTCCACCTTCGGACTCGATTCTGTCAGGATAAATCGTTCCCTGGATAAGATAATCTGCTTCAAGTTTCCTTGCTTCTTCTTCAAAGACCCGGATGAAAGTCTCGCCTATAGCCTTCCTTTTCTCTTCAGGGTCAGTTCTGCCTTTCAGGGCTGCAAGGAACCTGTCCTTTGCATAGACAATATCCAGGTTCATGTGGGAAAAAATATGCTTTATCCTCTCGGTCTCCCCTTTTCTCATGAGCCCTGTGTCAATATAAATTGGTTGCAGCCTGCCTCCTATTGCCCTGTGAGCCAGTTCCGCACAAACAGAACTGTCCACGCCGCCTGAGAGCGCAATAATTGCTCTCCCGTCCTTTATTTCCTTGCCAATTTTCTCAACTGCTTTTGGAATGAATTTTTCGGGTTTTACCATTGAAATGCTCCTTAAATGATGCTGAACTGAAAATCCTTTGAAAAAATGATCGTGATCAGTAAAGACTATCAGAATTATCTGTATTTGATTATTTTAGTGTGATATATGAGTATGATATATGAGTATGATATATGATTTTGTGCATGGGAGTTTTGATATTTAAAGGTATCATAAAAGAAGTCTTCAGATAAATAAAACCATTTCACTTCTACGGATATGAAATCAAATTTTAAATGTATTTTCTTCATATGGAAGCTATAAACGGGAAACTAATTTTTTAATTTCCAGTTCTAATTTTGTTTTATATCTTACTGTCCAGTAACTTACTGGCTGGTAAGATAACTGCAAAAGGAGTTGAAATCTATTTCCTGAAGACTGTATGGAAAACTAAGCTTGATAAGAAAAGCAAGTATTCTACACAGGCAGAAATTTACATATACTCTTTCCAGAAAATTAAAAATTATAATTATATACAAAGCTTTTCCAAAAATATTTTTACTAAAATACAGGAGAGGAATTGGTGATAGGAATGGGTAGTGAGAACTATGAGCTTATCGATAAGCTTGAAAGCATTGCAAAGTCCCTGGAAAGCTTGGCAGAGTCACAGAAAAAAATAGCTGAAGCACTGGTGTGGATAGTAAAAGACAAGGAAGTTATATACTGAAGTGGGCGAAATTTTGGGAATAAGGAAAAATGTACCAGGAATGGAAAACTGCAGAAAACTGAAAACATAGCTGGTTGGTAGAAAGGATTATCTTAAGAGGAAGATAAGAAGTGCCTGGGTGTAGCCGCACTCCTTATCTCCCTATCTTTACCTCAGATCAAACATTAATAATGCTGACGCTAGAAACCAATAAACCACTTGCTTATTACCACTTTTCAATCCTTTTCCGACTTTTCCTAATTTGGGGATGTGATTTTCCTTTCTAAACGTTTTACTAATTTGGGGATGTGATCCTCCTTTCTAAACTTTTACCTAATTTGGGGATGTGATTTTCCTTTCTAAATCATTTTTTGAACTTTAACATCCTGATAGATCTCTTACATGCATCCAGAGCTTACAGCTAATACATCCGAATACTTTCACCCCGGACACCTGCAACTTAAATATGATGAGCTTAAAACATCACAACGTTATGATTTCATACATGACACATTTTATACTGATATCTAATTCCTCTCTACACGGGAATAACCTACCATAAAGGAATAGTTTCATAAAAATAGGAACAATTTTCATAAACGTAGAGAAAATCTGTTATAAAAATTAGAATGTTAAGGATACAGCTGTGTATGAGAGCATATCCATACCTTAATTTCCCTGGATCTTCTGGGGTTTATATTCTGGCATGACATTGATTCTACAGATCAGGGGGATTCGAAAGCGAGCACTGAGTATGATTTCTTGAAGGCAAGTAAACGTGAGCTTGAGCCAATGCCTTCCCTATCCGCCAGAATGTATTCAGCCCTGCACCAGTATTTTGGATACACTTCCTTTCGCCCGTTGCAAGAGGAAATTATAAGGGATGTTCTGAAGAGGAAAGATGTTTTTGTTCTCATGCCTACCGGCGGGGGTAAATCGATGTGCTACCAGCTGCCTGCCCTTCTCATGGAAGGAGTTACGGTTGTTGTATCTCCTCTGATCTCTCTGATGAAAGACCAGGTTGACGGGCTTGAAGCAAACGGAATTGCTGCAGCCTGCATGAACAGTACCCAGAGCGCCAGAGAAAACCGGGATGTAAAGATGGCTTTTCTCGAAAACCGGTTAAAAGTTCTTTACGTTGCTCCTGAAAGGCTTATGATGCCAGGAACCCTTGCCTTTTTAAAGAAAGGAAAGGTCAGCCTCTTTGCAATAGACGAAGCGCACTGCATTTCCGAGTGGGGGCATGATTTCCGGCCTGAGTACAGGAAATTGAAACTTTTGAGGGATTCCAAAACAGGCTTTCCTGATATCCCAATTATTGCGCTTACGGCAACAGCCACAGAAAGGGTTCGAGAAGACATCATATCACAACTCAATCTTCATCTTCCTCCGGAAAAAGGTCCTTACGTAGCCAGTTTTAACCGGAAAAACCTTTACTATGAAGTCAGGCCAAAGAAAGAGACCTTTTCCGAGATTACTGACTACCTGCGCAGACATAGAGGTGAAGCAGGAATAATCTACTGCCAGAGCCGAAATAGTGTCGAGGCCCTTACAAAAAAACTGAACCTTGCAGGTTTCAGGGCCCTTCCCTACCATGCAGGGCTTTCGGATACCGAGAGAAACCGAAACCAGGAGATGTTCATTAAAGATGACGTGGACATCATAGTAGCTACAATCGCTTTTGGGATGGGAATTGATAAGTCCAACGTACGTTTTGTAATACACTATGACCTTCCCAGAAATCTTGAAAGCTACTATCAGGAAACCGGAAGAGGAGGAAGGGATGGAAGCCCATGCGAATGTATTCTTTTCTTCAGCAGAGGGGACCGTTTCAAGATTGAGTACTTTATTTCACAGAAGACAAATGAAAAAGAGAAGGAAATTTCTCTGGTGCAGTTAAGGCAAATGGTAGCTTATTGCGAGGGAAATAAATGCAGGCGCCAGACTTTGATGGAGTACTTTGGTGAAGAGCTATCAGAACCCTGCGGGAACTGTGACTGCTGCCTTACTCCGAAAGATACCTTTGACGGAACTGAAGCTGCAAAAAAATTTATAACCTGCGTCCAGGAACTGAACCAGCGTTTTGGTACTAACTATGTTATTGATGTCCTCACAGGCTCAAAGAATAAAAAGATCCGGCACAACCGTCATGAAAGATTGAAAAGTCACGGCAATGGCACGGAGTTCACAAAAGAACAATGGAAATCATTAGCTTCCGAAATGATAAACACCGGTCTTCTGGATGTAAGCGGGACAAAGTATCCTTTATTGAAGCTTAACGCCATGAGCAGAAAAATACTGAAAGGACTGGAAAAAGTAGAACTTGTCTGCCCTGAAGGCTTTGTTCCTGAAGCTGAAGAAAGTTCCGTGCCTTCTACAGCGGTCGGTACAAAAGGCAAAAAAGCCGATGATCTAAGTTTCTCTGAGGAAAAGGCTTTTCCAGAAAAATTTTCAGTTGCTTCTGACATCCTGAAAGCTTCAGAGGCGAAAAAAACTGAAATGTCCGGAAAAGAGCCTGATCCTATCCTTTTTGAGCGGTTAAAAGCCCTGAGAAAGGAAATTTCTCTTAAGAGAAATCTTCCTCCTTACATTGTTTTCTCTGATACTTCCCTTAAGGAAATGGCTACAAGATTTCCACATAACCTTGAGGAGTTCCATTCCATTACAGGAGTTGGAGAGCATAAATTAAAAAAATACGGGGATATTTTTCTCAAAGAAATCGAAAACTACTGCAGAGATTATAGTTTGGTTCCCGCTGACAAACCTGCTGAAAAATCTGCTGAAAAACCTGAACAATTAGAGGTTGCCTGTAAAGACTCTGAACAAAAGGGAATACGCTCGAAAGAAATTGCTCAAAATGATGAAAATCCCAAAACTGAGGTTGAGATATTCGGGACTAAAATGCCCAATCCCGAGTCTGACAACATCAACAGCCTGGAAACCTGCAACTTACAGACAAAAAGGGCAAGGTATCTGGATACGAGCATTCAGGACTGGTCAGAGCAGAATTCTTCGGCAGGCGGCTTCAGGAAAATAGACGCAGCAGAGATCTCGCCTGAATTAGAGGTTGCAAGTGTCACCAGATCGGATATTTCTACCTCCAGTTCTTTTGAAACGGATTCTCTGCAAAGAACTTTCTCTCTTTTTACGAAAGGGCTTGGAATCGATGAAATTGCTGATATCCAGGGTACGAGTACTAGAGACATTTTCAGGCAACTTGAACAGCTCACTCTTTCTGGAAACGTCAAGGTTATTGGAGGACTTTTACCTCCCAAAAGACAAAAACAGATAAATTCTACCCTGAAAAGCTTAGAAGTTGAGCTGGATTCCCTACTTCGGACAAGGTTGGGTGAGAACTGTCCGGAAGAAGAAATGAAATTTGTCAGGGCCCTCCTTCTGTCCAGAATCTGCTTTTCCCAGTCTGAAGACAGCAAGTAAAAACCTTTTCTGCAAATTTCGCTGTTTTTCTTCGATTTTTATTCTCACTGCTTTTTTGTTTTCACTTATGTTTTCTTATTGAGCTGATCCCAAAACTCAAAATGATTTTTCTGAATCCCAGATCTACAATAAGTAATAGATTTTCTGATCACGAAAATAATTTTTAAATTTTACTAATTTGAGGATAAAATTAGTTTTGGGATGGACTAGTTTTTAGTCTGAGTTTCTGAAATGGGGTCATTCAACGTTTTTCCCATTTTTTCAGGTTCATAATCTCAGACAGCGTCCCGCCTCTTTTGATTTCATCAAAGAGTCTTTTTTCTGTTTTATAAACTTCTTTTGCTCTTCTTGCCAGCTCGTATGCCCTCTCTGATGGAATTACCACAACACCACTTTCATCGCCCACTATATAATCTCCTGGCTTCACGGTCTGGCCACCACAGGTAATTTCAGCATTGATTTCTCCAAAACCTTTAGGATCTCCGGCGTTAGGTACTGTATTGCTTGTATAAATCGGAAGTCCCAATGTTTCGACTTCGTCAATATCCCTGACAGCACCTTCTATTACCAAGCCTGCAATTCCCTTGTTCAAGGCGCTCCAGGTCGCAAGCCCTCCCCAGCAGGCAACATCTTTATTTTCGTTGTAAATAACGATTACGTCCCCTTCTTTTGCAATGTCAATTGCTTCCACGGGTTTTGCCCAGTCTCCGGGAAAAGTCTGCACGGTAACTGCGGTTCCTACCATTTTTCCTCTTACCAGAGGATGAATGCCTTTCATTGCACCTTTCCGGTGCATGGCATCAGAAATATTTGAAGTGGAGACTTCCGTAAGAATTTCTCTGATTTCCTGGTCTACGGTGCTGACACTGCAGATTTCTACAGCGTCTGGGGAGTCAACACTCTGCCGAATTTTTCTTGCAGCTTCGGTTACGTTGTCAGAATGGGTGATATTCCCTCCGACAATTACAACCTTTGCTCCGGCCTTGACAGCTTGCACTGCACTATTTGCATCAAGCCCTCCAGCGACTGCAAGCTGTACGTTGACTCTCTGTGAAATTTCCCTGAGAAGTGCTATGGGGTTTCTTCCCATCATCTGCTGGTCTATGCCTATGTGTACATTAACATAGTCCACGCCCAGAGCCTCAAGTTCAATGACTCTTTTTACAGGATCCGGAGCCGAAATGAGGTCTGCCATTAACCTGACGCCGTATTTGTGGGATGAACGGAGTGCGTCAAGTAATGTAGAATCATCTGCACTCCCTAGCACAATAACGACATCAGCCCCGGCTTTTGCTGCCATCTCAACTTCTATAGCGCCTGTATCTACAGTTTTCATGTCTGCCAGAATCGTCCGGTCTGGAAAAGCTTTCCTCATGGTGCGGATTGCGTCCATCCCCTCACTTTTGATTAGAGGGGTTCCAATTTCAATCCAGTCCGCACCTCCTGCTATTGCCTCTTTTGCAATCTCTACCGCACGATCCAATTCCAGAAGATCAAGTGCAACCTGAATTATGGGAACTATAGTATCACCTCAAGCGGGAAATAGGAAAAGCTGAAATTTTCAAATATTTTTATATCAGCTGTCCTGTGTGTTTTCATTTCTGTTTTACTCCGGATTTATTCTTTCGGACTTCCGGGTTTTATATCGGTTCTTTTAATTTAATTCTCTTAAATGTATCCTTTTATTTTTACTCTAATGATCTAATTTTATATGTGAGTTTTTCATTACCTATATTTCTTTTTATTTACGACTTATTTTGTGTTCGTGATGTTGTTTTGTATTTGACATTCATTGATAAAGAATAAATATTAGCCAGTTATAAAAAATAAATATTAGCTAATTGTTGCAGAAATTTGATTAATGCTATAATATTTACTGGGGGAGGACAATGGAAAAGAACCTTGGAATATCCGAAAAGAATGCTTCTGGAAATTATATTACGGATGAGGAACGCAAGCAGTTGCTTTCGGCTCTGCATTCTCGCCTTTTCTGGGTAGGTCAGCGTATCCCGGATCATGTTGAGGTTGAGGGAGAAACTTATCCTCTACACAACTATGTATGGGAACTGGTTCAAAAAGAAGAACTCAGTGAATCTGAGAAATCCAGGATAGATAAATGCATTGAAATGCTTTCAGCAAAAGAAATGAAAGATGAAAAAGAACTTGAAGAGGAGTCCCTTACTTCGGAAGAATCAAGAAATCTCTATCATGAGACTGCAGGCTTATTGCGTGCAATCACAAATTTGAAGGAGATAGAGAGCGGAATCTTCAAGCAAAATACGAAACGCTTTCAGGAACAGTTCGCTAATCAGAGGGTTAGAGACGCAAAGCTCTGGCTTGAATTCATTAATAAAGTGTCGAAGTAACGTGTTAGCACTGAAAGTAACGTGTTAGCACTGAGATACAAGACAGGATTTAATTTCCTTCAATACTCTTAGAAATTTATGGAGCAAAGGTTATATCTCTGGGAACCACTTTATGAAAACAGGATGTCATTTAAGAACAGAAACGTCATCTCTATGAAGGACTTTTCGCGGAAAGAAATCGATCACGTTCTGGATACGGCAGAAAAGCTTGAGCCTGTAGCCAGAGGCGAAGAAAGGTCCCGGTTGCTGGATGGAAAAATAATAGCTCTTCTTTTTTTTGAACCAAGCACAAGGACAAGGCTGTCTTTTGAATCTGCCACGCAGAGACTTGGAGGGCAGGTTCTCAACCTGGGTTCTGTGGAAGCAAGTTCGGTAATGAAAGGAGAAAATCTTGCCGATACTATTCGCGTAATCAGCAAATATGCAGATCTTATAGTGTTGCGTCATCCTCTTGACGGGTCAGCACGAATGGCTGCGGAATTTGCAGGTGTTCCTATAATCAATGGTGGAGACGGCTCTTTACACCACCCTACACAAACTTTCCTTGACCTCTATACCATTCGCAGGGAAAGCCATCTAGAAGGTCTGAAGATCGCTATGGCAGGAGACCTGAAGTATGGAAGAACAGTTCATTCCCTATGTCATGCCCTATCTCTTTACGGAGCTGAAATAACTTTAGTCTCGCCTCCTGAACTCAGGATGCCCCAGGAAATTATCAGGGATCTTCAAAAGAATAATATTCGAATTAGAGAAAACGATTCTCTTGAGGAAATAATTGACGATGTTGAGGTCCTTTATATGACAAGGGTTCAAAGAGAACGTTTTCCTGATCCTGAAGAGTATGAGAAGGTCAAAAACAGGTTGAAGGTTACAGGTGACCTGTTGAAAAACGCAGACTCTAGCCTTAAGATTCTTCATCCTCTCCCACGGGTCAACGAAATCTCTCCTGAAGTAGATTCAACACCGTATGCATGTTATTTCAAGCAGGCTTTTTATGGGGTCCCTACACGAATGGCACTTCTCGCTCTTGCCACGGGAGTGATTGAATGAAGGAAAAAAGAGACCTGAAGATTCAGGCAATTGAAAATGGAACAGTGATCGACCATATAAAGGCTGGGCAGGCCTTGAATGTTCTGCGTATACTTGGAATTTCCAGTGCTTTTCGAGCTACTATCAGCTTCGTTATGAATGCACCCGGTGCAGCAGGCATAAAAGACGTTGTGAAGATTGAAGGTAAGGAACTCAGCGTCGAAGAGCTTAACAGGATTGCTCTTATATCTCCGAAGGCCACTATCAATATTATTAGGGATTTTGAAGTAGTTCAGAAAAATAAGGTTGTACTTCCTTCTTATGTTGAAGGTGTTGTACGCTGTATCAATCCAAACTGTATTTCTAATAGCAGTGAACCTATAAAATCCAAATTTTCCGTGGTCCAGTCCGAAGAAGACGGGGTAACTCTACGCTGTCTTTACTGCGAGCATGTAATTTCAGAAAATATAGCCGAAAATTTGCTGTAAATGAAAATCTGCTGTAAATATGTGACTTTCTGTGAGCTAAAAATCAATTTTTGTTTTTATCTTGAGGTTCTCTTACAGGACTGAAGTGATCGAGAATTAATTCACAAGATATTATTTCAGTGTAGTTCGAATATTATCCATTCGAATATAATTTTGCAGTTTTAACTGCTAGTATCTTCAGGGGAAATTGCTCATGATAAAAAGAGATAATGATACGGAAGAGGCAGATGAAGAATATATTGGGTATGAAGAGCGGAATAAGCTACTCTGGAGTCTCAGGAGTGATTTTGCCTGGGCAGGAAAGAAAATCCCTAAAAGCGTGGAGATTGATGAGCGCGAGTACAAGCTCAGGGACATGATCCGAGAGCTGAGCGAGAAAGAATCACTGGATACAGATAAAGCTGCCGAAATCAGAGCTCTTATCCCAAAATTGAATGAAAAATCAAAAGTAGACGAAGAACTGCTAGAGACCGAAGAGCTTACAAAAGTAGAGGCTGAAGCCCTCTATGAAGAAGCAACTGGGCTTCTGCGTGCTTCAATGGAATTAAAAGACAAACTTGAGGGGAAAGGTGGGGAAAAAAGCGTCGATGAGTTTAAGCGTATGCTCAATACCCAGAAAATAGCGGACGAAAAGCGCTTTCAGAATCTTATTAAAAGTTTAAAGTAATGAGTTTGTTTGTGATTTCTTCAGTGATTCCGGCTTCAGGGAATTTCACTTTCAGAATAGTCTTTTGATTTTCAGAATAGTCTTTTGATTTTCAGAATAGTCTTTTGATTTCTTTTTTAGTTTCAATTTTCTACTCATTCTTATTTTTGAAGGTAGACATAATTTCTTCCGGTTCGTCGGTATAGAATTCCAAATTTAAGTTTGAGCGTGTAGTAAGTTTAAGGATCTGTTGATAGGGCACTGTGAGTTCGAAGATATAAAAATAAATAACAAGAACTATGCAATTATCCAGAAATCTACCATAACTGAGCTTAGTTTTATGAAAGCTGGAGCTGCTTCCATCTGCAAATCTCTAGTTATACTTTCTATGGTATGAGGTAGTTGAATTGCAAGGACAACAAGGAGAAACAAACGTAGTGGCCAACGTAAAGAATTACCTTTGTTCTTAGATACTGAAGTCTACACGATATCCTCTTTCTTTAATACGAGAGACCTGAATATATGCCTGCAAATGATTATTTTTTCAGGAATTAACAGTACAGTAGTACGATTATAAAGAATAAAAGCCAAAAAAGCCAGATAAAGGATTAAGGAAGAAAAAAAATCGAAAAAAGAGCCTACTGGACTGCATAATCCCAAAATTAAACTGATTACTAACGCTGTAACGATGATTTATACAATTCCATAGCCTATATACAAGTCCCGCCCTTTCAGAACCTTACTTTCTTGCAGACTTGCAGTAGAGAGTGCCAGCCAGCTTCTGCTTTCCGGTTTGAAACCAGAAAAGTAGTTTTCTTGCTTTTCTTTTCTAAGAGAATTTTCATCGGGCACCAGCTCATCAGCTTTCTGAATTATTTCACAAAAATCATTTAATGTCCTTACAAATGCCTTTCAATAGATGATTTAATCTCTGCAGCCGAGTTTTCATCCGTGATCAATGAATAGTAAGAATCCCATTCGTACCATTTTTTGTGTTTGGTCTTGATATATAGCTGCATATTCAAATTCTCTAATTGGGTTTTTTGCTTTCTCGCTGCAAATAGAATGAGGGGAAGCAGTGAGACCAATAGCAGAGGTATTTTCCATTCCCCTTTTACTACAGCCATATAGACCACAAATCCGCAGAAAGCAATTTCTCCAATTCTCAGGAGAAGGGACATTTCCTTTGAACGCTTTTCAAGCCTGTATGATGTTATTCTTTCAATTTCTTCATAAGGAATGTCAAGCTTCTTTAATCTAAAGGCCTGGAGGTGTATTCCTGATCCATCTACCAGAACTGCCGCCTCGAAGGTTTTGAGAACTAATAAGTAACAAGGAATGTTAAGCAAGAGGAGACCGACCAAGAAGAGAGAAATATCTTCTACATGAGTCATAAGCAAGTTGAAGCATATTACAAAAAGCAAAATAAATAGAAATGTATTTGCAGAGAAGATCACGTTTGTGGTTTGGAATTCCAAGATGTTTACTGTTTTCCCAGGAATTGTGGCTGTGTTCGCAAAGTCGTAGAATCGTTTTGTCTGCTGTGTTGTTTTCTTGCAGGCTGGGCACCAGCCCATCAACTTCCGGACAGTTTCAGAAAAAGCCATTTTGTAAACTCTCACAGATGCCTTTCAATAGATGATTTTATCTCTGTAGCCGAGGCTTCATCCGTGATCATGGAATTGTAAGAGGCCCAGGTCCACTTATGCCACTTTTTGTGTCTGGTTTTTATATGAAGCCGTGTATTTCCATTCCAAAATCGGGTTTTTTGCTTCCATTCCGTGATAAATACAAAGGGAAACAGGGAAACGAATAGTAGAAATATATTCCATTCTCCTTTTACTACAGCCATGTAGCTCAAGAATCCGCAAGTGGCAAATCCTAAAATAATCAGAGGAATGTATATTTTCTTTGATTTTTTATTAATCCTGGTAACTGTTACACTTTTTATATTATTATAAAGTATTAGCTTTTTAAATATGAAAGCCTGCAAGTGGACCCCCACTTCGTCTACCAGAACTGCCGAGTCGTAGGTCTTGAGAGCTAACAAATAACAAGAACAGCTGAGCAGGAAAAGAACTGCCAGAAAGAGGGGCATGCCCCACAGATATTTCAGTAATAGGAGCAGGTTGAAACTTGTCATAAGAAATATCATTATTAGAGATATGTTTGCAGGAAAAACTACATTTGAAGTTCGGGGTTCCGGGAGATTTCCTGTTTTTCTGGAAGCTGGTATCAAATTTTCAGAGATAAATGGGGATTCTATTTTCGGTACCATATTCTTGCAAACCGGGCACCATCCCATCAGCTTATTTATATATCTGGACTCCCGGCTCATAGTTCTTCCCCCTTTTCTCCAAGGACATACAACTTTTGCTGTCCCTTTTTTCTTTTCATATACATTTTCATATGGTTTTTCCTCTCCCAGTAAATTAGCTGGAAATAGAAGCTCCACATAAGAACAAGAGTTCCTGATACGAAAGAGTCCAGTGCCTGATCATTAAGAAGATGAGCTGCATGAGACGAGATATAGGGCAAGAAAGCCATGAGCAAAGTGAAACCCAAAAATAGGAATAAGAGCACACAGGCAAATGTTTTTCTAAAGGAAGGAGAAATGACAGGATTTCTTTTCACGGCATCGTATTGATGCATCTGTTTTTTCCAGCCGAGCAAATAGATCGGTAAAGAAAGTGAAAGGCCAAGAAGGAAAGTCTCTGTATTTATACCTTTTAGAAATAGGTTTGTATAAACAGGAGTAAAGAAAATCGGTAGCAGTAGGAGTTGGGTATCAAGCCTGGAATGCTGGCTTGGAACTGTCGGACTTGCTTTTTTCCTTCCTGATAGATCGTTTACTTCAAAATTAGCAGAACTAATTCGGGTTTCAGCTTCAAGTGCTTTTGCATTAGGGCACCAACCCATCAGCTTTTTGATCTGATCAAAAACAAAAGTCTTATTGGACATTTATTTACTCTCCCGAATTATGTATGACTTTTTCCACTTTCCATAACTTTTGTCGAAATAAATTGTTTTGTGGTTCATTTTCTGCCAATATATTAGCTGGAAATAGCTAAGCCACATTACGACTAGGAAACCACTCATAAATGAAATTATTACTTGCATAGAATGGTTCCTTTCCACATCTCCAGAAAAAATCCAATAAAAAAGAAATGCATAAAAAATTAGATTCATTATTTGAGATACTTTTTTCATGAAGGAGTTATCACAAATGTGTTTCTGTGCGAGAGTGTCGTATCTGCGCATCTGCTTCTTCCAGTCAAAGACAATAACTGCTACAGAAATGAAAAATCCTGCAAGTAAAAAGGCTAGATTTAGACCCAGGTGATTAATCGCCAGGAGATATGCAAGTGTAAATAAAATGTTAATCAGGATAGTGTAAGCACTCGTTTTCCGAAGCCATCCGGGATTTTTTTGATCCACATTATCTCCTTTTTCTCTATCCGGGATACCAGATTCAAAAATTTCAAAGTTAATGTGCTGTCTGGTTTCAGATGTTCTGGCATTAGGACACCAGCCCATCAGTTTCCTTATACTTTTTGTGAATACATTCATTGTCATCTTTCCCTCCACTTTACTTGGATTTAATCAGGCCTGTTCCACCAATTCTTTCAATTTTCCAAATAATTCATCTGCTATCTTTGTTGGGTCTTCTGAACTCTTGAGTTTGAGCTGCATCTCTTCTGCAAAGTCCCAAAGGAGTTCAATACATTCCCTGTACCTCTCACAAGACCCACATTCACCTTCGTGTTCATACCAGACTTGCATTCCGTGTTTTGCCGAAACAAAGATTATTGCATTGGCTTTGAAAGGTATCGATTTCCCGAAGAGTATCCCTTTCTTTGAGTCAAGTTTTTCAACTTCGATCCTGTTTGCACTGGCCATTTCAAGCAGGGTTTCCTCAATGCGTTTATCCATACTGAGAAGGGCTCGCGAGACTGCCTGCCTGGAGACCCCAAAACGCTTTGCGATATTGATATTCGGGAGCCCGTTTCGGCGCAGAACCCAGAATTCAAACTGTTTTTCACCTGCCGGTATGAACATATGTAAACATCTGAACGTTGACTATATATAACTTTCTTTCTCAGTAACTTTTTTGAGTATCTTTAATGAAAATTTTTGCCAGATGGGGAAATCCTGAAGTTTTGTTAAGAATAGTTTGAAGATCTGGCCATAAGACATATATGGGATAATGTTAAAATTTAGTTACAAATATAACTATATATTGAATAGTATAAAAGTCAAATTAGATTATAGGGTCATATAAATTAGAAGCTGAGGATTTATGGAGGTATTGATATGCTAAAGAGAATTGTTCATAAAAAAATTTAGAAATCCTGCTTCTTTCGGAAGATTCCCGAAAACTGGCGCAGACTCTCTCCAATGTTAAACTCTATAAAAATCCTACAGGTTCTGGAAATTAAAGATTGTCAGCAGGTGAGATTGTAGAAAAGCCCGGTTTGGGGTTAAGTACTCTCAAATACAATCTTGATTCTTTGTTGGATGCAGATATGATATGAGTTTCTGAGGTAAAATGGAGTCAGAGGGGCAGAAAAATAAAGATCGATGAACCTATTGAAAAAATAATGATCTCGTCCCTGGATGCAGGAATGGCTGCAAGAAGGAAATCCTTAGCATCTTTCGTAAAAATTGTCAAGAAAACTTTTTCATAGACAGAGACAAATGTTTTTTAGAAAAGTTTGAAAACTGATATTATCTTCTCAAACCGCAGAAGTGACAAAATGCGGCGTTTTCCAATCTGTTCAAAATATGTAGGGATGATGATATCTGAGTTTTTAGAACTGATTCACTTTATATTGCTAGTAAATGGAATAAAAGAAAAGAACTAAGTTTAAAGAGGGATGAATGTTGACTAGAATATCAAGTTCTCTCGTTATCGGGATATTTGTAGTAGTTATTGTAGGATCCATACTTTTTTATTCCTATTCTGTAGGTCAGCTCCTCTGGGGTATTATAGCTGCGGGAATGATTATTCTGATTGCAGGTATACTATTTTTTTTGCCGCTTATTACAGATCCTTTGAACTCATCCGGTTACAGGGGAAATGAGAAATCCGAATCTTTTGGCGTTGAATCTACATGTCTAGGCGATTCCATAGTTTATGAAAGACCATTTTTCTTCATCGGCGTGCCTTTCATTATAATTGCTCTCGGAGGTATATTTTCTAAACACGAGAGTATATTTTCCATAGCATATGAGAATGGAACAACATTAGTTCTGTATCCTGGAGTCTGTTTTGTTTCAAAAGACGACAAAATTAGCATTAGGGGTAAATGGCACAGGGGAAAAAAGCTCGGAATACATGGAAATGTCGTTGTTGCAGACAGGATTGAAAATTTGAGTTCTGGGCTTGTCTTCAGTCGTGAATGACTTACACGGCAATTGTTCTATCAGGATTCTAGTGTTTCGATTCCAAAGTAAATTCATAAAACTTGACTTTTTAATAGATCCGTAAATCACGAATTTATATAGAAAACAAGGAATTAATAGTGGAATCGAAGCACTAATGTCATGGTAATTTAATTATTGAGCATAATCTTTGATAGCTTTTTATTAACATATGGCGATTCAGAGTTAACATGTGACCAATAACTAAATTTTCAAGACACTAGTCTATTATAATTCATGGTTTTTCATTTAGTTTTGAGTTTTTTGTCCAAGCTTGTAATTTTCCTTAGAATAGTTTTAATGGAATATTGCTTGCAAGCAAGTATCCCTATTGTTGTGGGATGATATTTTGAGATTTCAGGGCTATATACTTACAAGCAAGCAGTATCCTATTTCCTATATAATAGTATATATAACTTTCCAGTGTACTGTTGATATTAATCTCCCAAAAAGTAAACCTGCCTGGATTAAGTTAAAAAAGATTAGAAAAAAGAAAGTAAATAGCTCTTTTCTAAGTTAAAAGAGAGTAGTCCTGATAAAGAAACTCAGGACCCAACTAGTTGTTCAAAATTTCTTTTAAATTACTGATTAAAGATGTTCTTATAAACCAAGCACATCGTCCATGGAATAAATTCCTGGTTTTTGCTTGCAGACCCATTCGGCTGCACGGACTGCACCTTTGGCAAAGATCTGGCGGGAGTGAGCCATGTGCTTGATCTCAATTCTTTCAGAATTTCCTGCAAAAAGGACAATATGGTCGCCTGTGATATCTCCAGCGCGGACTCCATGAATTCCAATTTCTTTTCCGCGTGGGGCAATACCTTCCCTACCATAGACATATTCCTTTCCACCGACAGCCTCACTAATAATGTCGGCTGCCCTAAGGGCGGTTCCGCTTGGGGCATCTTTTTTCTGATTATGGTGAGCTTCAATAATCTCGATATCATAATCTGCAAGATATTTTGCAGCTTCCCTGATAATCTTGAAAAAGACGTTAACGCCTACTGAGTAGTTAGGGGAAATGACGGCACTGACCTGACCTTCCTGAATGGCTTCGTCAATCACTGCTCGCTGCTCAGGAGTCAGCCCTGTGGTTCCGATTATTAGATTTACCCCGGCTCTGGCTGCTATTGGAGCGTTAACTACGGTTGCGCCTGCTGCAGTGAAGTCAATAAGGACATCAGCCTTGCTTTCTTTCAGGACAGTTTCAAGGTCTTTTACGTCCGAGATCCGGACTCCAAGGTTCCCTACGTGAGCAAATTCTCCTGCGTCCCTTCCGAAATAGTTGATATCAAAAGCAGCAACAAGCTGCATATCCGCAGAGTTGATAACATTCTCCACAATTAAAGAGCCCATCCTGCCGCAGGCTCCGAGTACTGCTACGTTAATCATTCTATAACCCCCAATTTCCTGAGTTCATCTGCAACCTTCTGAGTATTTGTCTCACTAAGGGGAGCGAGTGGAAGCCTCAGGTTCCCGCTTGCCAAGCCTGCAAGTTCTGCAGCTTTTTTAACCGGGATCGGGTTCGTTTCCAGAAAAAGGGAGCGAATCAGAGGGGCAATTTCAAAATGAATCTTCCTTGCAGTTTCGTAGTCTCCGGCAAGGGCTGCATTTACCATTCTGGACATTCTGTCAGGCACTATATTTGCGGCGACAGAAATGACTCCCCGGCCTCCTACAGAAAGAATAGGAAGAGTCAAATTATCCTCACCTGAAATAACCACGAAGTCTTCATCTATGGTATTTTCCAGAATCTGGGAAACTTTACCGATATTCCCACTGGCTTCTTTAATTCCCACGATATTTTCAACTTTTGCAAGTTCGACAATGACTTCTAGTGGCATATCCTGTCCTGTACGGGAAGGGATATTATACATAACCATAGGAACATCGACTGCTTCTGCAATTTTCTTAAAATGCGCAAGCAGACCTGCAGGATTTGGCTTGTTATAATAGGGAGAAATCAGAAGTACGCCATCGACACCCGCATCTGCAGCGTGTTTTGTAAACTGGAGAGCTTCTCCTGTATTATTTGAACCTGTTCCTGCAATTACAGGAACCTTTGAACATTCCACTGCAATATCTATGACTTCTTCATGCTCACTTGCGGAAAGAGTCGCGGATTCTCCAGTAGTACCACAAGGCACAATCCCTGAAACTCCTCCCTTTTCAACAAATTCAATATTCCTTTGTAAGCCTTCCCTGTCAATCCTGTCATCCTTCGTAAAAGGAGTTATCAGGGCAGGCATTGTTCCTTCAAACATTTTAGATATCCCCACCTGTGTCCAGAAGTAACTCTTCTGCTCAGTATACTTTCATGCGTGCAACTTTTCTTGTAACGTAACCTGCAACCCTGTTCCTTATAACTTTGCTTTCAATTGTCGTATACTTTGTCACAAGAGCCTTGTTAGTTTCAAAGTCTTTTGTAAAGACATCCCTGTGGTTCTCAAGCAGTTGGAATGCTATTCTTTTTATGTTTGTCTGTCTTATATTTCCCATCGTATCTCCTCTTAGTTTTTGCTGCTTTTAGTCCAGTTATTCAATTCTACTTCTAGTTTATCTCACATGTTTTCCTGTGAATTATGGTTAACGTGAAGCCCGAGGTAGAAAATAGTTGTTTGATATCTATTTTTCGTCTCTGGAATTGATAGGTTTAGCGAAAACTGGATACAATAATTTGATTGATAATGATTTTGTCGACTAATAAGGTCACTTGAGATTTATAAATTTTGGGGTCGACACTCTGGTCAAACCTGTGAGGCCTATCATTCCTTTTCTCAATTAATTGGTATGTAATTAGATGCTGACAATTCTCCTTTAAATATATACTTTTTGCAGCATCAATGCAGCAGCTATAGTTAGATTCTGGGTACAGTCTTGTTATGTGACATTGGATATATCCTACATTAAATATGTTCTGTGCCTTTATGTGGTATTTGGATATATCCTAGCACTTAAATATCCTGTACATTTATGTATTATCTCTTATCTCCTCTTTACATAGTCTGTTTTACCAAGAAAACGGTCAAGAGTTCCTGCGTTAGTAAAAACACGTTCTCTTATCCCTTTACGATTAATAAAGAGTCCTATTAATACGAAAAGCAGTCCAAGATCCGGTTTTGCTTCGACAGCAATTGCTCCTATCAAAACCACGGAAGAAGCTGCAAGTCCCTTCATGGCTCCTTTTCTGTAAGAACGGTAACCTGTTCTTTTAAAAATCCGGATATCCCGAAGAGTCAGGAAAAGAACTACAAAATAAGCAAACATTGCAATTTCTAGATACATTCTTTTCTCCATCTTCTGTTTTTAATTTTGCCTCCCTACTCCTTTACCGGGTTGAAAATATAAGTCTGATTTCTTTTTGGTCTTTTATCCCGGTTAGATTTTATATCTGATTATTTTTCAGTAAGCAGGCGAAGATTGATCAGCATACCAGTGTAAGCAAATAGATATACAAATTAAGTTTGTTACATAATATAAAACCAGCAGGTTTTGGATCTGCTGGTAATTTTGAGTTGTAAAGATAACTAGGAGAATATAATTTATTAGGTATTATTTAGACTTATTTTATCACTAGACTTTACAGCATATTCAGATTGAGTAGTCCGCTTAGGAATAAAAGTCCGAGAAAAAGCGGTTGATGAATGAAGTATATGAGCAGAGAATGTTGCCCTGTTCTTGAAAACAGCCTGATAAGGGGATTTTTTTCAGTATAGGGAAGCTCAAACTGCCTTTTTCCGCCTGAGTACAGAAAATTACCCAGGAAAACTCCTGCTAGCAATACTCCAAACCAGGGAAATACAGGAAAGTAGTCAAGGGTACTAAAATTTTCAGGTGTAAAGCCTAGCCAGAGCAGGCTGGAAAAACCAAAAGTTATATTCTTGATGTGAAGCCCTATAAGGCCGAAAAACAGGCTAAAAAAGAGATTTTCTTTCCCATATCTCAGGAAAGGATAGACGAGTATTGCCGAAACCCCAAAAAAATGCAGGATTCCAAAGACAATATATTCTTCAGGTAAAAAGATCCAGGTTATACCTGTGAGCAAAAGCCCCATTAGGTAGAGTTTTATTCCTCTTTTCAGGTACTTGGAAAAATTTTCTGATATATTTCCGGCAGACTCTTTGTTAAGAGCTCTTGAATGGCTTATAGAAAGGGCAACTCCTGAGATCAGTATAAAAAGTAAAGCTGAGAATCTGCCTGCATATAAGATAAAGCCGGATCTGATCTGAACATCCACAAGCTTGAAAAAGTCCAGGTCATAAAGATAATGATAAAAGAGCATCAAGAGAACAGCAAGTCCTCGCAGACAATCAATCTCCCAGAAGCGGTCTGCATATATGGCCATAAATATTTCTCCGGAGCGCATCAAATTCTATTCATAAAGAATGGCTGTCTTCTTTTATAAATATATATTTATAATTTCTGGTTCTTTCAGGAGAAGGCGGAAGGTTTCTTACTCTTTAGTCTCTTACTCTTTAGTCTCTTACTCTTTTTATGTAGTGGCAATAAAAGCTCGATCCCGTAAGAAATTCCGATCAGCATGTCTGCTCTGCCAGATGACTTCTCTTACAACAGGAAAAAGGTAATCCATATAAGCAAATGGCTGCTTAAATAGTAAGGGCTGAGGGTCTAACTCATTTCTATTAAGAATTAAGATTGCTTCTATTAGATTGCTTCTATTAAGATTGCTTCTATTAAGATCGAATATGTCAACTTTCATGGACTTCTTCAAACCAACTTTTACAGTGCCTTACATTAATCCAACTATGGACCCTGCATGTGGGATTATCCCAAACAAGAACACATTTATTGAACCATGAATCATTACTACAAGGGGAAGACTTCGGGTTCTATAAAATAGGTATCCTAAAAAACCTCCTAAAAAGAAGGTATATACCATTTCGTAAGGAGTGCCGTAAGTAGAATGCATTATCCCAAAAAGGAGGCTTGAAAGAAAAATTCCCCAGGCTGGTCCCAGGAATTCTTCCAGTCTTGTCTGGAGAATTGACCTGAAGATAAGTTCTTCTATAAGCCCTACAATAAAAACCATTATAATAATGAGTATCAGCAGGTTTGTCAATGAGAGATCTGGTATAAGTTCTCTGGCTCCTATCATTATATATTCTACCTGTCCAAAAGCCAGACCTGCAAGGATAGATAGAGGAAAGTAGATCCAAATCTTCCTTAGAGTATCTTTTTTTCTCTCATATATCACCTTCTGATGCACAGTAGCAAGAGTTATAGGAAGTGCCATGGGTGCATAGATAAATATGAATGAATAAAGATTTCTCTCAAAAAAAACTGGCATTGAAAAATTCACCAATCTGAAAATTGTCAGAAGCAAGAGAGCCTGGTAGAGTTTCCGTATCTCAGTCTTTTTTAGAACTGCTATTGAATATGAAAGCGAGAGCAGAAGTATGGTATAAGCTATTGAAGCTTCTCTTAATCTTCCTCCGAAAATCAACAATTCGATAAGAGTAATTGCAGCTACAGGGATTCCTGCATAAATTATCTTTTTCAAAAATCGGTTTTTTTCTTCAGTTTGCATTTTAAGCATTTTCCCGAGCTCCGGCAGAGAGGCTTTTCCCGCTTCCAGCTCTGAAGATATAAAATCCGAGATTGCCATCTTCAAGCCTCCTCAGTAACATTAATCCAGAGATGGAGGTTCCGGTAAGGTGTGGTTTTCTCAGATTCATTAAAGAGCAGAAACTCTAGTTTCATATTCTTTCCTTCAAGAGGTGGCGTAAAAGTAACTGGTTTTTCCCAGGACATATTATGCTCAAGGCTTATCTGTTTCTTACTTTCCAAGAGCAACCTGTTTTCGAGCCTTACATCTATTGTATAATCCATTGGCCTGTACTCATGATTTATGACCCCTACAATGACGGTTCCTTTTTCTCCCGGTACAAACTCCGTAGGATAGTCTCCGATCGTACTGTTGTTTCCAAGAATATAAAATTCGGTAAAGTGCTCTCCCTCTTTAGAGTTTCCTATAATGTAGACAAGGCTCCCCATAGAAGCCAGAATAGAAAGGGCAAGGATAAACGCAATAACCTTATCAGTTTTCGATTCGGGCTTTTCAAAAACTCTGGCTTTCATGCTAAGGTAACATCTTTTGAATGAAACTCCAAAGACTTCGGTTTCAGGCAGCAATCCCCTTCTGTAATGAGCAACTGCACATATCAGGAGAGTAAAAATTGAAAATTCTGTCAGTAGAGGAATCTCCCTGATCCCCCAGCTGGAATAGTTCAGTCCAAGTCCCAGTAACGGGGCGATTGAAATACTCAGTCCGAAGGAAATTGCAGTTCTCTCAATTCCGTCAAGATCTTTTTTTGCCGGGAAGAGAGCTACAGTGAGCGCATAGCCCGGCAAGAAAAGTACCAGAATAATGCCCAGGTACGTGCGCAGGAAACTGTCGCTAAGTACAGGTACGAGTATAAAGATGTTAGTAATAAGCACAAAACCTACAACAAGCAGCAGGTCCATGGAAAGTTGTCTATTTCCGGCCATTTTACCACTAAGAGAATTATTTTATACTGTGTTCTTTTAGAATTTATATCTATGCAAGCTTTCCACCCGATTACTCAGTGAATTTTAATTATAAGTTACTGTTATTATTTCAGATGATCCTTTCAGGTAGTTTGTAGGAAAACAAGGGAAAACATGCCTTTCCGTTGGAATTTAATTTTTGCTGGTATTGTTCTCTATATATGAAATCTAGTTTTGAGGATAATTGTACTTCTTTCTCAGGCTCAATTTTCTGAAAAATACTTCAGTTCCCAAATTTTTTAGGCTCCCCCTTATTAATAAGGTCTCTTTGTATGAAAAATTTTATCTCTTTTGAAGGATGTTTTTCTTCTTTTGAAGGAGACCTTTTCCAGCCTATGCTATTTTTGCACACTTCAGGAATGTTTCAACTTTATCTTATAAACCTCTGGGCGCGCACAGAAAATTTTATGTTGTATTTTTCCCTTTCTGCAAGCATGAAAGTGCTGGTTACTGGAGGAGCAGGTTTCATAGGCTCCCACATAGCTGAATATTTTGCAGAAGCAGGACACACTGTCAGGATTTTGGATAATCTTGCCACGGGTTTTCTCAGAAATATTCCACAGAATAAAAACATTGAGTTTATTAAGGGAGATATCTGTGACTTACCCTCAGTCGAAAAAGCGGTTTCGGGCATGGATTATGTCTTTCACGAAGCTGCCCTTGTATCCGTACCTTTAAGCTGTGAAAAACCTTCTGAAGCTTTCCAGACTAACACGCTTGGAACCCTTAATGTACTGCAAGCCTGCGTTAAAGCCGAAGTCGACAAATTTGTGACAGCGTCTTCAGCTGCGATCTATGGAAATAACCCGATTTTTCCAAAAAGAGAGGAGATGTATCCTGAACCGACTTCTCCTTATGCCATTTCTAAACTTGATGTAGAATATCTGGCAAGGATGTTTTATGAGGACCATGGACTTCGTACCACTTGCCTGCGTTATTTCAATGTCTTCGGCCCTCGCCAGGACCCAAAATCCCCATATGCAGCCGTTATTCCGATTTTTCTTGAGAGAGCGAGACTGGGAAAGGACCTTGTTATTTATGGAGATGGACTTCAGAGTCGAGATTTTGTTCATGTTAAAGATGTAGTCAGGGCAAACGCCTCAGCTCTTGAGCATGGAGATGGTCAGGTTTTTAACGTGGCTATGGGAAAAAGCGTGACAGTTCTGGAACTTGCCGAAAATATTATTAAGTTAACTGGCTCTTCTAGCAGGATTGTACATGCCGCTTCAAGGGCAGGTGATGTTCGGGACTCAAAAGCCGATGTCTCAAAAATCTCAGACTGGTGGGAAGGAGAGATCGAGCTACAGGAGGGATTAAAAACCCTGATTTAATAGATTGTAAGAGCGGTCTACTTTTTAAGATAAAAACGAAAGTTACGATCAGTTAAACAACAGCTTTCTCATTGACTCAAGGCATTTTCTTGCCCCGAGTAAAGATCCAAGCTGAGTTTTTCAGCATACCATATATGATTTCTATATAATTGAAGCTAAATCTTCTTGAAAAAGGTTCAATCTGGATGACTGAATTATAATATCAAATTCTTTAACTGGAGAGCTCTTAAACTGCAGGGATGCAGCTTAAAGACTGTACTATAATCTACTAGCCTGGTAATTTAAGAGCTTTCTTAAACTGTCTTTCCTGCCTGATATTTAAGTTTTCAGTTGTTTTGGTGCACTCACATTTACCCATAGATGAAGGTCTCTATAAGGTACACTTTTCTCAGTGTCATTAAAGAGCAGGAACTGAAGCTTCAGATTCTTTCCCTCAACAGGAGGCATAATAGTAACGGGTTCTTCCCAGGTCTCATTATGGGCAAGATTGATATGCTTCACATTTTCCGGAAGGAACAGTGATTTATTATCAAGTGTTACTTCCATTGTGTAATTTACAGGCCTGTATTCATGGTTTACAACTCCAACTATTACGGTTCCACTTTGCCCGAGCGTGTAATTTGTAGTATAATTATCTGCTTTTCCTTCAGGTCCAAGAAGATAGAACTCTGTGAAATGTTCTCCTTCTTTTGGGCTCACAACCACATAAGCTAGGGTTACTATGGACAGGAGAATGGAAATTATCAGAAAACCCGTGAGAGCTCTATCTAGCCTTGACTCTGAGGTTTCCATGATCTCGGATTTGAGCGAAAGTGCTGCTGCTTTGAAAGAGATATTAAAAGCCTCACTTTCTGGGAGACTTGCTCGTCTAAGGTATGCAAGCCCACACATAATAAAGGTAAAAGCGGACAGACTTATGAGAATTGGTAGAGTCCTGATTCCCCATGGAGTATAATTAAGACCAAGGCCTATTAATGGCACAACTGCAATACTCAGTCCGAATGAAAGAGCGACCCGTTCGATCCCATCAAGATCAGATCTTGCAGGAAAAAGAGCTGCAATCAGAGCATACCCTGGCAGAAATAGCACAAGAGGCAATCCAAGTATATTCCGGAACATTGTTTCATTTATTCCAGGAGTGAGCACGAAGATATCTGTTAGGAGCACGAGCCCCATAATAATAAACAGATCTGAGGAAATTTTTTTTACAGTCATGCAGATCATCCAGCTTATAATAAAAAATTACACTATTTTCAGTTCAATTAAGGCGAGTAAATATTTTTCTAATCCATTTTATTCTTTCGATCTAATTTTCCAAGATTTAAAATATTCAGATTTAAAATACTCAGATTTTTTCTCCGATTTTTGTGCCCATCTTTTCCGATCCATGCGCATTCTCTGTCATTGTACTACAAAGTGCTTTCGTCTTTATTTGCATCTTCTCTTTTATTTCTTTTCCTAAACTTTTTTTCTCAACCTCTCTGGCGGATACTTTTCTAATAGGGCAACTTAATTATTTTACATAGAATTAGAACTTACGCAGTTGACCTGAAAAATCAACAGCATCAGATATTTAACTGTCTAAACCATGAATTTAATCCACAGTCTTTGCCATAATTAATTTTGTTCCTCAACTGTGTAAGTCCTAATAGAATATTTTTGATGCTGCTTCACTTTTTAATGGCTTTCTTTTCCTCCAGCGAAAAAAACTCTGTAATTTATTTTATCTTTTATGATGTTCTTTATTTCTTATTTCTCAATATTAAAAATTGCGGCCAGTGGTGAGCAGGAATAATATAGTTTTGAAACTTGAAATATTTATAAATAAATTTTCAAGAAGATCAATAAGTTTGCGGGACTGAAATCTTAAAGGTCTGAGCTTCCTTACTATTGATTCTCAAGCTTATTTTTTCATATATTTATCTATATTTTTAGACATTATCAGTTAATCTCGATTTTCAATAGTCGATATTTCAATTGTCCAATTTTATATCTGTACTGACATAGGGTCGCAGAATACTGATACCCATTACTTATTATTTTTTTAAAGTAGATCTGTCAATAAATTTATATATGTATTTTTGCAGATTTCAATTTAAAAAACTAATCTTGTTATAATGTTTAAAAGATCTAATCTCTTCCCAGATTTAACAACTTATAGAATCTTTATAAATAAATTTATTCTAGATGTATATATAGCTATACAAAGGGGGTTATCAAGAATGAGTGATCAGCTACTTATAGAAAGTGGCATAGGGCATATAATAAATAAAAAAAATAAATGTACTGTAAGCAGAGCCTCTAAAAATGTCACAGTTGTCCTTTCTGCCTATAATGAAGAAACGTCTATAGGAAGCATTATACTTCTCACCCGGCTCTATGCTGATAAGGTGATTGTGGTAGATGATGCCAGTTCAGATCAAACAGCAGAGATAGCAAAAAAAGCTGGGGCTGAAGTAGTTATAAACAGGACCAATAGGGGCAAAGGTGCGTCTTTAGAAACAGGATTTAAAGCTGCAGTCCATCTCGGCGCTGATATAATTGTGACAATGGACTCAAGAGGTCGCCATAACCCTGAAAACATTCCCAGGCTCATTGACCCTATAATAACAGGAGGTGCAGATGTGGTCAATGGTACTCAAGATTTAAACAGTGTGAGCAGAAACACTCCTGTTTACCGCCGCGTTGGGCAAACGATTCTGGGCAGATTCGCCAATAAAAAATCTGACAAAACTAGAGGTTCTCAGATTACTTTTCGCGCCTTTACAGCCCCTAAAAAAGATATCATCCACTTCGACATCCAGGACCTGTCAATAGAAAGCGAGACGCTTGCAGATGCGAGCAAATCTGACCTTCGCATAAAAGAAGTCGAAGTAGATTCCCATTATAACTTTGAAGACCCGGTACAAACTCCAGTCAAGTATGTTCGTGGAATCCTGAGAACTGTAACCAGGGATATAGAGGCCAATAAGCCACTATACTTCTATGCAGTGCCAGGTTTTGCCCTTGCAACATGCGGTTTTTGCATGGGGTTGAAATTTCTTGAAGCCTCTGCCTTTGGAATAGAAAGTCTTCATTTCCGGTATGTACTTGTAATGATTTTTCTATCTATTTCCGGAGTATATATGACAGTGAAAGGAATCGTAAGGCATTCCCTAGTAGAAGTGGCCCAAACTGAGGCTACATAATACGTATACACAATTACTCAAGATCATACTATGGGAAAATCATCAAATAGAACATGTTAAAATGAAAAATAAAATACGTAAGACGCTTTAACGGTGCGAGAAATAAACAGGTCAGTTCTCTTTTAGTCCGCTTGAACAAGCTTTCTCGGGGTTTTCTTAGTTGGAGCCTGACTTTAAGTTTTCAGATATTATTGTTTGAAAGAATTCCTCAATTTTTGAATTCTCCAATTATCCTTTTCATCTGTGCATCGCTTTTCAAGATATACAGATAGTAAAAACAGACAATTACACCGGAAAAGATAACAAGCAATATCTGGTTTATTTCTATAATTTTAAGGGCAATAATGATAGTTCCTGCAGGAATGAAGAGAAGAAAATTAGAAAATACTATTTTCAGGACGCTCGAAGTCTTTACTCCGGCATAGGACATCATCTTTAGGCAAAGGTAACCGTATACCGCAATACCTGACAGTGAAAAAAGAATAAGTGCCATACGTGCATTTCCTAGCAAGCCTCCAATTGTAAGTGAGAGGAAGCGTGTTATCAGGTTGAAAAAATTATAATGAAAACCGAAGTGATATTTTTCGACTACTACGTATATAGCAGTTAATGGAGAGGAGATAAACCATACAAAAGCCCACAGACTAAGAATCTGGGCGTAGATACCTGCTTCTGCCCAGGCTTTTCCGAAAATAATAGTAAAGACGTCCCCGCCGACAATTGTCAGGATAAGTATCGGGAACATACCTATAACCACAAGCATTCTGAACACATTCTCAACAAGAGAAGGAAGAGTGCCCTCGGTGAATGCTCTTGAGGCTCTCTGGAAGAATACCTGTGAAATCGAACCTCCAATGAAACTCATTGGCAGCTGCAGAAGGCGAAAGCCTAGTGAATAAAAACCTACAACTGCAGGTGTGAAGAAAGCCGAAAGAAGAAAAGCAGGAAGCTGCCAAGAGACTGAGTTCATGAGGGCACCCCATGTATCTACAAACGAAAACTTGCGGTACTTCTTAAACCCTTCATAGATTTTTTTCCAGCTCAGGTTTTTAACAATTAATTTTCTATCATCTCTCCATATCTGTCCTCCAAGCACAAATGTTGCAATAGACTGACCAGTAAGGCTTCCAACTATTAACCCTCCTGCAATCTTTTCTGTAAACCCCAGACTTATCTGTGTAGCGGTACTCGAAAACGAACTGAAAACTCTTGAAAGTGAAAGCCTTTTAAAAAGTTTTGTTCTTGTATTCCAGCTATTCAGTGCAAGAAATAACCCGTTTACAAAAATAAAAGGAGGTACAAGCCAGAGATAGTCTCCTATCTGCTGAGAATTTAGAATATTAACTATTGGCTCTTTAAAGTACCATATGGCTGGAAAGGTTAAACCGGTCACTAACAGCACTGCTAGAAAACTCAGCCCCAACAGGTTTACAGCCTCTTCACTCGATTCAGGTAGCATTATGGAATATTCGTATCTCATGCAGGCAATAACGCTGATAATGCTGGTGATCGAAAGGTACAGAGCCCAAACTCCAAAATCATCAGGCCCATAGAGGCGAGTCAATACAGGAGCAGCTAAAATTGTAAGGATTTGAGCAAAGGTTGTTCCGCCTGCAAGTGTGAGCACATCAGTAACGAAACTTTCCTTCTTACTTTTATCAGACCGTTTCTCTGCTGCATCTGCTGTTATTTCATCCATTTCCGGTACCTTAAAAGAAGTTTCCGTTATAACTGAACTCAATTTAGTCCTGTATTTTCAAGCTGTTTTTCCCTTTGAAAAGGAAATTATAGGGTATGATATTCTCAAGCTGATGCTGAATATTATACTTTTTTCCCTCTAAGCCCCCTTATAAATAAACACCTTGAAATAAATCTGTCGGTTTCTTTAGTCTACATAACCGTTAACAATTGGAATCATATAATTTCTCCTGACTCTTCCTTTTCTCCTCCGTTGTCCTTAAAACTACTCTATCATATTTTCTATTTATGAGTTCTAATGGGATTCAAGTCATAATGAAAATTTTTAACGCGACTTAAATATAAATTTTTGAAGGAAGTGGGTTTCAAAAAAGATAGTAACCACTTTATCTATATTAAATTCATTCAAAATTGAAAAAAGTTATTAATCATACCTGTCTTCGGCGTCGATTAATATTATTTTGATTTGTTAAGATAATTAGTGCGAATTTGATAATGTTAATTTGAGGGTATGAATTTGATAATGTTAATTTGAGGGTATGAATTTGAGGGTATGAATTTGAGGGTATGAATTTGAGGGTATGAATTTGATAGTGTGAATTTGATAGTGTGAATTTGATAGTGTGAATTTGATAGTGTGAATTTGATAGTGTGAATTTGATAATGTTAATTTGAGGGTATGAATTTGAGGGTATGAATTTGAGGGTATGAATTTGAGGGTATGAATTTGATAGTGTGAATTTGATAGTGTGAATTTGATAGTGTGAATTTGATAGTGTGAATTTGATAGTGTGAATTTGATAGTGTAAATTTGTTTAGTGTTAACTTGATCAGTGTTAGCTGGAGTTCTGTCAATTTATTTATTGTTAATTTTGATTAGTGTTATCTTACTTATGTAGAGAAATTAATATATCTTAGCGCCTCTGTGATTCTCAACTGATTCCGATCCCGTACCTGGGTTTTTTCAATATCGTGGTTCAATATTGGTAGACCACCAGTTATATATTTCTTCCCCACTTGCAAGCCAGGCTTTTTTGCCGGAAACATATTTGAGGAATTTTTCGTAGTATTTAAGGCCTTCTCCATCAATGGATGTATTGTTGTGCCATAGAATCGTGATTACACCATTATACTGTTCAACTTTATCAACAAGACTCTTTGTGAGCTCCCAGGCCTTTTTAACGTCAAGTCGCATGTAACTTCTTAATAACGTCCGGTCCATAACTATGAGAGGCAGCTCAATGATATCTATTTGTTTTCCAGTGTTTATATTATATGGCCTGAAAGGATGGCACATGCCATTTCTAAAGCCTGCACAATCCGAATACCCAAATGTTGTGTCATACTTAAAGTTTGCTTTGCTTAACAATTCCCACGTATCCGGTACTTTAAACCTTAAATAATGATTTCTGTACCCTATAATTTCCTTACCTAATACTTTTTCAATTCTCTGCTTTTTTTCCTTTATATCTTCCAAACTGCTGTAAGACTCATGCCCTCCATGCAACCCTACTTCCCAACCACGAGTGGATATAAACTTCAATTCGGCTTCGAGATCCTCAATTTCGTAATTGAAGTCTTTCTCTCCAGGCCTCAAGGCCAGAAAATAAAAGCTGGATTTTGCATTATATTTTGCCTCCAGCTCTATTATTTCTCTAAAGTTCCAGTAAGGGTTAAACTTTTTGCAAATTCTACAAAAAGGTGTCTTGATAGCATCTGTTAAATTTCCTTTAGCAAAGGCTTTAGCAGTTCCAATGATCATGTAGATCTTTTCCGGATATATCACATCAATATCATGAGTAAGGCAGACTGCAAATTTTTTTCCGTCTGGATACTCAGGGTGTAACCCGTTTTCTACCAGAAACCTAGAAACACTGGGATCAAAAATATTCCTCTGGCTGCTTAAATAGTACGGAAACCTATCGTACTGGTCAGAAAAGGTCAAATTGTATTCTTCTTTTTTGCTAAATAGATCCCAGAGTTCCTCATTTTGTTTCAGTTTCTCGATCATCTTTCACCCTTTTTCCAGATTTTAAAGCCCGAACTATTTTTTTAAATAAATTTTAGTTTACATTAATAAATGTTCGTTTTTATCGCCTCTTCCTATTCCCTTATAGACAAATCCCTTACCAATAAATTCATCCGGTTCAATTACATTTCTTCCATCTACAATAACTGGTTTTTCTTTGCCTGTAATTTTCTTTACCCAATCAGCCTTTATATCAGAGTATGCACTATGCCCTGCAAAAATAACTACAGCATCCGCGTCTTTGATAACATTTTCAAGATTATCTGAAATCTCAATTCCTGGATAGTTCACAACATAAGGGTCATGCACAGTAACTGTCGCACCTGCTTTCAGGCAGAGATCCCTGTAAGGTTCTGAAGGTGTGTTCCTCGCATCATCCGAGTCCCGGATAAAAGCCCAGCCGAGCATTGCAATCTTTGAGCCTTTCATCTCCTTTCCAATCCTTTTAAGGGCTACAACAGTCAAGTTGTACATATGAACAGGCATGAAATCGTTGACTTTTCTTGCCAGCACATAGATTGAGTCTGCGCCTTCCGGATAGTCAAGCTGCCCACTACCTATCTTAACTCCTCTTTCCAAGTGGTATGTATCTTTGGTAAGGCAGTGACCTCCAACGCCTGCTCCTGGCCAGAGTATAGCTCTTGTAATACCTTCTCCTTTTAGACTGTCTACTCCAGTCCTTACATCGTACACGTTTATGCCCATGGCTTCACAGTAAAGGGCAAGCTGGTTAATTGCTGCAATCTGTAGGTCGCGGAAAGTATTTTCTGCAGTTTTCGTTACCTCAGCTGCAGTTGCACTCATAGGAATTACTTTCCCCACAGTCAATACAGGAGAATAGAGCTCGATAGCCCGCCTGGTACTTGCTTCATTTATGCCGCCCACGATTCTATCATGTTCTCTAATATTCTTTAAAAGTCTGCCTACCATTACTCTTTCAGGAGCATGGGCAAGGGCAAAGTCTTCTCCGGCTTTCAGGCCTGATTCTTCCTCAAGAATCTGTTTTGCCATACCTTCGGTTGTGCCAGGAGTAATTGTGGACTCAAGAACTACGAGCATTCCTGGTTTCAGGTATTTTCCTACATTTCTTATACCTTCAATGAGTGCGGAAAAGTCAGGTTCCAAATCTTTAGGATTTGCAAAAGGAGTTTGGATTGCAAGCGTGACAGCATCAAGTTCTGATATCCTTGAGAACTCGGGAGTACACTCAAACTTGCCAGCTTTTACAACTTTATTAATAAGGTCTTCTAGACCGGGCTCTTCTCCTTTAAGAGGGCTTTCTCCACGGTTGAGCATACCAATCTTGTAACTTGAACTTTTTGAATTGCGCTGGAAGCCAAGGACTTTATTGAAACATGGAGCATCTGCGAAAAGAACCGCTGAAGGAATACCTACATAGCCCATTCCAATTACTCCAATTTTTTTGATCGGACCTCTTTCCTTGAAAAGTTTTTCTAATTTACTCATGTTTATCACTTACTAAATTGTTTTTTCAAATCTTCCCAAACCATTTTCATTTTCAAAAGTTTTCGAGACTTTACTTTTTCAGAGTTTTTTCCGACTTATTGTCCTACTTCAATTAATCTTTCTTCCTGATAGGATTTTATAGCTGCCATTGCTACTTCAAGGGCGTGTTTTCCGTCTTCTCCGCAGGGACTAGGTTTTGTACCCTTTTTAGCACACTCTATAAAATAGGTGAGTTCATTTTTCAGGGGTTCGCTATGTTCTACTTTGGCTTTTCTTATCCATTCGTTATCATGGAGCTGTACTGTCTGATTAATATAGTCCAAATAAGCAACTCCCTTAACTCCTATCGCTGTTAACTGCCTTATCTTGTGCGGAGTCAGCCAGTTTGTTTCCACAACTCCTGCAAAATTATGGTCCATACGCAGGATAATTGAGGCGTGATCTTCAAATGAGTGAATATCGGCACCTGCAATTGCATAAACACTATTTATTTTCTTGCCGTAAAGATATGAGATCACATCTATATCATGGACGCCAATATCCAGGATTACTCCCACATCTCTTATTCTTGGGTTATAGGGCCCCACTCGTTTGGTTGAAATTGAGACTATCTTTCCCAAAATGCCTGAATCTATAATCTCTTTGAGTTTTATAACTGCTGGATTAAAGCGCTCAATGTGCCCAACCATAAGGATTTTTCCCGCTTTATTTGCAGCTGCTATCATCAGGTCCGCGTTTTCAGTCGTATCTGCAATCGGCTTTTCTACAAGGACATGTACGCCTGCCTCAAGAGCATCAAGTACTACCTGCTTATGCAATTTGGTGGGCACAACCACACTTACTGCATCAAGCCCTTCGGCTAACATTTTCTTATAATCTGTAAAGGCTTTTGTCTTGAATTGCGTAGCCATTGCTTCAACACGCTTCTGGTCTACATCCGAGATTCCGGCAAGCTCCACGTCATTCATTTCACTGTAAATCCTTACGTGGTTCTGCCCCATAGCACCTGTACCTATTACTCCTACTTTAATCAAAAGTCTCACTTCCTGGTTTTGAGAATGCAGTGACTGGAAAACTAATCAATCCTTTGCATAAAATTCTTTGGTCGCTTCAATTATTTCCTGCAAATCGGTTCTGGATAATGCAGGATGTACAGGGAAAGAAATAACTTCTTCTGCTGCCTTTTCCGAGACAGGCAGGGAATCTTTGTATCCAAGTTCTCTATAGACAGGTTGCTTGTGAATAGTTATCGGATAATAGATTCCCGTTCCGATTTCCTTCTCTTTCAGGAAAGCTGCCAGTTGATCTCTCTTTTGTGCTCTAACTGTATACTGGTGGAACACATGGGTGTCGTCGGCTCTTATCACTGGAGGTGCAATTTCTGATATGCTTTTTAACCCTGCTGAGAGAATCTCTGCATTTTTTTGCCTGGTTGCAGTAAATCCATCCAGCTTTCCAAGCTGTACAAGTCCGATTGCAGCTGCAATATCAGTCATGCGCAGGTTGAAACCCAGCATTTCATGCAGATATCGGACTTTTGAGCCATGAGCCCGAATCATTTTTGCTTTCTCTGCAATTTCCTTATCGTTTGTAGTGAGCATTCCACCTTCGCTTGTTGTCATATTTTTAGTAGGGTAAAAGCTGAATGCTCCTGTTCCGAAGCTGCCTACCTTTTTTCCAAGGCATTCTGCGCCATGAGACTGGCAGGCATCCTCAATTACAATAAGCTTATTATCTTCTGCAATTTCCATTATGGCTTTCATGTCTGCAGGGTGCCCATATAGGTGGACAGGCAAAATAGCTCTGGTTTTTGGAGTGATTTTCTCCTGAACTTTTTCAGGATCTATATTATATGTATCTGATTCGATATCTGCAAAAACAGGTTTTGCCCCGGTATAAAGGACGCTGTTTGCCGTTGCAATAAAACTGAAGGGACTTGTAATCACTTCATCTCCTTTTCCTATGCCATGGGCAAGAAGCGAAACGTGCAAAGCCGCAGTGCCAGAGCTCACAGCAACTCCATACTCACAACCAGTGTATTCAGAAAAAGCAAATTCAAATTCTTCGACTTTCGGGCCCTGTGCAATCATTCCTGACCTAAGGACCTCTGTTACTGCATCAATCTCTTCCTTACCCATCAGGGGCTTGGCAATTGGAATCATTTTGGAACCTCTTTTAATAATCTTGATAAAACTAATCTTACTTAATCTTGATTTTTTATGAATTTATATCCTATTTAATTTCATTAAATCTTGTGGGAGTTCTTGTATTCTGGCAGGCACTCCAATTGCAAGTTTCCAAGCAGGCACATTTTTTGTCACAAGTGCTCCCCCTGCAACCATTGCTCCTTCCCCAATTTCAACATCGGGAAGTAGGGTGGCATTTGCACCTATAGACGCACCTTTTCTCAAGAAAGGACCCTTCAATTCGTATTTCTTTCGAATAGGATATTTATCGTTGGCCAGAACAGCACAAGGCCCAATAAATACATTATCCTCGATAATAACATTGGTTGGAATGTAGACATTTCCCTGGATGCTTACATTATTTCCTATTCTCACATGCCCATCTATAATGACATTGGTTCCAATGAGAACATTATTTCCAATTTCCGTATTTTCTCTAATCATTACGTTATGCCCGGTTTTGAAGTTTTTTCCGGTTTTTACGTTGGAAAATATCGTTGATCCAGCCCGTATTATTGAATCCGAACCTATGGTACACCCTGGAAAATCAAAGTTTTCAATTTCGATGTTCTGCTTCAGGATTTCCATAAGGATCCTGTGTTCAGGGTATCCTAAAATCACATTTTCCATTATTACTGTGTCTTTCCCAATTACAGAAGTTCCGTATATCTTAGAAGAATTGTGAATTTTAAATTCAGTCGAGTTCATTGTTCCCCCCGTTCGTCTGGTTTTTCTTAGCCAGATAAACTTTCTGTAGGAGCATAAAAACATCTACTTACTTTTTGCAGTTTTACATAGCTTTTCATTTCATAGTTTTTCATTATTATGTTCCCGATACTCGGGATAATTCAAACTCTCAGGACAAAACCCAAGAATTAGTATTACTTTTCTAGATCCATCTCTTCGATTTTCCTAACTAGTCTTAAATTTTAGTTTAGAGGGTCCTTTAATTATTTAATGATTTGGTTTATTTTTCTACGTTTCTTTTCTATTTTTTTCAAGAATTATTCAATTTATATTTTGCGTTTATAGCTTTACAATGTAATTTTTTAATTTTATTCTTTTGATTGCGAACTCAAATTCACAGTACTTTCGTTATTTATTAAGGTAACCTCCTACTTTTTTCCAAAATTCGAGTTTAATTCTCCTTCTCTTGATGTTTATCAATGGTATGAGGAGGATTTTTATATCTTATCGCGTATTTGTTCCTGTAATATACTAATTAACTCGAGGAGTGCCGACTACGCTTACAAGTTTAATCACGTCTAACTCCGTTTCTTCAGGTGCGCTCTCAGTAACCACCGTAACACCGGGAATTCCTGAAGGCGCATCTGTGGCTGCGGCAGTTTTACTTATATTGCTTTTGCTCAGGGACTTTCTCCCTGCATCGAAACACTGGGAAAGTACGGTAAAGGTTTCTTTGAATATGGGAATTATTCCACTGATGTTTTCCTTTGGTGCAATCATTCTCTTTAAGGTTGTCGCACTATTTTAATGGTTTTTCAGAGGGCTGCCGTCTAAGTGTCCGCCCCTATTTCCATCTCAGCAGAGTTGCAGCTCTGCAGTGCACTGCCCTTTTTGCTACATTCTGCTTCGCTCATGAGGGCTAAATTATGAGCAAATAACAGTAATTTTGTCTAAAGAGGTAATTTCTGGCAAAATAACACTTTTTTAAGACAGACTGTTGTAATTGACTCCGTTCGGTTGAAGTGGGCAATATCAATTATACTAGTGTCATGGTAATCTACTCATTGAGCATGATCCTTGATAGCTTCTTATCAACATATAATGATTTACAGTTATCACGTGACAATAACTAAATTTTCAAGACACTAAGGCAATTAATGAGTTTCATTTACTTTTTTGTTCTGGCAGAATACAGTTTATACCTAAACTCTCTGGTTAATTTTAAAAAATGTAAAAAACACGAAAAGAATAGAGAACTGCTAATATTACCTACTAATAGCTACTCTACTCTGTATTTCTATTGAGTCAATCCCAAAACTAATTTTATCCTTAAATTAGTAAAATTTCAAAATTATTTTCGTGATCAGAAGATCTGTTACTTATTGTAGATATGGGATTCAGAAAAATCATTTTGAGTTTTGGGATCAGCTCATTATATAGAAACCTGAGTGAGTTTTTCCTGATTATATAATCGAGAGTAAGTCCAGAAAAGAAGTTCCCCTATATTGAAGCTTTTGCCTTTGGCTTAATTCCATTTGATCGAGCCCCTTTTTCTTTTTTGGAATACACTAGTGGACGTAAAAGTTTAAAGGAGAAGAGGAAGAATCCCGAAAAAGAATACATTCATAAATCCATGAATTAATGCAACCAACGGCAGACTTCGGGTTCCATAAAATAAGTAGCCTATAACAGCACCTACTAAGGTTATGTAAAATATTTCGTAAATGCTTCCATATCCTGAATGCATTAACCCGAATAAAATACTTGTAATTATCAGCGCTTCCCTGCCGCCTAATACTATTTCTAACCGGGTCTGCAGGATAGAACGGAAAATCATCTCCTCTATAGGGCTCACAAGAAAGACCATAATTATGGTGAGATTTATGAGGTTAAGGATTGAAAGATCCTGAATAAGAGGATTTTTTCCGACTATGATATATTCTCCTACTCCTAATAAAAAGCCCATGAATATTGATAATGGAATATATATTCCTATTTTTTTGGAAGTTATCCCAAGCTGCGCGGGAGTAAACTCCTGACTAATGGCCGCAATGCTTACAGGAATTGCCAGAAGACAGTATATGAAAATAAGGTTGTAAAGTTTTTCTTCATAGAAAAGAGGCATTGAAAAATCTACCAGACGCAGGATCGGCAGAAGGAGAAAACTCTGATAGGTTTTCTGAATGTCCTTGTTTTTTATATATATTATGGAAAAGGAAAGCCCAAGCAGAACTAATGCATGTATTTCCATGCCCTGGAGTCTCCTCCCCGAATATATCATCAGTTCCGCAAGGGCAATAGCTACAATCGGAATTGCTAGATAAACCCATTTATTTTCGATCACAGGTGTTTTTTCCTTCAGATTCTCAGACATATTCGTTTTTATGCCTTCCGGAGTCTCCACATTAGGACTCTCAAATGCTACCATCCTCACACCTCCTCTCCAACATTTATCCAGAGGCGCAGATCTTTGTAGGGTATATTCTTTTCAGTTTCATTGAAAAGCAGGAACTCAAGCTTCATATTCTTGCCTTCAACTGAAGGTGTAACCTCAAGAGGCTCTACCAGGGTCTTATTATTGGCAATTTTAATATGCTGCAGATTTTCCGGAAGAGGCAGCGATTGATTTTTAAGCCTTACTTCCATTGTATAGTCCATTGTTCGGTGCTCATTATTTGTAATTCCTATAAAGTAGGTCCCACTTTCTCCCTGTATGTAATCTGTTTTATAGTTGTTAGCCGTCCCATTGGGACCAAGAATATAGAACTCCGTATATGGCTCTTTGTCCTGAGGCACAAGAATGACATAAACTCCGGTTACCATCAAAATAAGGAAAGAAAGAGCTAGAATCATCCGGAGGTTTTTCTCTGTTTTAGATTCCGGCTCTCCCATTATTCCTGATAGCAGAGTATGGGCAAGAGCTCGGAAAGGTACCTCAAATTTCCTGTCTGCAGGTAAATAGTTTCTTCTAACGTATGCTGTTGCCAGCATGATCAGGGTAAATATGGAGACACTCGTAATGAGAGGCATCTCCTTGATTCCCCAGGAGGTATAACTGAGTGCAAACCCTATCAAAGACACAACTGAGACGCTCATTGCAACAGAAAGAGCTATCCTTTCCATCCCTTCAAGTCCGTTTTTTTCCGGAAAAAGCATGGCTATGAGAGCGTACCCTGGAAGGAAAAGTATCAGGGGTAGACCAATAGCTGTGCGAATAAGACTTCCGCTAAGTACAGGAATTAGTACAAAAATATCCATAAGAATTACAAGGCCTGCTACTAACAACAGGTCAGATGGGAACTTCTGGTTTCCGGCCATATAACTCCTCATAAAAAGTATGTTTTTTAGCTTCCCAGCCTTTTCGTTATTCGGGCTAATCTGCCAATTTCTCTGTTCCCTTATGAGGTTTTTCGGAAACCTTCCGATTTCCTCTTACCGGCTGTTTTAGTCTTCAATCACGAAGAGTTACGCCGGAAAGGCGAAAGCTGTCCGAGCTTTAATCCCGGTTTTCTTCTAATTTAGCAGAATATATTTCCTGAATTATATTCGTTTTCAAGAATGTTTTAACCCGATCTACTCAATTACCTAGTTGTATAAAATATCTTTCCCTTTTTCCTGAATTGTATTTAAAATACTTTTCCCTTTATTTCTATTTCCTTGAAAGAAGTTTTAGCCTTTTAACCATTCATCTTCTTAATTTTTTAAACGTATTTCCAAAGTTGAGCCTGCAGAATTTGAGTCCGCAGGGTTGTAAACGTTGACATATAACAAGGAAGTATTTGAGTTCTTATATCTGTGTAATTTTTTATTTTATTAGTAATCGATTTTAATAATTAATTGATGCCTTTTAAGCTATTATATCGGAGAAAAAGTGTCTAATATGAGTTTAACTATTTTTTGTAATTGGAATTACTGATTAATTATTTTTCGTGTCTAAATGCTTATATAGCTCGTATATTAAAACAGATACAGGTCTTGTATTAAATGCTGTGACTCACTTACGGAGTATTTATGTTCCTTCTTTTGGGTAAAAAGAGGAGAACAATTTCCCTAACTGATTCTCTGTAAATGTAGCCGTAAAAGACCTTTTGAAACCCTCTAAAAATTGTGGAGCGATGACTCTGAAAAATATATTTGCAGAATTTGGAATTTTCACTGATTTTTCTCTAATAAACCACGTAAACCACGTTATCACGGAGACTTCTCACCTTTATCTTCAAAGAGGTAGATGATTGCATATGGCCATTACGATTGCAGCCATGCCTGCTTATAACGAAGCCCATGCCATTGCAGATGTTATCAAGGGTTGCAAAAAATACGTCGACAGAGTAGTAGTTGTAGATGACGGAAGCACCGATAATACTGTCGATATCGCCGAATCTCTTGGCGCCTATGTAGTTCGTCACGAGACAAATAAGGGATATGGAGCAGCCCTAAAGAATTGCTTTGAAACCGCCCGTAAGCTCGATGCAAATGCTATGGTCATAATCGACTCTGATGGTCAACATGACCCCTCCGAAATTCCCAAGCTCCTTGAACCCTTGAAAAATGGGTTTGATCTGGTAATCGGCTCAAGATTTGTCAATGGCAATGGTAAAAATGTCCCTATTTATCGTAAATTCGGGATGAAAGTTCTTGATATCGCAACCTATATTGCAGGCGGTCTGAATGTAACGGATTCACAAAGCGGCTTTCGAGCTTATGGAAAAAAAGCTATTGAAAAAATAAATTTGAATGGCACAGATATGTCTGCAGGCTCTGAAATTCTGATTCAGGCCAAAGATTATAAATTGAAGTTTACTGAAGTGGAAATCCATTGCAGATATGATCTTGAGGACTGCTCAAGTGAGAATCCTTTCATACATGGTCCTAGAGTCCTGTTCCGCATCCTTAAAGATATGGAGTACAGACGGCCTTTGTATTATTTTTCAGTTCCTGGCCTGATTATGACGTCTACAGGCTTTCTTATGGGATTAATATTTTTACAGGATTTTCTTCAGGGAGGATCCCTGCGCTTTGGGCCTACACTCTTAATGGTTATGCTGACAGTTATAGGAGCTTTCATGGTGTTTACCGGAATAATACTACATGCCATCTCAAGAATGATATTTTTAAACGAGCATATTCGAAAACAGTAATGTCAAAACGGGGCCAATTTGTATGAAATACCCTTTCGTTTCAGTAGTAGTAGGTATTCGTAATGAAGAAAAATTTATTGAAGAATGTATTGAGTCACTTCTTAATCTAGATTACCAAAAAGATTCCTACGAGATTATTATCGTTGATGGCATGTCCACTGACAAAACGCGAGATATTGTACAAAAATATCCTGTCAAACTTCTTTTGAACAAAAAAAAGAATGTTGCTGCGGCAAGAAACCTTGGTGTGGAGAATGCCAGGGGAGAGCTTGTCGCGTTTACTGACGGAGACTGTAAGGTAGATCCTCAGTGGTTGAAAACTCTTGTCCATGAAATGCAAGCTTCTCCAGATGATGTTGTGTGTTTTGGAGGCCCTAACCTAATCTTTGACACTGATCCTGTATTTGGCAGGGTGGTGGGATATGCTCAGGAATCTTTCTTGGGGTCTGGAGGTTCGGCTCAGTCCAAAAACTCCACAAAAAAGCATTATGTCATCTCTCTTCCGAACTGCAATGCAATGTACAAGAAAGCTGCAATTAAGGAAGTTGGAGGTTTTGATGAGCGGTTTGTGGTGGGTCAGGACGGAGACCTGAACTACAGAATCGGTAAGAAGGGTAACAAATTTTTGTATATCCCGAATGCACAGGTCCTGCACCATAGAAGAGGAACTCCAAAGTCCTTTTCCGTAAGGATGTTTAAGTACGGTATGTGGATGGCAGAACTATTCAAGAAGCATGGAGAATTTGTCCGTTGGTATGCTTTTTTGCCTTCGATTGCCGTCTTGTCGGCAGTCATTTTGCTTATCGCGTCTATCAAATATTCCACTCCAGGCCTGCTTCTTCTTGCACTCGTGACCGTGTACTTTATTCTTGTCTTTATTACCTCAATCCAGGTTACCTATAAAATGAAATCAAAATACGGTCTTTTTGCCCTTTTTATTATTCCTGTGCAACACGTTGCTTATGGGCTAGGATTTTTGTACAGCTTTACAAATTCTCCTTTGATCTCAAAAGTCCGTTCCTGTTCAGATATCTAATAATCACAAACTATGTCATTTGTTTAAAAAGAAACCGAAACACTTGAATACATGGGAAGCTTTTCAGGGCAAAATCTTCTTAATCAATAAAGCCCTGATGAACTCTCACTGATTTTCAAACACAGAAGTTTGGATGCCGGGTTTGTTAAATTTATTATATGATTGCTTAAGGTCATGGAGATAGTATGTTCGGATTAAGTAAAGAAGCAGGACACGGATTAGATAATGACCGTCTAATGAGGTTAATTTCTTTTCTGTTTCCGTTAGCTATAATCTTCGCAGTAATATTCACTTTCTTATGGATGTTTGCAACCGGAAAGTTCGGTTATGCACTTCGGGGACTATTTACAGGAATACCTGCAGTACTTTCCTGTCTTTTCATACTGTTCATTTACAAAAAAGATGTAAGTTTGCACGATATAGATATCTTTTCATCATTGAGTACAAAATCCCTTACGTACCTTTTCGGGATATTTTATATTGGGTCCCTAGTTGTACTTTTGCTGTCTCCGGGAAGCAGACCTCTGTACTATTTCCTCTTTATTTTAGGACTTTATCTGTCTGTATTCTTCCAAATTTTCTCTAAAGACGTAAACCCTTCCCTGATTCTAGCGGAATCTGTCTTAATCGCGGGTAATTTAATTTTCAGTGTGACTTTAAATTATGATTTTTATGTCGGTACCACAGACATTCTGCCCCATATATTTATTTCGGAAGTTACCGCACTGACCGGAAAAATAATTCCGACTTCCTTAAGTGATTATGCTTATTTTCCTCTTTATCATGTGTTTATTGCAGAAGCTTCTGAAATCTTGAAAATAAGCGTAAAGAATTCACTTTTTCTGGTAACTGCGCCTGTCTATGTAATAACCATAATTTTCCTTTATTACCTTTTTAATTACATAACAAACAACAGGCAGATCTCACTCCTCTCATGCTTACTCTTTTCCGTAAGTTCGACCGTACTCTATTATGGTACAAATGTAATCACCCGCACAATGGCATTCATAATGTTCGTTGTATTATTGTACCTGATTTATAGTGTCAATTTCAAAAATGATAAACTATCCTTAAAAACCCTCTCAGTAATTGTTGCAGTTTTTTTAACTTTAGTTCACAATGTATCCCTTCCACAGCTCGTTCTATTACTGATAATTCTTCTTGCATCGGAATATGTGATAGGGAATAACAACTATATCAGTAAACCCTTCTTTATACTGCTTAACGTCATTTTTGCCGCTTACTGGTTCTTCGTCGCATACGTGTTTGTACAGAGGAGCCTGGCTCCCCGTTTGCAGAGCCAATTTTTGGATTCTATAGTTCTAACTACCGGAGGTTCAGAAGTTCTTCAGGAAAGCTTGACTGATTTAGCAGGACTTCTGGATAAATCAGTATTTTTATTTTTTGCATTGATAGGAATAGGTTTTCTCCTGAAAAATTACAAGAAAAATTATGCTGCCGTATTAGGGTTATTTGCTCTGTTAACTCTTATATTTTATATCCCCAATCCCCTCAATACTATCTGGCAATTCAAAGTCCTCTTCAGAGTTGATCGGTTTATGCTTTTCGTCAGTCCCTTTATGGCCTTTGTAATGGGATACGGATTGTATATATTCTGGAATTATATGACTAAGTATTCGTCTAAGAAATCGAACTCTGCTCTCTTAGTGATCTTATTGTTCTCTATTTTTGTTTTAGTCTCCTCGGTCTACAGTATTTCAGATTCGGGCTGTCTTGGTCAAGAAGCAAAACACGAGTACTTTACTTCCGAAGAGTTAAGCGGCTTTAATCATATTTTCAAGTATGTTCCTGTCAATTCCTCAACTAAGTCGGTATACACCGATTATTACGCTTCAAGGTTCTTTTATGTCCCGCTGATTCCTTCAAAATCTGCGGAATTGAATATCTCATCTTATGATAATTACAGAATCGGTAATGTAAATAAACTCCCTGAATACAAAGGTTATATAGTTCTCAGAACCGGAGAGTTTCTCAGGAGTGGACTATACTTTGGAAGTGAGGAAAGCACCTTGAAAGATACTGCTAACTATTTCTATCAGGGACTGCCCAAAAACGAGCTTGAGCTAGAAAGTACCCTCAAAGGTCTTGACAAAATATATTCAAATCCATCGACAGACATTTATATTCCACATCAGGGATTAAATAGCCCCTGAAATTTATTTTTAGGAAATTTATATTTAAAGATGACTTTTTGTCCGGTACTCATTTTACTTCTAGATGAAATGATGCAGCAGGCATGTACATAAGTAAAAGCTTTTACGAGTTTATCTGCTATTCTGTGGATTTGACGGTCTGTGATTTACAGCAGGGATAAGAAATTAAAAAAGTAAGCTTAAGGGGACTCGGACTTATTTCGAAGCGTTCTCTAAAAGCTCTGAGTATATATCCACAGTCTTTTTTGCATGAGCTTCCCAGGTCAGTCCTCTCTGAATTATGCTTTTACGCCCGAGCTTCCCCATGTTTTCTCTCTGGCTTTTATTCTCAAGCAGTTTATTAATTTTTCTGGATAATTCTCCAGGATTTTTTGCTGGTACTAGATACCCTGTTTCCCCATCAACCATAAGTTCAGGTATCCCACCAACATCGGTTGCTACAACCGGGACCTCACAGGCAAGGGCTTCGAGTATTACATTTGGTCTACCTTCAGAAAGAGACGGCAATACGAGGATATCCGAAGCTGAGATCCAGAGTGGGATGTCCTCATGGTTTACAGGTCCAGTGAATCTAATGTGATCTACAATTTTTAGCTCTTGTGCTCTTTTTTCCAGACCTTTTCTCAGGCCATCGTCCCTGCCTACCATAAAAAGATCGGTGTTCGTGTCCACAAAATCCCTTGCAGCTTCAATCAGGTAGTCCACACCTTTTATTTTTCTAAGGGCTCCAACAAATAGGACGATATTCTTATCTTGCGGCAAGTTTAATAGATTCCTTGCATGTGCTTTTCCTGCAGGTTTGAACTTTACGGTGTCAACACCATTTGGAACCACATGGACCTTCTCTTCGTTTATTCCCAGATTTACGATGTGGAGCTTGAGATCCTCGCTGACAGAAAGAATCCTATCTGCAAAATTCATTGCCTCTATAATCTGCTTTGATGTATAGGAACCTTCATAAGCGACTTTTCTTTCAATTGTCCCAAGTGCACTTATTACGAGAGGAACTCTCCATTTCTTCGCAAGTTTCATCATCCCATATCCATCAGGATATGAAAAGTGTGCGTGGATCAGGTCTGGCTCTGGCTTTATATTTTTGATTGCGTATTTGAAAATGAAGTGAGAGTACGAAAACCCTGTTACAGGATAAAAATATTTTTTGGGGACAGCATATATATAACGTGGATAGTGAAGGTCGTATTTTTCGGTATGCTCAATCCGCGGCAGTTTAAAAAAGTTATGATATGGAAGTGCGGAAAAGGGAAAGACGAAGGGTTTTGGAGAGATAACAGTAACATCTACGCCCTGGTTCGCAATTGAGTCTATACTCTGTTTTATGAATGTCCCAAGTTGAGGGTAATACCTGTTAGGAAATTCCTGACATGCTTCCAGTACTTTCATAATCTTTTGCTCGTTTTCACTTCGGATGCATCAAAAGCAGACAGAGGAGAGAATTAATCCTATAAATACTTCTCTGCAAAATGTATTAAATTCTTGTCCATGGATTTTATACTAAACCCTCGTCCTTAAACTGGAAAAAATAATAAAAAAAGCTATGGGATAAACTAATTAACTACCTTTCCCATTCTGGTAACCAGCTACTATGTTTAAAAAAGTAAATAATATTTTCCTGGTTTATTACGGTTCTTTCAATGCTAAATCAGGTTCGAATATCCACATTCTTGAACTTCTAAGAAATTTAAAAAAATATACTGATATAGTCCTGTTTGCACCCGGACAGAAGAGTGTAGACCGTACTCTTCCAGGGATAAAATGCGTGCCTGTAATAGACAATAAATATCTTGTACAGCCCTCTTACGAATTCATGCTTTCCTTTTACCTTCTTTATTCTTGTATAAGAAATCGGCCTGACGTGCTCTATCTTCGCCAGAATTCTTTTCCGTTCTTTCCCATATTTCTATGCAAAATTTTAAAAATTCCTTCAATAGTAGAAGTCAATGGGATAGTTATGGATGAGTTAAAAGTCGATCCAAATTCACAGTCTTTTGCGTATAGAGTTTTCTCTCATCTTGCACTCCGGTCTGAGAACTTTAATTACAAGCATTGCGACAGAATTGTTTCTGTCACGGATAAGCTCAGGGATGAACTCGTGAGACTATACTCTGTTCCTGAGAGTAAAATCTATGTTATTAACAATGGGGCAAATACCGATGTATTCAAGCCCCTTGGTTTAGAACAGACAAGAAAAAAACTGCGGCTTGAAAACTCAAAAAAGTACGTATGCTTTGTAGGGAATCTTGCAGCCTGGCAAGGAGTTGAATTTCTCATCCATGCTTCTCCTTTAATTCTGGAGAAATGTCCTGATACTCATTTCCTTATTGTCGGGGACGGAGTTATGAAGGATAAATTGATGGAAATAGCTTCCAAGTTAGAGCTTTCGGATAAATTTACTTTCACCGGAAGAATCCCCTACGAACAAGTTCCTCTCTACATTAACGCGGCCGATGTTTGCGTTGCTCCTTTCATCAATGAAAGAAACTCAAAAATAGGACTTTCAGCGTTGAAAACTTATGAGTACCTTGCCTGTGGGAAGCCGATTGTGGCAAGTGGTATTTCAGGAGTCAAAGATTTAATTGAAGCCTCAGATGGCGGAATTTCCGTAACTCCAGAAGATCCTGAACAACTTGCTACTGCTGTAGTCAGATTACTTCTCGATGAAAATACCCGAGCTCTTATGGGAGAGAAAGGCCGAAGATATGTCGTTGAGAATCACAGCTGGGATGGAGTTGCAAGAAAGATACTGGACATATGCAACGATATCATTTAATTAACTTTAATAACTTATAAAAAAAGTCTACAGTTTTATTCATGGCTGCATTTCATAACACAAACGCGGCTGAGAAAGTACTTATTAAATCTTACAGTATTTTCCGGCTTGAGTAGACTACCAATCTACAATCCTTTAATTCATATAACCATTTTTTTGCAAAATTTTGTCAAAATGTGTGTAATAACTCATAAATTAATAAATTTTTTTAGTAGATACTGCCAAATTTCGTGACTGTGTATAATGTTACTACACAAATATCTATATAACAGAAATAATTATAAATTTTGTTTTGATTAATACTAAATGATTTCGATGTTAAAACAAGGATTAGGAATCTTTTTATTGATAAGTTGTCTTATCCTTGAAGACGTTATTATATATTTACTCTTTACGCTTTCAGAAATTAATTTGGGTATATAAAGCCTCCAAATTCTTAAAGAATCTAATATTTGCAATATCTTGCCCAATATATCCGAAAATATGTATAAATTTATTCAAATTATTAGCAAATTAATATAAATTTTTAAGAGGTGTGGATACGTCACTGCACAAATATTTAATTATCAAAAATGTTAATAAATTTCATTCTGATCACCTTCAGATGATATCAATGTTAAAACGAGAATTGGGAATCCTTTTATTGGTAGGTTGCCTTATTCTTGCAAGCGTTCCTACCGCTTTATGCCGAAGTCCTGCACCAACTGTTTATGTTGCAGGGGACGGCAGTGGAGATTTTAACTGCGATGGAAAAGATGATCATGTACAGATAAATCAGGCTCTTAAGTTTGTGGCCGATAACTCGGGATATACCACTGTCCACCTTAAAGGTCCTTTTACGTATGTTATTAACGATACTCTCCTCATCGGCAGCAATACTATTCTTGAAGGGGATTCAAATGCTGTTCTCAAACTTGCTAATAATGCAGGCTGGGTTGTAATGAAACCCTTGATCAAGCAGATGAGCAATTCCGGGAATAATAATATTGTAATAAGAGGATTTGAAGTTAATGTGAACCATGACGGTAACCCTTATCTCGCAGATGGTAAAACCTTGCTTGCTAAGGGCAAAGGATACTATAATGTGATGTACTTCACTGACTGCAAGAACGTAACTGTATGCAATATGTATATGCACGATGGTCATGGAGATGGGCTGAGGATAAAATATGGTGAGAACATCAAGTTTTACAACAATACGATCTATAAGCTCGGGCACGACGGTCTGTATGCGATTCAGTGTCAGAATGTAGAGGCCTGGGGTAATACAATAACCTGCAGGACTAATAGTGGTCTTAGAATCTGGAACTCGAACCATGTAAAATTCCATGATAATTTAATCGATTCTTTCTATCACTGGAGCGCAGGTGGCCCGGGCATTCAGATCGAAAAGTCTACAGGTACTATGGATGATATTGATATCTACAATAATAGAGTCAATAACACCTATGGTCCTGGAATCTGGCTTTTCAACTATGATACCTCTACTACCAAGGACGAGGGAAAAAATGTCCACATTTATCATAATGTCTTCTACAGCACAGGCACTAATCCTAGCATTACATGGGTTGGGGGTATCTTGGGAAGTGGATTCCATGATACACTTATAGAAAATAATGTCTTTGACAGTGCATATAATGTTGCCATTGTCAGCATGAGTCCCGATGGTTTTTTCTCAGATTATACGTCAAAATACACAACAATTGTCCGCAACAATATAATTGTAAATACCCAGAAGCGTACAAAAAGCCCAAGCGAAACAGGATACGGAATTGCCAATTACCTCCCCGAAACACATTCCTTTGAGATTGCATATAATTGCCTTTACAACAACGCAGCGGGTAACTATAAAAACTGCATCTCGAAAGCCGATATCCACATAAGACCATTATTTGTAGACCAGGAAAACCATGATTACCACCTTCAATCAAGAGGTGGAACTTGGAACGGGAAAACCTGGGTTAAATACAAAGTGAGTTCTCCATGTATCGATTCCGGATATCCATCCTCTGACTATTCCAATGAACCTGAGGATAATGGAAACAGGATCAACATCGGAAGGTATGGGAACACAATCTATGCATCGAAATCAAAGCACTGATGCATCGGTATATTTATCGTTTCTATTATCACAAGTCCAGGTAGAGGTTTCGTTAATAAATTAGCATTGGAAGTGCCTTAGCCGTTATGGAAAAATTAGATACATCGTTGAGAATCATAGCCGGGAGGGAATCAAAAAAGATTATGTATAAATTTAACGATATCATTTGATAGTGTTCTTTAATGATAGTGGTACATATTGTCTCAGTGGCACATATTGTCTCAAAACGACATTCAATTCTATAATTGGGATAATTTATTGGTGATAAGGGTAAAAACCTGCATATATTTTGGATGATTTCCGTCTGAATTAAATCAAAAATGCCCCTCCCAATTATAGAAATTGTTAGAGTTTTGAGACCCACTGCAAATTTATATAAAGCTATTTTTAACTTCCGTTTTTGTCCAGAATCTTGTATCCTCTTCATATTGAATGGAAACCTCTCAATTTTCACTCAATATGAAGAGGATACAAGAATTTGAATCATTTGAAAAATTCGTTTTACAACAAGAGACCCCATGGAACTTTGAAACTTGAACAATTAGAATCACCACAAGATGCATTCTGGAGTAGATTACCAATTGAGGCAAAATTCAGAATTGGAATAAGATTACTTGGGTTGTGAGAAAATGGACAAAAGCAAAAAAGTTTCAAAGCGAAATAATTTCAAGATAAAACACATTAGATAATTATAGTATTCATTTATATAGCTAAAATTAAATAATTAGCTTAGGGTTCCAGTAATCATGTACTCATTATCAGCATATGTTCAATTCATATTACCTTAATCCAGTTCATATCAGTAGACTTATTCAGTCAATTAGACTTATTCAGTCAATATTAGTATCTCTATTCAATGAAACCAGTAAGACATTCCGGGCCTTTTCTCAGAAATGCCAATTTATTTGAAAGCAGGATACTATGGACTGACCCATTTATAGATCATTTCATAGATCATTTCATAGATCGTTTCCAAGATGAAATTTTTGCCCCACAAACAAGGGAAAATATTCAGGCTCAGATTGTCAGTTAATAAAGAATTGCATGCCAAATATTTAATAGGGGATTTTAACCAGCCATGAAGCAGAAAAATCCAGAAAAAGCTCCTGAAGTTGCAGAAGAAAATTCAAAAAGGACTCTTAAAGACCCTTACGGGCGGAAGGTTACAGGACTCAGGATATCAATAACTGATAGGTGTAACCTTTCGTGCATATACTGCCATAACGAAGGTGCAGATTGCTGTACCTGCGGCCCGGTAGGACATGAAATGAAACCAGAATTAATCTGCGGGATTATAAGGGAAGCTGCAAAATTCGGGGTCAATAAAATAAAATTTTCAGGAGGAGAACCGCTTTTTCGAAAGGATTTCGAAGAAATCCTTGCCTGCCTTCCTCCGTTAAAAGAAGTTTCTGCGACCACTAACGGCATTCTGCTTGAAAAACGAGCAAGAGCCCTTAAAGCTGCGGGCCTGGACAGGATAAATGTAAGCCTGGATTCTCTCGTCCCTGAAAAATACGAAAGGATTACGGGAGCGCCACCTGGCTCACTTGAGAAGGTTATCAGAGGTATTAACAGCGCAGTTGAAGCTGGGCTGACCCCTGTGAAGCTGAATATGGTACTCCTTAAAGGCATAAACGATGACGAGATTAATTCTATGATGGAGTTTGTCCGGCCTTATAAAGGAATGGTTATCCTGCAACTAATAGAGCTTATGGACATTGACCCCAGGCTTTCAAAGTACATGATTGACTCGAAAGCTCTCGAAAAGAAGCTGACTGAGAAAGCAAGTGAAATCAGGATACGACACCTGCACCACCGAAGAAAATACATTATCGATGGGGTAGAGGTTGAATTCGTTCGTCCCATGGACAACTCGGAGTTTTGCGCCTACTGCAGCAGGCTGAGGGTCACAGCAGATGGGAAGTTCAAGCCCTGTCTACTGGTAAATGACAACCTTGTGGATGTTAGGGAAGCAAAAAGTCCTGAAGAGATCGAAAAGCTGCTTAAGCTTGCAGTAAGCCGAAGGAAACCATATTGCATGCCTGTCAATATTCTTGAACAAGGGGAAAAGGCTTAAAGAGAAAAAAGCAGATTTAGAGATAAATATAACAACGAGGAGAAAAAAATGAAGGTTGAACTTTTAGTAGATGAGACAAAAATCCCGATGAATGAGTTTGTCCAGAAAATCGTAGTAAACGTTATTAAAGCAATGGTAGAAACGTTGCATAATATAGATAACGAATGGAAGGAAATATCCATTCATATCGAAAGAGATGAACTGAAAGAATAAAAAGGGCTTTTTTGGATAAAAGAGAGTCAATATCTCTCCAAAACCAAAATTTCCTCTTTTCGTTTTTCGTTTTATGAAAATTTTGAATCATTACATATCTTTTCTTCTGCCGTTTTGTAATTCAGATTGATTTTTGGAACTCTCAGCCGTTTGAGGTTCCAGATAATTTTCCAAATAGGAGTAATTTGAAATCCAGAGTTATCTGGAGATATTTAGAGATATTTTTCGATTTCTGAGAACTCTATCCTGGCAGTTGAATCCAGAGAAATCGGGGTTATTGAAACATGTCCTTTCTGCATAATGGCGTGCACATCAGTTCCTTCTTCTTCCTCCCGGATAAGGTCGCCTGCAATCCAGTAATAGGGTCTGCCCCTTGGGTCACGTCTTTCTTCGACACCCGTTTTAAAGATTTTTCTTGCAAGACGGGTTATCTCTATAGGGGTATCTTCTTCAGCGTGATAGGGGATATTTATGTTAAGAAGATCCACATTTTTCGGCATACCATACTTCAGGACGTTTCGAGCCACTTTGTTTACTACCTTAATTCCAGCCTCGAAACGCTCTCTATGGTAGTTCCTGGGATCATCGAATTTCTGGCCTTCATCAAGCACCTGCATGGAGGCAGCAATTGCAGGCACTCCGTAGCTTGCAGCTTCAAGGGCTCCTCCTATTGTCCCTGAGGTAGTGATAGTATCCGTGCTTATATTCTCTCCGATGTTAAAGCCAGAAAGCACTAAGTCAGGCATCTCCTTAAGGATCGTGAAGATGCCCAGAATTACAGCGTCCGTAGGGGTTCCTCCCACAGAGTACGCAGGTGTACCTCCAGCATTTGTTTTCGTGATCCGTAGAGGCTCAAAGATAGAAATAGAACGTCCGACTCCGCTCTGCTGGACAGCAGGAGCCGAAATTGTAACTTCTCCGAGGTCCGAAACGCTGTCAAAAGCAGCTTTCAAACCTGTGGAATATACGCCATCATCATTGGTAACAAGAATTTTTGGAGCCATGAGTTTTCCCATAAGTTGCCGGATAATTTAAAATTAATGGAAAAAATGCATGACTTGAAAGTACATGACTTGAAAATATACTATTTCAAGGATATCTCAAGGATATCTCAAGGATAATTTTAGGAAAAAATATTGTGGCAAAATAAAGAAAATACCACAAAAAAAGTTAATTTAGGGACTGCACTCTGGTATTTGCCAAGTCCCGTTTTTTGAATGAGAAGAATTTCTTTTAAAGTCTGTTCTGGAGAGGGAATTGTTAGTTTTCTAGTCTTCGTTACTCTTCAAACCAAATTATTATTGGTTCAGAGGCAGTGTTATTATTCCAGAGACGATAGTTTAAAGGGTTCCTTATGACCTGATAGCAATTCTTTGATCTGATAGCAATTCTTTGATCTGATAGCAATTCTTTGATCTGATAGCAATTCTTTGATCTGATAGCAATTTTTTAACCCGATAACATCTGAAACCGGTGAGGTATCAAATAAAGGCACTGAATAAGTCATCAGGTGTTTGATGTAGCTAGAAGATTTAGATGATTAGTACCAATCCTCCTTCTTTCAGGATATGTAGGATGCAACTAAGAAACAAAGCATAACAGTCCACCTGAAAAGTGCTGCGCTTTTGCGATCTGGGGCTTCAGGTCTGCGGTTTCTTTGTTGTGTTGCACGAATCCCGATCCGTATTAGTCAATGGCAATCTTCCTCCTAATTTTAGCTAATCACTGCCACCTCCCTACCGGGTTCTCCCCAATTTTGACCCGGGAACAGTTTTTCTTATCCGAAAGGAATTAGCCTACCTGTGCAGCTGAGTTAAGGTATCAAACTCCGAACACAGTTTTTATGGTGTACACATAGAGGTGGTGAACACCTATGGCAAACATCATCACTCGTACGACCAGAAACTCCAGATTATGGAGCCAGTGAGTCGTCTCTATAAGCTTTTCCGAATGTAAAATTCTTTTTTCTTTTCCGGATCTTATGATTTCTTTTAAACTCTTTGATAGCATTTTGTTAAAACCCCACTCATAATGTATTCTATCTGATATTGTCTCAAAGCATTCCCTGTTTAGAAAGTGCTCTGTGTATGTACTTTAAAAATCCAATCTCAAACAGGCACTTTATGTTCGAAAGTATCCTGCATAGTATACACTATCCGACGCAATCTCAAACAGGCATCTTCATATCGAAAATGCATTATTTACCCCACCGACTCTAGCTTTAGAAGTTTGTGATATTAAAAGTTGTTGACCCTGTATGAAATAATAGTATATGACCACATAAATAATATTCAGAAGCCCTGATTAACATTTTAGTTAATGGACATGAGATAAAACCTGAGCATTGATGACGAGAAGAATTAAATCATAAATTTAAAGCGGGTTATATAAGCCAAAAATCGAGAAAATAAGGCAATAAAAAGTGTTCCGAAGTTAATTTCCTGTGCCCTGCAAAACAAGATAGAGCGAAAAAACCCTATCAAACGAAAGAAGATTGGGCCACCGCTTTCAGAATCAAAAATCAAAAATCGGGTAGCAATAATAGTCGTCTCAAGCCTGTTTTGTCCCGCGCCTAGCGCGGCTGGAACACGAAAACCCATAAGTGAGAAAAGCGAAAAAAGAATTCAAGGGCATCGTTTAGAGCTGAAGCGAGTTTCAGTCAGTTTTTACAACTTTATTTTTATTTTTCTGCCGACCGGCCTCGAAAATCTCGAGCTATTACTGAACAAGGATCTTCCGTGATTACCTTTAAAGTTTTGAGTGCTTTTTCAGTGGTTTCGATTCTGAGCTTTAGTGTTTCCACACAATCCCTTTTCTTAGCGCTTTTTCTATAAAAACTTTCGAAACCCTGGAAAAGTCCACAATATCAACTGTATAGGGAATATTAAGGTTCTCAATTCTTTCTTTTAAGAAAATCAAATTTCTCCAGTCAAAATATTTCCCTGGAAGGATTCCAATGTCTATGTCCGATACTCGACTAAAATCCCCCCTTGCCCTAGAACCGAAGAGTATGACAGTAACATTTTCTTCTTTTAAAGTTTCAAAAACCAGGGATTTCAGATCCTGAATGCTTTTTTGATAGATAGGAGAAAGGCTGCTCATCTACTATTCATTTAAGGGTTTTCAATACTTGAATGTAATGTTAACAACTGTGGAAAAATTAGAAAAAAAATACTGAAAATGACAAGAGAGGACTAAAAAAGAATTAGATATTTCCGTTTTTGGAATAGATCTCATTTAATTCCTCTTTAGACAAAGGACATCGAATCAGGTCATCAAACTGTTGATGTGATAACTTAAGTTGATTTCTCATTTTACTTAACAGCTTGTCACCGTATTCATCTTTCCCGTGGCTTATAAAAGTATGAATTCCCGTTTTGGTTCCATCGACATAATATGTGTACAATTTGTGATGAGTATTTTGAAGCTGAAATCCCTTTTTAGATAAAGAAGACTCAATGTCTTTTACTTTATATTTAGACATTTTGAGCACCTACAATTGAAATCAACATCTCCCTCAGATCTTTACCGCTGGGTGCCAACTCCTCCTCATCAACAAGTACATATTCTTGCCACAGCACGTTAAGCTGTCCTTTGAGTTCCTCGATCAAAAGCTTCATTTTTGGTTGAACAGCAAGCAGTCCCAAGTCATCGTTTGAAGCTATATAATAATCATCCTCAAATTCAATGTCAATTGGAACTTCTTCCTTCAATTTCACTTCAATCTCATCTCTTTTAATTGAGGTTAGATAGTATTGTGGATTTCTTTCAATAGATGCTTCACTGTCAATACTTAAAACGAACTTACCTTTAAAAGGCTTCATTACACCACGTATGGTAACAATGTTTCCAATAATATCTTTGATATCTTCTTCGATGTCCGCAGTGAAATTACAGTCAATTGGCCCTTCTGGAGTGTCGATTTGAATTCTTCTGTTTTTGTCGACCCTTAGTTCATACACCCTTCCAAAAACTTTCTTTTCATATTCCTCAACAGGCTTGTGTAGTAGGGATTGTATTACTTCTTTTTGTTCTGGATTTAGTTTTTCTTCAACTTTCCCTGAAAAACCGAAAGTTAGACTTCTTTTAGACTGCGGGTCAGGCCACATTAAATAGAACTCTTTCAAAACTTTGTTTAACCTATGAGGGTCTTTAATTATTTCGCCCAATTCTTCTTTTGAAACATCTTTGTGGGAAAGAGCTTCAATTAACTCATTTGTTGCACAAATTGCCCTCTCACCTAATGTTCCCAACTCTGTTATACCAACTTGAGAGTCGCCTATTTGCATTTCGGCGTGAACACTACCCATCTCTATATTCGTTACAAAAAGGGTACATGAATCTTTGATAACCTGCGGAAAATCCCCTGTCGGACGGCTTGTATTTCCATAAAAATAGTCGCCCAGATGGAAAATAATGTTTTGGATGTGTTGTATAGCGCCAACCATTTCGATTGCAGGTATTTTTTCTTCTCCGTTGATTGAAAATGATAATTTCCGTTCCTCGAAAACCTTGACCATGCAACCTACCTCATAATCCTGAATTTTAAAGGCATATATTAGTTTTTTGATATAAGGGCTTTATGTAAAAATCAAGTGTGGAAGTGGCGACTTATTAATAAATCCTTTATGAAAAAAAGGTAGTCTTTCAAGAGTTTCGAGAAAATTTCTACGCTGTAATTGAGGAGGAAGGTTCAGAGAAGACTTCGTAAAAGAAGGTTAGAGATATGTCTTTTATAAGCCATCACCCAAATAATATTTTACTGAAAAATATTTAGACTATCTCATCAAGCTCAATCACTATAGGAGTCAGAGTAGTGTACCAAATTTTCTGTAAATTCAAAGTCAAATTTTTTGCGTACTGTCCATAATTCAGTTCTTTAATGTTGGATTCTCCAACTGTCAACTTGTTAAGATTTATAGTTTTATAGAAAAGTTAGCACATTACCTTTTATTTTCCTTTGTTGATGCACTCTCATAAAAAAGATTATTTACATATTTGTCAATTTGTGAGTTCTTGGAATTATAATATACTCCATCAATATTAACAGTTTCATTATCTACAATAATAATTCTTGATATCCGAGAATCTTCATTAAAAAAATCTATTGAGTACAGATATCCATTGAGATCTTCCTGTTCAACTTTTTTTGTAAACGAGTAATCTGAGATACAATTTATCAGATTATTTATTAGGCTTTTATTTTCTACTTCAATTGAGTCTCCATTTAGTCCGTTTTTGATAGATATTCTAGTGATATTCTCATAGCTAACATTTGTTACTTTGTGACCTGTATCTTTTTCATGTAAACTTGGAAAAAATAACGTGAAAAATAATAAACCTACTATAGTAAAACACGAAATTAACACAATTTTCGTCATCTGTTTAGCCAAATTTTGCACCCTCAATTGTCTATATCTATTTAGCCAGATCTTATATCCTTAAATGTCAATTAAAACAAAAAATAAAAAAAGATGTTTTGGTGCACACTTTAGAATTTTTTATTACTCAATGTATACCATATCATCAATGTAATTATCCACAAGCACATTGACGTTATTATCGCCCCATCCATTATTGACTATAATATAATATTGTGGATTAACATATGGAACTGTGAGTACATAGTATCCGTGTGCTATTATCCAGTGCTCCCCAAATGTTGGATGATTATCCGTGTCAACAATTATAGGTTTATTTGAATTGATGAGAGACTGAATCTTACTGTAACTAAAAGAAGAACTGGACTTTGCGCTGTAATCATCATCGAGATTCCGATCTACCAAATAATCGTCCAATCCATTTGTAACGGTTAAAGTACTCGTTCCTTGATTTGGTATATACCCATTAGTTATGAGATCTAATAGATCATCTTGGTTTTCGTAGTTCGAATCAACAAAATCGTCATCATGGTAATCATCAAAATATATGAGAGTTATACCAGCTGCAATTGGACCACAATAAACGGAACTATCTTCCCAAGTCCTTAATGAATGACTCAAACTTCCGCCTGTAGACGATAGTGTCTGTATCTTCTGTGCTGATGTAGCTGATTCTTGCAGTTCCAAGATTTTTTTAGATTTATTCACTTTTTCCTTTTTGTAAATGTACTTGGTTTTGATTTCCCTGTTTTTTAGTTCTTCTGCTTCAACATAAGCAAGAGGACCATTGTAGTAGTAACTTTTATTCCCGACGATAAACGGACTTTTGTTTGTCATTGAAAATTCAGGCACAGACAAATCATTCACATTAATAATGATATATCCTTCATTGCTTATCGAAAAAGCAACAGCTTCAATGTCATTATCTAAATTTTTTAAAGGTGTTGAGGAAGTCAAGTTTATAGAATAGGAGTTACGCAGTTGGCTCCTAGCATATTGTTTTTTCCAAACTTTCAAATATTTGAATTAATTTAACGTGTATTGGGGATTCCTTAAGTATTCTGTCACTGCCACTCTTCTAATTTTCATAGCACTTTCAAACCAGGATATTCCACTTTTGATTCTTTGTAATTCCAGTCTAAGAAAAGCTCTTAATGAGAACATTATATGTGCTCTTTGTGATTCTTCCTTTCTTGCCTGACATTTTTCGACACCACAGAACTGTTTTATTCCCCTATGATATTCCTCAATTTTCCATGACTTCTTTGCCAAATCTTCACGTTTTGCTTCATCCATCTCTTGCACATCTGTAACCCAGTGTTGCGTGTCTCCATTTTTTGAAACTATCCTAAACACCTTTACAAATCCATATGCTTTGAGGTGAACCACACGTCCTTTTGGAGGAATATCTACTGTTTCAAGTGGCACATTTCCCTTGTTGTCAGGATTTACCAAACGATTATTTTTCAATCTTGTAAGGAAATGCCACTCTTTCTGTCTAATGGCTTTAAGGTTTTTCACACTTGCATACCATGTATCAAATAAAACGAATTTGGGATTAAAACCACGTTCTTCGGCCTTGTCAAGCATATCACGGAAATGGTCATTCTTTGTTTTGTCGTCTACATCGATGTTATAAATTCGAAAATCGATAGGTATAACGGTTGTACCGTCAGTCCAAACTAAGGTAACCAGGCCTATTCCCTTTACAGTACGATGATGTTTTCCACTCCACATACGACGAACAAAAGCAATTTCTTCTGCGTATGGTTTATCTAATGTTGAATCATCAACAATTAGGTATCCTCCCTTAAGCTTGACATAACTTTTTACTTCCTCCCATAGTGCTTCCGTGTCTGGAGGTTGCCTTTGAAGGCAACGAGTAAAAGCATCATGAGAAGGAGCATTAGCTATGTCTGGATAACATCTAGCAGCTTCAGTACAGCTAAAAACGTTAGAAGCCGCAATGAGAAAATTAATGTAGTCAATGTCGGTACACTTAGGTGGATTTATGTCCATAACTCCGTACGTTTTTAGAGAAACACTAAGCCATAAGTATATTTATAAAGATATCAAGTTTTCGGCATTTTAACTGCGTAAGTCCTATAGAATAACCCATTCTTTCCAAGAATAGTTCACCATATTCTTTTTCTATACTGAAATTATCACATTCATCATTTATTCCCATATTTTCATTTGTTTGAGCACTTGCAGCAGGTACAAATACTATGCTCAGCAGCAACATTGCCGCGAAGACTGTTCTGTCTAATATTTTTATACTTATTTTCAATTATTTCACCTCTTTATCCCAGAGCAAGATTACACAAACTTTAAACACTATCAAAGCTTAATCATAATCTTGTATCCATGCACGTATTGTGGAGTTCAGATGACCGAAACTAACATTTGAACTTTAGATATTATTTTAGGATTAAAGTTTATAAGTTTTCTGTCCAAATAGTCAAACTAACTGTTTTTGATGTTCTTTTCAAGTACTCAATTATTCCTTGATGTTCAATTGTTGAAGACTATGATCAAAAAATTTATAGAATCATAGTTGCGGCTAGTGTTTTTTGAATAGGGAAATTTAGAATGAATGGAATAAGATACATCTACTGTTTTTGAATATAATTTTCAGGGAAGAGAACCAACTTTCAATATCGTGACAGTGTAGGATCAGGAGAAAGAATCAACCTATTTGCAATAAATAAATAGTGAATTCAATAGACACTCAATAGACTCATTAGTATAGCAAACTCTTAAAGGAAAGAAATCGAGCGCTTCGCGCTCAATTAAGAGGTAGATTCTAAAATATATAAAAAAGTATAAAATCGGTTAGTAGAAACTACACACGAGTTCACTTTAGGATTTTTCAATACTGAAATTTTTATAATAGATTATCGGAAATGGACTCTGGTCCAAAATCCAGTGATTTTTTGCATTTTTTGATTGAAAATCTGAATTAGCAAGAAAAATCTGGTTTTCACTAAAATCAATATTCGATATCTAAAGACGTCAATCCCTAAGTTGTATCACAAGAATTGTGACCAATTACAAAATATAGTGATTTTGAATTTTACATTCATCACTAGATTTTGATACTGAGTCTCGGAAATGTAATAATTGATGAAAGAAGAATATTTTTTAAAATATTAAAGGAAGATAATAAATTAGTATGAGTAGTCATTCGGAACTACAGCAAATCGAAACTATTGAAAACTCAACAAGATTTTTATCTATTGGAGTATAACTGTTGAGAATAAAAGAAGTAAATTATTATTAAAGTTATTTATTTGAGTATCACTCATAGCATGATTATAGATAGCTGAACTAATATTCTCCCCTTATGCATGAGCCATTTCACCAATTGAATATTCAGATTTTTTATACCTTTTCAACGATCGATGTTTTGCGAAGAGCACATATACATCCACTGTTACCCCAACATCTTCAAATCTAACTGCGGGCTATTTCTCATAGACATTAAATCGTTTGTATAAAATTAAAATACTAAATATATTAGTGCGGCCATAAAAACAGATCGTTTTTGAAATTTATCTATAAGCTGACTATAATTCCTTAAACTTGAGAAATATTATAAGTTTAGTTCATTAATAACTCAAAATCCACTCACTTTCTAGAGCAGTGCAAATTTAATATAATGATACCTTTATCCATCTAGTATTTCCTCCTATAGATCAAAATTACAATTATCTGATATCCCCCAATCAATTTCACGAGGATTTATAATATGGACAAGTACGAGAAGGTATTCGAGCTGGCTAAACGCCGGGGGTTCTTGTGGAACTCCTTTGAGCTGTATGGCGGAAGCCGCGGATTTTATGATTACGGGCCTCTTGGGAGCACACTGAAGAGGCGAATCGAGCAGACCTGGAGAGAATTTTACGTTATCCAGGAAGGGTTTATGGAGATCGAATGCCCGACAATCGGGATCGAGGAAGTCTTTATCGCGTCCGGGCACGTTGGAGGTTTTTCGGACCCACTGTGCGAGTGCATGAACTGTAAAGAAGCATTCCGGGCCGATCATCTTGTACAAAACGTAATGGAAGCCGCAGGGACCCTGAGTGCAGAAGAACTCACTAAGGTTATAAAGGAAAACGATATCCGATGCCCGGAGTGCGGTGGAAAATTCGGCGACGCCTATGAATTCAACCTGATGTTCAAAACTACAATTGGGCCCGGCACTGGAAGGCAGGGATATCTCAGACCGGAGACAGCACAGGGTATGTTTGTCGATTTCCAGAGGCTGTCCCGTTTTTACAGGGACAAGCTGCCTTTTGGAGCCGTGCAGATCGGGAAATCTTACAGAAATGAAATCGCACCCAGGCAAGGTGTAATCCGTCTCAGGGAATTCACACAGGCCGAGTGCGAGATTTTCGTTGACCCGCGCAACAAGAAGCACCCCAACTTCGAGCGCTTTGCAGACAGAGAACTTGTACTATATTCCCAGAAAGCACAGGAGAAAGGCGAACCCTTCAGGATGACTGTCCGGGAAGCTGTGAAGACCGGAGTTATTGCACACGAAGTCCTGGGCTACAACATTGCACTAACCAACGAATTCCTGACAAAGGTTGGGATTGATCCTTCAAAACTCAGGTTCAGACAGCACCTGAAAGACGAAATGGCGCATTATGCAATCGACTGCTGGGATGCCGAGATTGAGACCGACCGGTTCGGCTGGGTCGAGATCGTGGGAATTGCTGACAGGACAGATTACGACCTTAAAGCTCATGCAAAGGTCAGCAAGACCGAGCTTTATGTGTATGTCGAATACGACGAGCCAAAAATGGTTACTCGCTTTGTTGTAAAGCCGAACATGGGCAAGCTCGGGCCTCTCTTTAAGGGCAAAGCAAAAGCCGTCGCAGATGCCTTAAAACAGCTTTCCGAAGAAGAACTATCAAAGGATGAGATCAAAGTTACCGTGGACGGGGAAGAGTTTACAGTCGGTTCGGATGCAGTGGACTTTGCGGAAGAAACCGTTAAAGTCAGTGGAGAAAACGTCATCCCTCACGTAATCGAGCCCTCTTATGGGATCGACAGGATCTTCTACGGCGTTATGGAGCATGCCTATGACGAAGAGAACGTGGCTCAGAAGGTTGCCGAATCCGGGCTTAAAGGCACAGAAGAAACTGAAAAGGAATCTGAAGCCGGAAAGAGCGAAGGTGAAACTGAGGGAGAAGAGGAAGCCCGTCTCGTCATGCACTTTTCAAGCGCAGTTGCCCCGGTACAGGTTGCAGTCCTCCCACTCCTGACCCGTAAAGAGCTTGCAGACCCTGCAAAGGATATCATTGTAAAACTCAGGGAAAAGGCCCTGCTTGTCAATTATGATGATTCCGGAACCATCGGGCGCCGCTACAGGAGAAACGACGAAATCGGAACTCCTTACTGTGTTACTGTAGATTACGATACCCTCAAAGACGGGACTGTAACTATAAGGGACAGAGATTCCATGCGTCAGATCCGAGCTCCGGTAAAAGGTATCGAAAACGTGCTCTACGAACTTATTTACAGAGGCAGAACTTTCGAATCCGCAGGCAAGCCCTTTAACTTCTAAAATTAAAAAACTGGCAGTTCCTGAGCTGTGGGCTAAAAAGCCTGCAGCAAAGTTTTTAGTTTTTTATGTTCATTAAAAATTAAATTAAAAAATTGAATTAAAAAATTGAATTAAAAAATTGAATTAAAAATCTGAAACAAATAGCCCTTCGGATAAATTAATCTGAGATAAATTAATCAGACCTGAAATAAATTTAACCACATTTAGAATAAATTAATCTGAAAGAAACGATCCTGAAATAGAATGAACGAGAATCTTTTTCCTGAAAAACCTGGGTTCATGAAGCACCCGCTGATAAAACCCGATACTGTTGAGCAGAGGCTCTATCAATTGAATCTTGCGGGAAAAGCCCTCGAAGGCTCAAGCCTTGTTGTGCTTCCTACTGGGCTTGGAAAAACCATTATAGCTCTTTTTGTAATTGTTTCCAGGCTTCAGCGTTTCGGGGGAAAAGCCCTGATTCTTTCCCCAACAAAACCGCTTGTTGAGCAACATGCGGCTTTTTTCAAAAAAGTAATGGCTCTTCCTGAAGATGAGATTCTCACTTTTACAGGCAGCATTGCGCCTGCAGAACGTGAAAAACTCTGGGCTCAGGGGAAATTGATAATATCCACCCCTCAGGTGATTGAAAACGACCTTCTTACAAAAAGAATCAGCCTTGAGGATGTAACTCACATAACCTTTGACGAAGCCCACAGAGCAGTCGGAAATTACGCTTATACCTTTATTGCGGAAAAATACTTCGAAAGCGCAAAAAACCCTCATGTGCTCGGAATTACTGCAAGCCCTGGAAGTTCGGATGAGAAAATCTCTGAAGTATGTCAGGCTTTACACATTGAAAATGTCTCCGTGAAAACTGAAAAAGACAGAGATGTCCGTCCTTATGTGCAGGAAAAAAAGATAGAATGGTTTCAGGTCCAGCTTCCTTCCGAAATGGCCGAAATCCGGGGCTATCTGGAAAAAATTTTTGATGACCGGCTTGTAACCGTAAGAGATTTGGGTTTTTCAGTAGGCAATGGGAAATATGTCTCTAAAAAAGACCTCTTGCTTCTCCAGAAGAAACTGCAGGGTGAAATCCGGATAGGAGGCGACCCTGCGGTTTTTACTGCAATGTCTGTGCTTGCTGAAATGGTGAAAGTGAACCATGCTGTGGAAATGATTGAAACTCAGGGACTTGAGCCTCTCAGAAAATACCTGGAGAAACTTGATGCTGAAGCCTCTTCAAGCAGTGCAAGCAAGGCTTCAAAAAGACTGATGGACGATCTCTACATGAGAAAAGCCCTTTATAAATTAAAGGAATGCGAGGTCGAACATCCTAAACTAGAGCTTACGCGGAAACTCGTATCCAAACAGCTAAAAGGAAGTTCTGATTCCAGAGTAATTGTTTTTACGAATTATAGGGACACAGCAGAGATAGTGGTAAATGCCCTCTCAGAAAGTCCAGAAATTTCCCCTATCCGTTTTGTAGGGCAGGCCTCGCGCCGTAAGGACAAAGGACTTACGCAAAAACAACAGGTGGAAGTTCTCGATAAGTTTAGAGCAGGAGAATACAACGTACTTGTAGCTACATCAGTTGCTGAAGAAGGACTTGATATCCCTTCCACAGACCTGGTATTATTCTACGAACCCATTCCTTCGGAAATCCGGAGCATCCAGCGTAAAGGCAGGACAGGCAGGCAGCATAAAGGCAGAGTCATTATACTTGTGACAAAAGGTACACGCGACGAAGCCTATTACTGGAGCAGTAAGAACAAGGAAAAAAGGATGCTAAAAAGCATGCACGGGCTTGAAGCTCTTCTGGAACCCAAAGATTTAAAGCAGGATTCGAAACTTTCAGACTTTGAATCCAAAGCTTTTATTCCGGATTATACGCAAAGTAAAGCTGAAAATGAGATTGAAATAAATAGCAGTAATCTGACTGTAAATCTTAGTGGTTTTGTAAACAACAGGGACAAAGATGTAGATACTACCGTTTTTGCAGATAACAAGGACACGGCTGTAGATAACAGTAGTTTTACAAACATCGGAGGCAGGGCTGCAGATGTTAGAGATTTAACTGTAGACAGCGAAGATTTAACTGTAGACAGCAGGGATATGGCTGCTGGCTCAAAGTGTAACAGGGCTAATGAAGAAATAAATGAAGATAACTGTGGAGTCGGAAAAGAACAAAAGAATGAAGAAAAAAGCAGGGAAGAAAATCTAAAAGAAAGGCAAAAAACCTTTGTTTATTTTGAAACTCTTTCTGGAAAGAAACCTGAATCCCCATCCGAAACTGCTGCAGAAGTATCCAAAATAGAAATCAACCCCGAATCTCTGAAAATAGTAGTGGACTTCAGGGAAGCAAAAAGTGGGGTTGCAAATGTTCTTGATAAGCTTGGAGTAGAAATTATATTTACCACGCTTGAAATTGGTGATTACGTTGTAAGCGACCGCCTTGCTGTGGAGAGAAAGCGCACGGATGACTTTGTAAGCTCTCTTGTTGATGGAAAACGTAATCTTTTTGCGCAATTATCTAATCTTACAAGAGTATATCAAAAACCTGTTCTTATCATTGAAGGAACAGAACTTTTCACTTCCAGGCAAATCAACCCTAATGCTATTTACGGCTCCTTGATATCCATTGCTGTTGATTTTGGAGTGTCACTGCTATATTCAAGAGATGAAGAAGAAACTGCTGCAATTTTAAAAATGCTTGCAAAGCGTGAGCAGATGGGAAATAAAAGAGAAGTCAATCCCCACGGGAAAAAATCAACAAGTACCCTTCCTGAGCAGCAGGAATACCTGGTATCCGCGATCGCAGACATCGGGCCGAAAGCTGCAAGAAACCTTCTTTTGCACTTTGGCTCAGTAGAGGCTATTATGAAAGCTGATGCCAAAGAACTCAAGAAAGTAAACTTGATAGGACCAAAAAGAGCAACAAAAATTAGAGAACTCATTGAGGCTCCCTATAAAGGATAAATGACAGAAAAAGTAACGAAAAAAGTAACGAAAAAAGTAACGAAAAAAATATTCTCTTTCTTTTTACTCTTACCTTTATAACTGCCTCAGGCGCTCTATAAGCCCAAGCCCTTTTCCAATTAATTCAAAATCTTCGGCAATCCTACGCAGGTCTGTTTCATCCTGAAGGCAATCTGCAATATTGACCATCTTTCTAAAGAGAAGGTCTTCCAGTACCTTCCGGTCTCTATGGACTCCTGCTACCTTTGATACTGCCGCGGGTTTTTCTGCTCTTTCTGAGGGTGCAGCCTGGATTACAGGAGCTACAGGACCTCTAGGAATTGTAGAAGCTCTAGAGATTGTAGAAGCTTTAGGAACTGCAGGTGCTTTCCTTCCTGCTTCTTCTTTTTCAGAAGGTAATACGGGAATTTCCTCTTTTATTGGCTCGATAGCTTTTTCCTCTTCTTCGTCAGTTTCCGAGGTTCTCGGCCCGAACCTTGATTTTTGCCTGTGCGCCTGAACTCTCTTCTTAGTCTCAAGAGAAGACTTGTTTTTTTCTGTAGACTGTCTGGGTTCAGGAGCCGGGACTTCTGTGACTGCTGGTTCCGGAGCTTCTTTTTCTTCCTGGACATCACATATAGGACAGATTACTCTACCCTGATAACGGAACTTTGGGGCCCCGCAGACATTACAATGCTCAGCAAGCATTGTGCCCCCTAGTTCAAGGAAACGTGCTATTCGCTTTACTTTTTTATCTTTTTCAGAATCCATAGATCTGGCCTTCCTTTGTTCACGGCTTCTTATGCATTTGCTTCTCACTTATTTTATAAAATTTTTCCTGTAGCTCACTGTATATGAAGCTAATTTATCCTGTGTAAATAAGAAAAAGGAAATAAATACAGAATCACAATGGGTAGACTCTGATATGGGGAACCTTTAAAATCACCGATAATATTTTATATAACAAGCCTATCTTAGACTAATCTATACTATACCATACTATATTAGCTATATTAGCTCTAATTTTTATATAATAATTAACTGCGAAGGTGATTAGAATGTCATCAAATGATTCAGCAGATGTTATAAAACAATGTCTTCAAGTCCTAGAAAGTATAACCAGTGACTCTTCAGTTCCTAGAAATATCAGGCGTTCCGTAAATGAAATTATGGACATACTGAACAACGAATCCGAACCTCTCTTTCTTAGAGCGGCATCAAGCATTTCCATTCTCGAAGATATAAGCAATGATCCTAACCTTCCTCTGCACACAAGAACTTTGATATGGAACCTCTCAAGCCAGCTCGAGACCATTCCTGTAGATGAGTAATCCTGTAGATGACATAAACACAATTCATACAGACATAGATTCTAAAATATAAAAATAGAATTTGCGTGGGAGCAAATGCTGGGAACAGACAAGCTCCAAGAAAAACATCTCTCGAGATGATCCTGCTAAAAATCCCGAACTCTAACTAATTCTAAAAAAAGAACTAAAAGGTAACAACCTTACTATTCTATTAGCTACCTCAAGCTGATTTTGGAATTGTCTTCTGGAAGTTAGAGGATATCGACAAGGAAAAAGCCCTTTTCCTTCTTTTTTATATCTTTTCCTGAAAACTGGATTAGAACTCTGGACCTTAAAATCGGATTATAAGTTGACTCAAGAACGTAAGAGGACTGAATAGAAAAGAATGTAAGAGGGCCGAATCCAAAAAGATGTAAAAAGATGAAATGGAAAAATGTAAGAGAATTAAATAGAAAAAATTGAGAAATATAGAATGGAAAAATAATAGAATAAAAATAGAAATTTAAGGAATTTCAAACTTAGATATAACTCATACTATATAAAGTGAAGATTTTAAAGTGAAGATTTTAAAGTGAAGATTTTAAAGTGAAGATTTTAAAGTGAAAATTTAAGGAATTCTGAACTCAGTATATACAGGGAAAAAATTTATACATAGACGTGAGATATTTGAAAAGAATTTCTTAGATGAGATTTTAGAATTCTGGAAAAACTATAGAAAACGTATAATAACTATTTTAGTTTTAAGCTGAAAATTAGTTTTAGGCAGAAAAACTAATCGTGTAAAAGGCTAAAAAACATAAAAGGGGGTATGAAAATCTTGCTTGAAGAAATCTCGGCCCGAATAAGAGAAAATTTTGAGGCTAAGGATAGTATAAGGGAAGAGGGATTGAAGATTTCACGGGAAGTTGTCAGGGAATGCAGGACAGCATCATTTGCTCTGCACGGCCAGGACTTTGAAAAAGCAGATAAAAGTATCAAAACCGCAAGACATGCGCTTGAGAAACTTGAAGTTCTTTTCGAAGGGCACGCTGACATTTATTATGCAGGCTTTGTAGAACATGCCCAGCAGGAGTATTCGGAGGTTTCAGTCCTCAGCAGCCTGCTAAAAGAAGAAGGAAAACTTCCCTCCCCCGAAGAGTTAAGAGTAGAATATGCAGCTTACCTTAATGGGCTTGGGGACGTTGTCGGAGAGCTTAGGAGGCACGTTCTTGACCTTATAAGGAAAGAGTCCTTTGAGAAAGCCGAAGTGTTTTTAGATATTATGGAAAATATCCATGCAGTGCTTATGGACTTTGACTACCCTGATGCCATAACAGGAGGACTGAGGCGAAAAACCGATGTATCCCGCTCCTTAATAGAAAAAACGCGCGGTGATGTTGTTAACGCAATTGGTCAGAAAAAGCTTGAGGCTGCAATGCGAAATATGGAATCAAAACTTTAGATAGCCTTAGATAAAAGAATGCTTAAATATCGAGAAAATCAGCACTTTTGAACCGCAAAAGTTAAAGTTGGTCGTAAAACGCAATCTACTAATATACAGCTTCCACTAATACAGACTCCACTAATCCACTAATAATACAGATTCCACTAATCCACTAATAATACAGATTCCACTAATCCACTAATAATACAGATTCCACTAATATACAGCTCACTCGATAACTATTAAACCGCTGATTAGTTTAACAATTACTAGCCTTCCGGCAGTTTAACTATTTAAACCTTGGAATATAGAATTTCCAAGTTAACTAACGTAGGATTAAAATTAGCAGAATTAGAATTAATGTTGACAGTTTATAATTATACACGATATTCTTAATATTAAACTTGGCAATTTATATACTAATTAGCAGGTTTAGAATTGAACTTTACAGATTATAAACGTATTTGACAGACTTATAATTCCAATAATCTAGAATTCCAATAATCTATTCAAGAGGATTATGCATGAAATTTGATCCGGAAAAAATAAAGAGGGACGCTAAAGAGAACTTCGACCTTACCTGGAATGAGGGCAAAAAACTTGTCAAGACACCTACTCTGAACGAACGTTATCCCAGAACCACTTTGAAATATGGAAAAGCTCATCCCGTTTACGATACAATCCAGAAACTTAGAGAAGCATATTTAAGAATGGGCTTTGAAGAAATGATGAACCCTCTGATAGTGGATGATAAAGAGGTACACAAACAGTTCGGAAGCGAAGCTCTTGCAGTCCTAGACCGCTGTTTTTATCTTGCAGGCCTGCCAAGACCGAACGTTGGAATTTCCGATGAGCGCACCGCAGAGGTAAAAGAGATTCTCGGGGACATAGGCGACGATGGAGTAGAAAAGATAAGACAGGTTCTCCATTCGTATAAAAAAGGAAAAATAGAAGGAGACGACCTTGTACCCGAGATTTCAACAGTACTTGGAGTTTCGGATGCACTTGTTGCAGATATGATCGAAAAGGTTTTCCCGGAATTTAAAGAGCTTGTACCCCAGGCAAGCACGAAGACTCTCCGCAGCCACATGACCAGCGGCTGGTTTATTTCTCTCAGTGCCCTCCTTGAAAGACAAGAGCCACCCTTCCACTTCTTCTCCGTAGACCGCTGTTTTAGACGAGAACAGCAAGAGGATGCCTCAAGACTCATGACCTATTATTCGGCTTCCTGCGTAATTATGGATGAAGATGTGACTGTTGACCATGGAAAAGCAGTTTCAGAAGGGCTCCTTTCCCAGTTTGGATTTGAAAAATTCCTTTTCAGGCCCGATGAGAAACGCAGCAAATACTATATTCCTGACACGCAGACCGAGGTGTTTGCCTTCCATCCAAAACTTGTGGGCTCTAACTCAAAGTACTCTGACGGCTGGATCGAGATTGCAACTTTCGGAATTTATTCCCCAACAGCGCTTGCCCAATATGATATCCCGTATCCTGTAATGAATCTCGGGCTTGGAGTGGAAAGGCTAGCAATGATTCTTCATGATGCCCCCGATATCCGCTCTCTTACCTATCCACAGATTCCACAGTATACTGAGTGGGAAATGTCAGATGGTGAACTTGCAAAACAGGTTTTCGTAGATAAGGTACCCGAAACTCCTGAAGGACTTGCGATTGCAGCTTCCATTGTTTCCCAGTGCGAACTGCATGGAGAAGAACCAAGCCCCTGTGAATTCCCTGCCTGGGAAGGAGAAGTTTGCGGGAGAAAAGTAAAAGTTTCCGTAATCGAGCCCGAAGAAAACACAAAGCTTTGCGGACCTGCAGCTTTTAATGAAGTTGTAGCATATCAGGGAGAAATAATGGGAATTCCAAATACCAAGAAATGGCAGAAAGCTTTTGAAAACCATTCTGCAAGGGCAGGAATTCGCTTTATAGAAGCATTTGCAGCCCAGGCCGCCAGAGAAATTGAAGAAGCTGCTATGTCAGGAGCAACTGAGCATATAGCCAGGATAAGAATCGCCAAAGTTCCCTCGGAAGTTAACCTGAGAATAGGCTCTATTGCTCAGCGTTATATCACAGGCAAAAAGAAAAAAATAGATATGAGAGGCCCGGTTTTCACATCTGTAAAAGCTGAATTCGTGTGAAAGCCAGAAAAGCGCGAAGGCCAGAAAAAACAGGAGCAAATTACATGCACACCGACCAAAGCCCTTTTTCAAAATATCCGGAGCTCAGCCAGCTAATGGAGACCGGCGAGCCTGTATGTGTAACCTTCGAAACAGAGCACGAAATTGGGCGCAAAGTCGGAAGTAAAGTAGGGCACGAAGCTGAAAAAAGTATTGAGAGAAAAAACAAGGAGATAGTAGCTGGCACAGGAGACGAAAAGTTTCCTGAAAAATCCAATTTTCTTTTTTGCGAACTTGTGCAAAAAGCCCGTCTGGGAGAAGCGTTCCTTATTTCAGGGCAGAACTGCTCTCCTGGGGATTATGTGCTGGGCTTTTCTGAAAAGAGCCCTGCAGCATACTACCTGAGTTCAGGAAGATATAAAGACTCACAGGCTGCGGAAAATGCAGCCTTATCACTCCCGAGATTGAAAAAAAAGTTTTGTTTTGTGAGAATCGAGCCCTTATCTCTGAATAAAGGTTGTTTTGATGTGTTGATTCTTTTCCTGAAACCTGAAAAAGCTATGCGCATTGTTCAGGCAAGTGCCTACCCTGAAGGAAAAAGGGCAGTAATGGATACAATGGGTGCAGCTTCCATCTGTGGAGACTGTACAGTGTTTGCATACAGGGAAGGTATGGGCCTATCTTTCGGGTGCAAGGGATCAAGAAAACACAGTGGATATGCAGATTTTGAAGTTCCTCTTGGGCTTTCTTTTGAAAAAGCATCTGAAATAGAAGAAATTCTCTCAAAACTTCCGGAAACGAGGGAGTAAAAAGTTAATTAAAGAATTCTCTGGTTTCCAAGAGCAAATAAAGAATTATTGAAACTATATGTGCTTCTATACCTGCTAGTCTTCCAGAAATCAGGAAGAAAATCTCACTTTGGAATTAGTAAGAAAATCTTATTCTGGAATTAGTAAGAAAATCTTATTCTGGAATTAGTAAGAAAAACCCATTCTGGAATTAGTAAGAAAATCTCATTCTGAAATTAGTAAGAAAATCTCATTCTGGAATTAGTAAGTAACCCATTCTTTTAACTCATTTTTAAACTCAATTTTTTTAAAAATATGCAACCGAAAGCGGCATTTTTTGTTGAAAAACTTATATCCCACTTTCCGCAGATGTCTGATAAATTTTACTATTTTTCCCGATATCGTTTTTCCTAGTATCTTTATATCTTATTTTAAATTGTGTTTCTCCGTTTACTTATTCATTTAAACATTATATATTCAGTAAAGGTTTTCCTTCTTGTTTTTTGGTAGCAACAATTGAGATCCCAGACAATCTCAATACTAAATTTTGGAAATCACTCCAAAAACGATAGCAAGAAAATTATTCATTTTAAGAGGACATCTGCGGAAAGACAGCTATATGAAACGTATATTCGACAGGTCAACATCAATTACAGTAAAATATCTTTTCCAGATCGGGTGGAGATAAGTTTAGTCCAGTGTAGCCGGGATAATACATTCTTTAATCAATTTCCACCTATCAAGAGGATTAATAATGAATTCTGATGCAATTGCTATGACCAGGTCTTTTTCTGGAATACAACAAATAACATTACCACCGTCTCCCAGTGCTAAATATGCAAAAACCCCGTCCTCTTCGCGTAACCACCACAAATAACCGTATTTATTGAGGTTCATAGCTGTTGATTCGTCAATCCATGTCCCGGAAATAATCTGATTATTGTCCCAAATTCCATGGTTAAGATATAGAAAACCGAAACGTGCCATGTCACGGGGAGTCAGCTTAAGTCCCCATCCTCCCGTAGAGTTACCGTTTGGGTCTTTAACCCATCCTTTCACATTTTTCCCGAATAAATCCTCAAACCCAAACGCTTTCATTTCATGATCCGGGATTTCTTTCATGCCAATGGGTTTAAATAAGCGTTCATTGGCAAACTCACGGGCACTTTTTCCTGTGCTACGAGTAATGATAGTTAAAGCAGGTGCGCCCCTGCAGTGGAATACTTAAAAGTTCCAATACTTCCCTTTTGGCCCAGCATATCCAGAATATACTTTACCCAGTCAGGCTGCATACACATCCTGTCCAGCGGTTCGTGCCAGTCCTCAAATAGATAAGGGGCCGTCATAGTGAGAAGATGGCGTATGGTAATTTCTCGTTTCTGTAAATCAGCAGAATCGGGAGCGTACTCAGGGAAAAAATCCAGCACCTTCTGGTCTACATTTTCAATATATCTTGCATCTATGGCAATACCAATAAGAGCAGATATTATGCTTTTCGTTACAGATGCCACATGGTGTGTATCATCCGGGCCATAACCATTAAAGTATCTTTCATAAACGATATATCCATTTTTCACAACAACAATACCATTTATATTGCTGTACTCGGATTTTATCATAGGTTCAAGCTCTGAAAGCTTTTCTGAATCCATTCTCAAGGTTCCCGAGTCTACAGCTTTCCATTTTGTAGTTGGCCAGTAGTTTCTTTGCATTATAGACACTTCCCCAAAGACATAATATAGTGCTTTTGTTCTTAACTCTCATTTAAGCTTTTTAATACATTTATATCACTAATAAAGAGATTAATAGCTCCATATGTCGAAAATATAGCCAAATAATAGTAATTTAGTATATAAAACTCCTTAAAAAGGTTTAAATTCTTTATATTTCACGTTTTTTTGGTTAATCTTCTTATTAAACCAATTAAGATCAGGATCTATACCCGTACATTTGACTGGGAATATGAAATCAAAAACACCTAATACCTCCAAAAATAGTTTTTATTTAGAATTTTTGTTCAATGTGATAACCAGAGACTTCACAAGTGCTCACCAAAAAAAGAAGTACAATACTCCTAGATAAATTTTACGATTTTAAATTGGATTAAATAGAGTTTTAAATTAAAATTATACGTATTTTTTGAAAAAAGGATATAATACATAATATTTTTTGGAATAAAGTATTAATTTATTTTTAATTTCAAATTAGAATTTAAGTTTCTGAAACGTTTTTTTATTTTGTTTAGCTAGAGTTGAGAAAAATTACAGTTTTTTATAGCCTTTTCAGTTTGTAGAATACTCATAGATCGAGAGAGACTGGAAGGATTAGAATTTGGTTTTAGACCTTCAAGATTATAGAGATCTTCCCAACGATCTTTGACTCTCTTGAAGAGGACATACTCATTAACATAATCAATTGACATAGCATAGAGTTCTTCACAATGTTCCGGGAAATTACCCACAAGAAGAGGGTTTTGAGCTCTGCCATCATATTAGAAAATAAAAATGGTATAATTCACTTTTCACCAAATGTCATTATGTACCCAAATTACTTTAATATGTTTCAAAAACGCTATCAAGATAAAATATTTATTTTCAAAAAAATACTGCGAAATGTTGGATCCAGAGCTGCCAGTGGGATGAGTTTATATAGAAGTACAAACATGTAAAATGCAATTTTAATTGCAGAGCTATTTCAAACTCATACTAATGGAGGATTAAATCATGGCAGGACAGCCAATATTTATTTTAAAAGAAGGAAGTAAGCGAACCAGAGGCAGGGATGCCCAGAATAATAATATCATGGCTGCAAAGGCAGTAGCAGAAGCAGTCAGAACAACCCTTGGTCCCAAGGGCATGGACAAAATGCTTGTGGACTCCATGGGCGATGTGGTTATTACAAACGACGGGGCAACCATCCTCAAAGAAATGGACATCGAACATCCCGCAGCAAAGATGGTAGTAGAAGTAGCCAAGACCCAGGATGAGGAAGTCGGAGACGGCACTACCAGTGCAGCTGTAGTCGCAGGCCAGCTCTTAAGTAAAGCTGAGGATTTAATCGAGCAGGAAATTCACCCGACAATTATCGCAGCAGGGTACAGGCTTGCAGCCGAAAAAGCCGTAGAAGTCCTGGACTCCCTTGCAATGACAGTAGAACTGTCCAACCGTGACCTGCTGGTCAGCATTGCTGAAACTGCAATGACTGGAAAAGGTGCAGAGTCCTCCAAAAAACTCCTCTCAGAGATCGCCGTAGATGCTGTAACAAGCGTTGTAGACTCAAACGGAAAGAATACTGTTGACAAAGACAACATCAATGTTGTTAAGAAAGTCGGCGGTAAGGTAGAGGATTCCGAGCTTATCCGTGGTATGATCATTGATAAGGAAAGAATCCACCCCAACATGCCTGAAAAAGTTAAGGACGCAAAAATCATTCTTCTCAACAGCGCAATCGAACTGAAGGACACCGAAGTAGATGCGGAAATCTCCATAACCTCCCCTGACCAGCTCCAGTCCTTCCTTGATCAGGAAGAGCAGATGCTCAAGAAGATCGTCCAGAAGGTTATCAGCAGCGGAGCAAATGTTGTCTTCTGCCAGAAGGGAATTGAAGAACTTGCCCAGCACTACCTTGCAAAAGCAGGTATCTTTGCTGTCCGTAGAGTTAAGAAGAGCGACATGGAAAAACTCGCAAGAGCAACAGGCGGCAAACTCATCACAAACATGGATGAAATCACTCCTGAAGACCTCGGATATGCAGCACTCGTTGAAGAGAAAAAGGTTGGCGGAGACAGCATGACTTTTGTCACAGGCTGCGACAACCCGAAAGCTGTAACAATCCTGCTGCGCGGCGGTACAGAGCATGTTGTTGACAGTATTGACAGTGCTCTTGAAGATGCCCTGCGTGTGGTCGGAGTTGCAATCGAAGATGAGAAGCTCGTTGCAGGCGGCGGTTCCCCTGAAGTTGAGGTTGCACTCAGACTCCAGGAATACGCAGCAACCCTCGAAGGTAGAGAACAACTTGCAGTTAAAGCCTATGCTGAAGCTCTTGAGATTATTCCAAGAACTCTTGCAGAAAACGCAGGCCTAGATCCAATCGACATGCTCATGGAGCTGCGTTCACAGCACGAAAAAGGTGTAAAGACCGCAGGACTCAATGTTTACGAAGGCAAAGTCGTTGACATGTGGAAAAACTTCGTAGTTGAGCCTCTCAGAGTCAAGACCCAGGTTATCAATGCAGCTACTGAGTCTGCAGTTATGATTCTCAGGATCGACGACGTCATAGCTTCTACCCGTGCAGCAGGCCCTGAAGAAGGCGGAATGCCTCCAGGAGCAATGGGCGGAATGCCAGGCGGAATGCCAGGCGGAATGCCTCCAGGAATGATGTAATCCGGAAAGGTAACAAAATCATTTTGGGACAAACAGGGAAAGGCACGGTTTTCAAGCCATGCCTTCCTTTTAGCCCTTAAAAATTGAAGTCTGAAAAACTCTCTTCCGGCCTCTCACCGGAAATTGATGTGAATCTCCAAGTAACTCTCCTTTTTTCAGGCTTTTTTCAGGCTTTAGAAGGTTATTTGGGTTGTTTTCAGGTTTTTCAATTTTGAAACGTATAGCTCCTTATCTGGCTTTACAGGACTTTTTACTTACTTCTTTTCAAGGCAATTAAGAACATCTTCAGCTCTGAATTTTGTATTTATAATTCTCGTCCTGCCTCTCTGGCCCTTGCCGGTAAAGTCCGCATCTATGTAGTTAAGTACCTGGAGCTTGTTGACAATTCCATAAAAACGAGTATATCCAAGCTGAGTTAATTCGTGGAAGGATTTGTAAAGTTCACCTGCATGGACTTCTCCTTTTTTTGCTATTAGCTCAAGCAGGTGTTTTTCAGGATCTGAAAGGAGGCTTATACCCCTGCACAAATGAAGCAGTTTGGACGCTTCGTAAGTTTTTTCCACATCTTCAGAAGAGATTGTGCGGCTTCCCCTGCGTTCGGCATTAAAACCGGAACGTTTTAGAAGGTCAATTCCAACTCTGAGGTCCCCTGTCCTTTCTACATACGATACTACGAGTTCAAGTAATTCATCAGAAATCACTTTAGGATAAAAGCCGTATTTTACCCGGTCTTTGAGAATATCAAGAATTTCGACATTTTCGTATCTCGGGAAAGGAATGTCTTCAGGCAGGAATACCGAATTCACCCTGGAATCCAGGCAATAGAGGTCCGAAGCATCATTTACGATTCCAATTATCCCTATCTTTGTTCCGGGGTACTGCTCATGTGCCCTTAAAAGCGAGTACATCACCTCATTGGCATGCCCTTCATAGCAGAGATAATTGAGGTCATCCAGAGCAACAAGCAGAACTTTCTCCGAAGAAACTAGAAAATTAACTACGGCTTCAAAGATTTTCCTGAAAGCAACTCCTGAGTTGGGAGGAGAGATTCCAAAAAGCTTCCTGTAAATCCTGGACATTACTGCAAAACGTGTGGAATCAATCTGACAGTTAACTTTGACAGTAACGACACCGGTTGCATGAGCTTCAACTTCCCCGAATACCTTCATAACTGCACTGGTCTTTCCTGTTCCGGGAGGACCTACAAGCAAACAATTCAAAGGCCGCATACCGCGCAGGGCTGGCTTGAGCGCAAATCTGAGCCCATTTAATTGTGACTCCCTGTGAGGGAAATATTCAGGGAGATAGTCAGGCTCAAGCACAGACGGGTCCTTAAATAGGGTCTCATCCCAGAATAGTATGTCTTTACCTGTCAAGAGAAGTTACTCCATAGGTTGTTAATCGGTTATTATCAATAATATTGAAAGTCGGGCTGTAAAAGTATTTCTGGCTGGAGCCGAGCTTAATGGGTTACAGGGGTAGAAATAAGGTGATTCCGCATTTCTAATCGAATAATCTCTACTGATTTTGAATTTAATGGTCTCTATGCATCAACCTATAACATTCGGGTCAGATATTACATGAATGGACTTCAATTAATAAGAGAGTTTTAGATTTATCATTAGTAAATTAAATTCCCAGAGAGCTAGATTTTTATAAATATTTCAGCCATTTTTTCTAAATTTTTAGTAGATATGCTTTACTGCATTTAGCTTTTTTGAATTTTCACTCAATTCCTTCCATTACAAAACAAGAGTCAGTAGTACAATCCAGGCATATAGAGTATGCAAAAGACCGCTTCACAAACTGTTTTATTTAGTGAATTAAGCCATTGATGCTCCTCTATTAATTAGTTGATATTTAAAAAGACCTGTAGTTTAGGGCTCTATAGAAATTCTGTTGCTGGAGGAATCTCAAACACCTGTGATTCAAGACGTGAGTTGGATCTCAATTATTGAATCTGATCTGTTTTTGTCTACTTAAATTCAATCCAATCTGTTTCTGTCTATTTTATTAGGATTTCTACAGAGCCAAAATACAGTTGTTTTCTATACTTTCCCCCAACTTTCTTTCTTTTTCTTTTCTTTTCTTTTCTTTTCTTTTCTTTTCTTTTCTTTTCTTTTCTTTTCTTTTCTTTTCTTTTCTTTTCTTTAAAGGTATAATTGAGTCTGCTTTTATTTCTTCTCTAATTAGAGTATGAATTTTTTCGGAATCATACCCTTTATCCATCACATAACATTGTGATTTTCTTGTCCTATTTGATTGTCTTATTAAAGCATTTGCATGTTTATTTCATGATCTGTTTTTTGACTAATTTTCCATTCTAATATTACCTTTTTTAGTGTCTAATGACATTGAAGTTTTCAGAAAACTTTTTTGAAGCTTTCCTGTTCTGCGTGAATAATAATAACTTGCGTAAGAACTTGTAAATACGTTGCATCGGTTGCTGTAATAGAGACATTTTCTCCATGTGAATAAAAAAGCTTTAGAATCCTTGACAAAATGAGGTTAAACAGAGAAGAAGGAATTCTTGACACAAACTTTTGAAGGGTAGTGAAATGTGGAATCTTATCAAGATTAAGTTTTTCTTTTATATCTTTCATAAGGTCGATAAGTTCTACAAAATCACGATAGTCTGTGCTTATATATTCTTTCAATAAAACCAGAACAAGAAGCTGATGTTGAGTATAAACATGCTTGGAATATTTGCAGGAATAAAGATTCAGTCTCGAAGATTGGACAATTTCAAGGCTGATATCAACAAATTCGATGTATTATTCGATTTCAATATTGGAAGATTCCTTCGTTTTTATGAGATGAATTAAAAGTAAAATATAACATTACAACTATAAAAATATGGTGTCAAACCTCAATTTAGGGGATTTCTACAGAGCCTGTATTCTGGTCTTTGACAAAATTAAATACAATCAAAGAAATATATCAGAGACAACATTCTCTGTAGTGAAAAGAAAGCTTAGGGAAACAATTAGGTCAAGGAAGTTCAGGAATCAAGTAAAGGAAATTAAATTTAAATTGATAGTGTACAACATAAACAAAAAAGTGATAGAAATAATTTGCATAAAATTAAGGATTTCTACAAAGCCGAAAAATTGTGTAGCCTTTACAAGGCTACCTGAATAGTTACACAAATTTGAAGTTGAAGTAAAATAGTGAGTCACCTGTATACGATATATACAATTGGAATAAAGAAATTAAAAAAGCGAAATAATTTTGGGATAAAATAAAGTACTCACTCTACAATTATCGTTACATTATTGGAATTTATCTTACCAATCCAATAGGGTTTTCTAATATCTTCATTTGGAGAAGTAGTATCGTATATGGCATTAAGGGTATATTCTCCCTTTGTCAAATTCCAACATGTTGAATCAAATGTACAATTTAGAGATTCTCCTGGGTCCAATTCAACAAGATCTTTGTTTGTAAGTGGCACTCTTGAGATAGCTCCACATTCATAAGGTACTATAGAGCCATCCACTTTGGTGAAAAATATATCATAACTCACTTGTTCATACATCCTCCAGACATTGATTGTATTCTCTCCAATGTTTGTTAATGTTAAATGAATCTGGAATACCTTATCTTCCTGTATCCGAGTTTTTTCCGGTATCATAGTGAGGTTTAATTTTCCTGGTTGTGAGTGTCCCAATAGGTCATATTTAAGGGGAGTCATGAATAATGCAAATAGAAGTGAAATTACTATTACAATAAATATTAGATGCTTTCCTTTCATATCCTTACTTCCCTCGATTTTTACTTCAGTGGGGTATATATTAGTAGATAGGATCTATCAAATTTGGAGTTAAAAATGAACTTGCCTGTAAGGCAGGCAAGTGTGCTAGCTCTATATTTACTGGAAATTAGCTATAGTAGACTTTGTTTCACTGATCCTTCTTGCATTGTCATGTGTGGCGTCACCATGATTAGTATCAGAAGAAAACTCTAGCTGCATACCACCTATTGAACCTATCCCTTTGTAAGGAGTATACATAATAGAATACCTGGTAAATCCTAGGTATGACCAACTGTAAGCTTTTGCATATGCATGGGACGAATCTTGGCGATCTGCACCAAAATTGTGACCAAGTTCATGTGAAACTACACTACATCTGTCGTCAAACGTTCCATCATATGTTGTCCCTGGCTCATCCACCATTTGAGCTACTCCGTACGCTGCGTTTGACAAGCCTGAGTACACGTATGATCTTCCTATAGCACTGTCTGAAAAACATTTGCCACTGAAAAGAAAAGCAAGATCACAATTTGCGGAGTCCCTTAAGGCTGAATTTTCTGAGCGAAATTCACCTAACAGAAGGTCTGATCTGGTGCTGCTTAAATCGGAGTCGTAGTAGTAGTAGTCTGCATCGAAATTTACACCTATATCTGAAACTCCGTATGCACTGTTTACATCAGCCATCATGTTATAGATTTCAGTACCTGGACTGGCAAACTCATTTTTAAACTCAGTATCATATGCCGACAGAAGGGTCACAGTTGTAGTTGATAAGATACTTGACGGCGATTGAGTCTTAAAAGTTTCAGATTTAGAATATACATCCACAGTATTATTGGATTCGTAAGCTACATCATCTGATGCAGGTGGCACGCCAGATATAACTTTATCTGTGTTTCGATACACAACGTGGAGTACTTTTTTTTCACCGTTTTCTTCCATCCATCCGGCTTGGGATATTATATATTTTACATCTTTGACTTCGATCCATCCGAGAACTGCATCATCTGAAACTGTAAAACGAACTTTGCTTTCTGGAATCCCAACAACTGATCCGTAATAATTATATACCTCGGGCATATCAATTTCGTATATTCCAGTCTCATTTTTAATTATTTCCTTATCTCCTTTGCTAACCCATATACCAGGTTCTAACTGTAATTCAAAATTTTGTCCAATTAACTGGATAGTCATTTTACCTAAGTCTGCATCTTTCTTAAAAAGTTCTGGATTCATTAACAGTAGATCATATTTTGTAATTGTGTTTGGTACATTCAACCTATACACTCCAGATTTTCCAAGTTCGTCTAAACTTATTTCTTCGTAATATTGATTAAAGAGTACGTCTATAGATTCATTCCCAACATATTGTACTGAATCCATTTTAAGATCTGAACTTGCGGTAGCCAAACCCGTAAAAAAACATAGGGTTGCTAGCATTACAAGGGCAACTTTTTTATGATTCTTTATCTCCATTTCATCTTATCTTCTTTGTTTTAACTAAAGGCAAGACTCAGCAAACTTTATATTATTGTAAAGTTGACTCTTGCCTTCGGGTATGCAGGGTTCGGTACATATCTCAAGCTTTACTAAATCCTGTAAAACATTCTCACTTTCTTAATAAGTGACTATAGATTAAATATTTTTATATCCAAAGTCTCTAACAATTGCAAGTTAAGGGCTATTTACAGGCCTGAAATTAATTGTTAAAAGTCAGTTAAAGAGCCAAAACAGAATTGAACATAGATTATTTATAGAGCAATTTGTCGAAAATTGCTTAAACATGCTTTTTAGTATTTTACTACTATCTCAGCTTGTTAATTATGGAGGCTGCGGATATGGGAAAAATTGAGATTTGGTAGTTAACTATAGTTATATATTATGAGAACCTATATTTCTATATGAACTGCCCAAGGTGTAATAGTTCCACTCACAAAAAGAATGGTATAGTTTGTGGACGTCAACGCTACAAATGCCATGATTGTGGATATAACTATACCGTAGAGGTAAAATCAACTGCTAGCTCCCCTTCTGTTAAGAGACAGGCTTTGCAACTCTATCTTGAAGGGTTAGGATTTCGCTCAATAGGAAGATTTTTAGGAGTAAGTCATGTTTCTGTCCAAAAATGGATAAAGAAATTTGGTCAGGAGTTGGAGGACCTAAAAAGCGAAAATGAGATATCTATTGTTGAAATGGATGAGATGCACACTTACATCGGTAACAAAAAAAAAATTGCTGGATCTGGATTGCTGTTGATAGAGTTGGGAAAAAATTCATCAACTGCGCTTTTGGCAACAGAGGAACGAAAACTGGACAACGAATATGGGAAAAATTAAAGCAGAAAGAGATTGGAGAAGTGATGACAGATCACTGGAGAGCATATGCAGAGTTTCTTCCAGAAAATATTCATACTCAATCCAAAGCCGAAACGTATACATTTGAAGGGTATAACGGCATATTGAGGCACTTTCTGGCAAGGTTGAGACGAAAGACAAAATGTTATACGAAGAGTATTGAAATGCTAAAGTACCCTGTTCTTCTATTGATGAAACATAGAAATAAAGAGATAGCTATAATTAGTTAACAATGCCGACATTCCTCTAATAGCCATTTTCAAGGCTAACTTGATAATGAATTCATCCTTACGAAGATTTTTAAAGAAAGTATCTGTTCGATCATTGAACACTCTGCCACGAATGCGGCAAATATATTTGCGAACTCTCTTGTTCTTGATTTGATATGTGCCGTTGCCTATGATATTTCCTTTCCAGAGATACGATAAATTTACAATCTTGATTAGGACAGGAGATATCGTGAATTTTGGTTTTGGTCCTTGTTTTCCCATTAAAACATAAATGTCAACGGCTTTTGTTCTTACAAATTTGAGGAGATTTGTAGAAGGCCAAGGAGAATTTGAGATGAAGTGGCTTAAAGACTGATTGTTGGAACACTTACAACAGTAGATTGTCATTTTACTCATATCTTCCGTTTTGGCAGAAGAATCAAACCATTAAGGTAATCAATACAAACTGAAATGGCAGAACGAGTTTTTTAAGATAGGATTCAAGATATCTATCTGAAATGTATTTTTTTTACAGAAATATTATTTGACTTGATGAAATCAGCTGTTATTTGTTTCATGAAACTAAATTTATAAAGGAAAAATTATACATCACGGTTGACGTGAAAAGGAAATGTGACAAAGTCAAGTTACATTAGAACTATATATAATATTAACTAAATAAAAATGGAGCACTAACTCCATAGAAATGCTGAAATTTATTGGAATTTATAGTACTTCAACCAATATAACTGTTACCTTAAACGTACATCTGTATATTCAATATAACCATGTAATCACGGTAATTCCGCATTCTGGAAAACGCTGACTTGATAATTTACAACCATGAAAACATAGAAGAAAACTGCACTCGAATTTGTAAACCAGCCCTTTTATCACATAAGTATCTTTATTTATAAATTACTCCGCTTGAGCGAACAAAGTGAGCGAAACGGACCCGTCCTCCCGAGACGGGACTTGGGTGGGAGAAAAAAGTATGGAAATAGAATCAAAATTTCTGGTAATGGAAGAAACGGATTTTCAGGCCCTTGAAAGCCTTTCAAAGCTTGCTTCATACTCTCTTTCGGAAGCGAAAATCCAGTTAAATGAGGATATTTTCTTTGATACTGAGAACCGGTCTATTATGGCTTCGGGCTATTACCTGCGGGTCAGGAAATCATCTGGGGAAAACGGGAGCTGGGTAACCATTAAAAGCCTGGGAGGTTTTGAAGGTGGAACTCACAGGCGAGAAGAGTATGTAAGTTTCCTGCCTGAAGGAACTTCAGTACTCGCATGTCCTGATTCCCGTATTAGAGACCTGATTTTTGAATTTACGGCAGGACTTGACCTTTTTCCGCTGCTGTCCCTCAAACAGAAAAGGGTAATTCGCCAGGTAAAAATGGGAAAAAGGATTATAGCTGAGACTTACCTTGACCGGGTGAACCTGAAAAGTAAAGGCAGGGAAAAGCACTATAATGAATTTGAAGTTGAGCTTAAAAGTGAAGGAAGCTCGGAAGAGCTTGAAACTATCCGGCTTTTCCTGCTCAAGCATTACAACCTGGCAGAAAGCACTTTTTCTAAGTTCGAAAGAGCTTTTCTTTTCATGGAGAACCTTCCTGAAAAAACCTTCCTTAACCTGAGAGAAAGAGTTTTTTGCGCACAGCTTGCAGACCAGAAAAACATGTATGGGAAGCAGGCTCAGATTTTGATGGAACTTGATAAAGAAAAGAGCTGTGAAGAGCTCAGCCTGCTTCTGAAAGTTCCTCAAACCAAAATAAGAGCCCTGCGCTCAGAGTTTAAAGAAAAGAGACTTTCTATTTTTCCTTTTACAACCTATAAAGAAAAAGATCCTGAATTCCATCTTCAGGCTGGAAAAAATTGTATTTCAAAAAAGGAAAAGAAAGCGTCAGAATTTAAACAATGGAATCCGGAAAGCCTGCTTGAGTATTACGGAGCAAATAAAAACCGGGCAGAAAAAGGTAGGGAATATGCTCTTACACTTTTTGATGGACTGTCTGTATGCCACAGACTGGGACAGGAAGAGAGAAAACTCCTGGGACTTGCAGCCTTCCTGAAGGATAACGGAAACTCCATTTTTCCTGGCGAGAGCGCACGTATGAGCAGAGAAATTCTTCTGACACATCCTGTAAAAGGACTCAAGCTTCACGAAATTTTAATGCTCTCCTTGATCATTGAACTTCAGGATCTTTTTGTAAGCCATTACGTAAGCGAAAAAAACTTAATCTCAAACTTGAAAGGATTCCACACAGGACTGCCTCCCGGTCTACAGAACAAAGCCCTGATGCTTGCAGCCATTGTGTCAATTTCAGACCTTTTCGCATCCCTCAAAATTCAGCCAGGAAAGATAAGGTCGCTTGAAAACGTTCTGGAGATAGAAATAATAGGGGATGTAACTGAAAAAACTGCAAAAAAGTTTGAGGCACAAAGTAAACTCTGGAAATATCTATACGGAAGCAAACTCCTGTTTTCTCAGGCTGCTGAAGACGAAAAAGTTCTAATTGAAAAAGAATCCGAAATAAAAGAATCCGAAATAAAAGAATCTGAAATAAAAGAAATAGAAACAAAGAAACAGGCCGGAGAGGAAAAAAAACCAGAAAAAAAACAGGAAAGGAAGGAAAAAAGACTAGAAAAAAAACAGGCTGAAGAAGAAAAAAAACCAGAAAAGAAACAAGCTTCAAGGGAGAAAAAACCAGAAAAAAAGAAGTGCAGACCGGATGAAAAAGTAACTGTCAAACCGACTGACTCTATGGCGCAGCTTGCCTGCAAGATATTTTCCTATCAATTTTCCTGTATGCTCTCTCATGAAGAAGGAACTATAAAAGGGGAGGACATCGAAGAATTGCACGATATGCGGGTCGCAGTCCGCAGAATGAGAGCTGCAGCAAAGATTTTTGAGGCTTATCTTGATTCCGAACAGCTTGAGCCGCACCTCAAAGGGCTCAGGAGAACGCTTGGTTCACTTGGGGATGTTAGGGACCTAGACGTTTTCCGCGAAAAAGCCGAAAAGTACCTGAAAACCCTGCCTCCAGAACATGAACATGATCTGGACCCGCTTGTTGCAGTGCTTACGGAAGAGCGAGAAAAAGCCAGGAAAAACATGCTTGATTATCTGGACAGTGAAAAATACCGGACTTTCAAAAGAGACTTTTCAGACGTACTTGCCTCTCCAGAAACCCTGATCCTTCCTGCAACTAACAAAAAACATGATGCATTGCCCCATAGGGTAAGAGAAGTGCTTCCTTCAATCCTCTATGCACGTTTAGCAGATATCAGGGCTTACTCCGAATGGGTAGAAGGCCCTTATATTTCTGTAGAACGCCTGCACAGGCTCAGGATTGCAGCCAAAGGAATGCGTTATACCCTAGAATTTTTTGAGAGCGTGCTTGGAGAAGACGCAAAAAACCTAATCAAGGAACTCAAAACTTTCCAGGACCATCTAGGAGATCTCCATGATACAGTAGTTGCACTTGACCTGCTGGGTTCTTACCTGAGAACCGGAGAATGGGGTTCTGTCGAGAGCGAAAAAGCTTCAGGGAAAAAGAAATTTTCCGAAGGTGTAGAAGGAAGTGCAGAAGGAAATGCAGAAGGAATCGAATCCTATCTTGAATACAGAGAAGAAGAACTTCAGACTCTGCTCAATTCCTTTCCCGATGCTTGGGGAAAGATATGCAATGGAAATTTCAGGGAAAGGATTGAAAATGCAGTTAAAAACCTGTACTAACGTAGTGAAAAATCTGCGTTAGTATAATAACCTTTAGTATAATAACCTGTACTAATGCAGAAGTGTTAACTTAACTTTTTGAGGATATTTCAACCTCTGGAAGTTCCTCAAGATCAGCGTCTCCTTCTAAGACTAAGGGAACCCCAGCATCCTGCTTTATAAGGACTTTAGACTGAAGATTGTATCCGAATATTTTCTTGAAATATTTTTTCTGTTTCTCTACCTCCCAGATTTCGAGCTGGCACTCCTGTTGAGCGTGCATTTCAAGCACCAGGCTGTCGGTAGAAGCTATGTAAAACCGGACGTGGGAAATAACTCCATTGTGAGAACGATCCAGCCCTTCGGCAATGCGGAGCAGGGCACTGAGAACTTTTATACTTTTTACTGTGTCTTTATTAAGCCCGACAAGATTGGGATGTTTCTTTTTAGGCGTATTTTTCCTGTGGAAATAGGCAAGATTCGCTATGATTTCGATTTCTTCAGGCTGGAAACCCGGAAGATTGCTCTCCCTTATCAGGTGATAGGCATGGACCTGATGGGTATCGTATGATAGGAATGTCCCTATGTCATGCAGGATGGAACCGTATTCAAGAAGTTCCCTTTCCCCTTCCCTGAACTTATAAATTCCAAGCGCCTGAATACTGTCAAAGAGTTCAAGGGCAAGTCTGGTAACGATATGAGCATGCTCTTCATCGAAATTGCAGGTAAGCCCAAGCTGCATGATGCTGCGCTTTCTTACAGACATCTGAGTAATCATGTAGGAGAATTCACTCTTTGAGATATAGTCTACAAGCAGCCCCTCTCGAAGCCCGCGTTTACTTATTCTGATTTCGGAAAGCCCCATCTCTTCCATAAATGTCTCAATAATTGCAGCCCCTGCGATAATAATATCTGCTCTTTGCACATTGATTCCCGGGAATTTACGCCGCTCTTCGAGAGGTATGGAGCACATTGCCCTGACTATTTTCTTCAGGTCTTCATACTCCAGTTTCTCAAAACTCTCACGGGATGTTTTGTGCAAGTAAACAAAAGCGATCCTGGCAAGGTTTTCAATTGTTCCCGAACTTCCAATCGAACAGCTTATATCGTACTCGGAAAGGTCTTTTATTATATCTGTAATCTTGCGCCGAATATAAGCCTTAATCTGCTCATACTGTTCCTCGGAAACAGGCCCGGTTTCGTCCTGCAAAAACATATTTGTCAGCCTGACAGCTCCAAGGTTAAAGGAATAAAGATAATAACACCGGGTCTGGTCCCCTACCGATACTTCGGTGCTCCCACCTCCGATATCTATGAACAGAGCTTTTGAGTTCCCAAGCCGAAGCCCGCTTGAAACCCCAAGGTAAATGAGGCGAGCTTCTTCAGTTCCGGAAATTGTACAGACTTCCAGATTTGCTTCCTTTTTCAACATTTCGAGAAGCTGAACCTTATTGCTTGCGTCTCGCGTTGCTGAGGTAGCCACAGCTATGACCTCTTCTGCCCTGTAGGCCCTGGCAAGTTCCATGAACTTTTTACAGACAACAACTGCGCGTTCTATCGCCTTAGGCTGCAGAATTCTGTCTATGAATTCCCCATCCCCGAGCCTGACCGTTTCCTTCTGCTTGGTCAGGGGCAGGTAAGACCCATTGGGATTGATCCGGACCAGAAGAAGCCGGATCGAGTTAGTGCCTATATCGATAAACGCAACAACTCTGCCTTCGGAGATTTTCTCGGGTTCCATTATTACCACCTGAAAGCCCTGTCTTTCGTTTTTCTCGAAGGAGTCGAGAAACTCAAAATAAGCTTCACAATAATAGTTCATATTTTTATTCTATTTTAGATTATTTGACAGTGTGCCGAAAGTTTGTAATTGTTATTATATATTTATATTCTTTCTCCATATATAGTATAGTTTGTCTATTTACATACTAAATAAAGAAAGAGTATTAAAAGAGTTCTTTTTCAGGTTTTTTCTGCATTTTAGTATGGGAAAATTAAGCCGTTGGTTATTGAAAAAACACATATATGTGTAAATTTAAAATGAGTTTTGTATTTCGTGACAAAGTAGTAATCAAGAACCCCAGTATTCATATAAATTAGATACAATTTAAGTTTATAGACACATTAAGGCTGCAAAAATTTAGTTTTTAGTTTTGTCATAGTTTTGTCATTTTGTTGTTTTTGGGCAGTGTGTCGGTTTTTCATTAAAACCATAAATTTTGAGAAGTTGTAATGTAGCAATTCCATGTTGGGAGGTCAATTTTCCCATTGTACTTAAAAACTTGACTTTAAATTTATAGAAAATTTGCGACACTGCCATGGGAGGAGGACAATTAAAATGAGAACTCATTTTTTTAATTCTTTAATTTCTGTATTATTAACGATAGTAATAATTCCTGGATTGATACCCTGTATAGTATCTGCTGCAGATGGACAATTTGCAGACAACGGAAATTCGACAAATAGTACACTAACCTCCAATCTTATATTGGAAAAACTCTCCACTGACCCTGATTATCCAAAACCCGATAGTATGGTCGTTATTAATTCCTTAGTTAAAAACACAGGAAATGAAACCTCAGAACCAACGAATATAATATATTTAATTGGTGAAAACGAGGAAAAAGAAGAAGTCCCGGCAATAGAGGCTGGATCAGAAAAATTAATTTCCTACACCTGGACAACTCCTGACACGGAAGAAACAGTGACAATAAAGGCTTCTTTAGAGAACGTAGAGAATAGTGAGAAAGTAATTACTGTGAAAATAGTACAGGAGTCACTTCCAGATCTGATAGTTGAAGACCTGTATCCAGAATCATCAACACAACCCGAAGCCGGAAAACCTTTGAACTTTACCCTGAAAATAAAGAATGTGGGAGAAGCAACTGCCAATAATAGTACTGCAAAATACAGTAGTAACGGAACTTCAGGAGAAATCTCTATTCCTGAACTTTCAGCAGGGACAAGTACAAGTGCAGAATTTTCGCTGACTCCTGGAAATGAAGAGAACATGAGTGTAACAGCGATCGCAGATTCTGGGAATACCATTAGTGAAAGTGATGAAGACAATAATGAGATGTCAAAAACCATAAGTATAAAACGTGAGCTTCCTGACCTGAAAATAGAATCGATTTCTCTGAGTCCTGAAGAACCGCATCCAGGAGAGAATATAACCTTTACGGCAACAGTGAAGAATAATGGCTCTACAGCTGCTGAGAAAAGCGAAATTAGGTATGATATTAAAGGAAACAATGAAAGTTATACGGGAGTTACATCAATACCAGCCCTTGCAGCAGGTGAAACCGGAACAGGTATTTTTTTCTGGACTCCTGGAACCGAAGGGCAAATTGAAGTGAAAGTAACCGTGGATTCAGGAAGCATTGTTTCTGAAAGCGATGAAACCAATAATGAGTTCACAAAAACCGCAACCGTATATAAAGAAACAGTTTCAAGTGATGATGGAGGAAATGAAAGTTCGGGGTCTTCAGGCAGTGATTCAGAAAATGAGAGCTCAGAGTCTTCAGGCAGCGATTCAGGAAGCAAGAGATCAGGGTCCTCCAGCGGCGGTTCAGGAGGCGCCAGTCTTTCAAAAGAACCAGTCAGCAATGTAGAAGCAAAAGAGCTTGCCACCGGCAACGTTCAAAGTGGTTATCATATCAAGTTCAATTTTCTGGAAGATGCTACATGCATTACATATATCGAATTTGACCCAATAAAAACATTAAAGAGAACAATTACAACTGTAGAAGTCCTCAAAAATAAATCTGCTTTTGTCTCAGAAGTTCCTCCTAGCAAGATATATAAATATGTGAATATCTGGGTAGGAAATTATGGAGCAGGTGTCGCCAATTATTGCGAAAATGGGGCTATAGAGTTCAAAGTTGAAAAACCATGGATTGAAGAGAATAATATTAATCAGTCTCAGATAATTCTTCAATGGTACAATGAAAGCTGGGAGCCCCTAGATACCGAAAAAGTCACAGAAGATAAGAATTACGTTTATTTTAAATCGAAAACGTCTGGCTTCTCCTGCTTTGCAATAACCAATTATTCCGTAGATGGGGAAAACGTATCTATAGCCAGTGAACAAGCAGAAGAGGACGCTTTGATAAAACTTGACGGTGAAGCAAAAACAAGTATTCACAACGAAAGCTCAGAGAAAGACAGCGAAACCAACGACCTTATGGGAAAAGCCAAAATATTTCTGGCAATTTCTCTACCTCTGTTTTTGATTCTTATAGAGTACTTTGTAATGAAGAAAAAAATCTAAAAAATTTTTTTCAGAATTTTATTTTGAAATTGTGTGTGGATTGTTGAAACCCATAGAACCGTAATTCATCAAATGTAAAAAACAAACGAAACACATAGTACGACTCCGTAGAAAATTTATTATTGAAGTTAAAATCTTTAATTAAGCTTTATTCCAAGATTAACTGAATTATAAAGCTTAAGCAAACTGTTTTTATTACCTCTATTCGGTAAGTATGTTTATCTATTTTTCAGACGATTAACACTCTAGGCTTAGAAGTCAATCAGCTAACTGAAATAATAGATTGACAACTTAATAAATATTTAGATATAAACTACATGTGAGGTCAGGGACAAATTGAGGTCAGGAGCAAATTGAGGTCAGGAACAAATACAGTATCAGATGTTGGATGGGTAAAATAATGAGAAAAAAACTAATTATATTGATAGTTTTGTTTTGCATGTTCCTCGCAACAGGATGCGTGGGAAATAAACTGGTAACTCCAGAAAAAGCCGGAACCCAAGCTGATGCAGATACTCCAAATGGAGAAGAGGCAACTGAAACACAGAATTTGACAGAGAAAACGGAAATAAAAGAATATACACTTGAAGAACTTGCAAAGTACGACGGTACAAATGAAACGATATACATTGCTTATCAAGGTCAGGTATATGATGTCTCATCTGATAGTTATCTTTGGAAAGATGGCAATCATGAGGGATGTCCTGCAGGGAAAGATATAACCGAAGAATTAGACAGGACACCACACGGAGCTGAAATATTAAAGAAATATCCTATTGTCGGGACTTTGAAAGAATAATACAAAATTATGATAATTTTATAACAACTTTTTACGCATATTCGTTAAATTTTCTTGTTTCATACTATCACTTTTTGCCTATATGTCAGTAAACACAATTGGCACATTACCTAGGAAAATAAGTAAAAAAGTAAAAGAAATAAGGGAAAGCAAAAAGAAGAATTCCCATTTTCAGCCTTTCTTATAGCTTAAATCCCAGCTTCTGCTATTCTCAAGCATCCATAACTGAGAATCCAGTTCTTCTTCTTCAGGCTGAGGGTAGATTCTCTCAGTCTTGCCGTTAGGAAGCAGAAGGCGAGCTTTTACATTATCTTTAAGGTGAGTGCCAAGGATAACGTCTCTCACGACAGGGATATATTCGGAAGATACCGGAAAGAGGATTTCTACCCTGTTGTCCAGGTTGCGCGGCATAAGATCGGCGCTTCCCATAAGAATCTCTTCTTTTCCTCCATTCCTGAAATAATATATTCTGGAATGTTCGAGAAAACGGCCAACTATCGAGGTAACCCTGATATTTTCACTGAGCCCAATAATACCTGGCCTGAGGCAGCAGATTCCCCGGACAAGAAGATCTACCTTCACTCCGGCCTGAGAAGCCCTGTAAAGTTCCCGGATACACTGGTAGTCCACAAGGGAATTCATCTTGAAGATCAGGTGCCCATTTCCACACTTCTCGTGAAGGTCGATTTCACGCCTGATGCGCTCCAAAATCTGATGCCTTAGAGTCTGGGGAGCTACAAGGAGTTTGATATAATGGTCTTTTCGCGAATATCCAGTAAGGGCATTAAAAAGGTCAGAGACATCCTTACCTATGCATGGATCACTTGTCAGATACCCCATATCGGTATACAGTTTTCCTGTGACTGCGTTATAGTTACCTGTACTCATGTGCACATAATACCCGATACCTTCTTTTTCAGCCCTGACAACCAGACACATCTTGGAATGAATCTTACGTCCAGGGAAGCCGTAAGCTACATGAACCCCTTTGCACTCAAGTTCTTTTGCCCAGCCTATATTGTTTTCCTCATCGAAACGAGCTTTAAGCTCCACCAGGACCGCTACTTGTTTTCTCCGGTCCGCAGCCTTCATAAGGGCCTGAACAATTCTGGAATTGTCATCCACCCTGTACAGGGTCATTTTGATTGCCAGAACATCAGGATCTTCGGCAGATTCTTCCACGAAATCAATTACCGATTCGAAACTGTCATAGGGATGATAGAGAAGAATATCTCGTTTTTTCAGAGTTGCAAAAATTTTATCCCTATTTGCTAGTTGAGAATGTTTTTTCGGCTCGAAGGATTCATACTTAAGGTCAGGGCGATCGATCTTTGCAAGTTTACTTAGATTTGAAAGCCCCAGAGGAGCTGCAGACCTGAACATAAGGGAAGGGGAAAGGTCCAGGTTCTTAAGAAGAATATCCGAGATTTTTGCTGGCATTGTATAGTCGGTCTCAAGTCTGACAACCGACCCGAAGTAATTCCTGCCGACTCTTTGTTCTACAGCGGTCAGGAGGTCTTTGTCTCCATCCTCATCAAACCCAAGGTCTGCATCGCGTGTAATTCTGAAAGGATAAGCTCCAAGGATGCGCTGTCCGGGAAACAGGAGGTCAAGATTTGCAGCGATAAGCTGTTCAAGCCAGACAAAACGTCCTTTTTTCAGCTCTTTCAGACTGGAAGTTATTTTCTCCTGGTCTCCTTCAGGAACAACGATTAGTCGCATAAACATTGGAGGAATCTTGACCCTGGCAAAACGTTCCCCGTAATCCGGATCATCAATTAATACTGCAAGGTTAAGGCTGAGGTTGGAAATATGAGGGAAAGGATGTCCTGAATCAAAACCGAGAGGAGTAAGTAAAGGAAAAATATTTCTCTCGAAATAGTTTCTCAACTTTTCTCTTTCCTTCTTAGAAAGCTCAAAGTAATTAAGGACTTTAATTCCTTCTTTCCTGAGAGCAGGCTCAAGCATTTCATTCCAGCAACTGTCATTGAGAGGAAGCTGCCTGAGAAGCTCTTCCCGGATGACGCGAAGTTGTTCCTGTGCTGTCTCATCTGTCCGGTCATCTTTCATAGCTTCCACTATTCTTTTCTCGACGCCTGAAACCCTGACCATAAAAAATTCATCAAGATTACTTCCAAAGATCGAAAGAAACTTGACTCTTTCAAGCAGAGGATTGCGATCATCAAAAGCCTCTTCGAGTACTCTGTCATTGAACTGAAGCCAGCTGTACTCGCGGTCCGTATATAAACATGGATCGCTTAGGTCAGGCATACCGGAAACTTCTACCCGAGTTCCTTCAACATTATCCATCATCAGCCTATCAAAATCTGCACACTGAATGGGGAAGTTTCGCTCCATTGCTATCACGCGTGACCTGGGTTTTGCACTTATTCAAACTCGTCTTTAAAAATAATAAAAGATCTGAAGATAGGATCTCTGTAGATCTCATATTCAATTTCATTACCTGATTGTCACCCGGCTCTACTGGGTTAAAAAGAAGATATCCCCCGGGTTCACTCAAACAACTTAATATAGTTAGCCTTAGAGAAATATTTCCTTGATAACATCAACCCTGTTAGCCGACTAGAGTTTTGAATCCTTTGCATATGAGGAACGCAATCTCCTTATTAAGTTATCGGACATGCATTGACACCAAAACATATATAAACTTTTGTATCGGCCGGATTTAAGGAATCTCCGCCAACTCACTACTATTTATTAGTATATAGAACTAAAGATTTATAATATTATCTCTTGAAGACAATTATTGACAAAGCCAATTATTGACAAAAACAAAAAAAGATGCCCCAGGTAAGAAAGAAAAAGTACTGGAAGACTGCAAGAAAAGATTGGAAATTTCCAGGTAAATACTCTATTAGTATATGTTAGGAAGTACACTGAAATTTCTCTAAAGGTTTGCTTTTGAGCCGGTTTCAAATTTATCTTTTAAATGTGAGTAAAACTCCTGCTCTTTTCCAGTGGTCTTTCTGAAAAGCCGTTCCACAATCAGCTCTGGAGTGCTCCGAGCAATACGATTGTATACAGGATTCCGGTTTACGATTAACTCAAGGTTGGAGTCCAGACCATCGGCCTCAATTCCATCCACTCTTACTTCCGTTCTGGTATTTTCAAGGATAAGTTCCGAAAGATGGGAGACAAAAACTCCAAGACTCTGTTCATTTCTGGACAGATATTCAAGAATTCCTGCTATAATTCGTGCAGAAGCTCCAGGCTCAGTGATCGATTCCAGTTCGTCCGCAAGCACCAGTTTTTCTGAGGCTTCGGAGAGTACTGAGAATTGCTTGAGGGTAGTCTCGAAAGCTCCTGCATCGAGAGTTCCTTTCGATTTGCCAAAATAGTAGAATTCCTCTATAGGCCCGAGTTCAAGTTTTTTTGCAGGAACTGGAAAGCCCATATACCCAAGAATTACGCATTGGGCAAGGAGCTCAAGCAGGGAAGTCTTACCACCTGAGTTTACTCCGCTCAAAAGTACAACCCTGTTTTCCAGACCTGCCGGGGAAAAACCGGTTTTTCCGATGGAATAGCTGATAGGATCGATTTCTCCGTACCGAGCTTTTAAAAAGAGGTTTTCTCCACCTGTAAAACCTATACCGGCTTCGGGAATCAATTCGGGAAGATTAAGCTGAAACTCTGTCGAAAAACAGGCAATTGAAAAGCCAAGGTCAAAATCCAGAACTTTCCTGACAAGCTTTTCTACAGGCTGGTGAAAACCTGAAAGAGTTTTTGCAAGTTCCCTTTTCCGGACAAGCCTTGTTTTCTCAAGGCTATTATTCAACTTTTGCCTGAAAAGCCTCAGCTGGGACTGGTCTGCATTGAGAGGGTAGGAAACTTCATCAGGAAATAGTGAGTCGAGCATTAGTTTTTCTTGCTTTTGAAGCCCTAGTTTTTCAGCAAGCTCTTCTTTGATGGCTCCAATCTCAGTTTTATAGATTCTATTAAGTTCCTTTGTAAGCAGGTCTTTAATCTCCATTCCACCACTCACAAGCCTGACGAGTTCCTGCCCGCTCAGAGTAAGCGAACTTGCCTCAAGAGTTCGGTTCATGTGCTGATTAGCCTCATTCAGAGCCGAAGTCAATACAGGATCCAGGTTTTGCAGGGCTGCTCCGAGCCTGTCAAGTTCAGGGTCAAACCCTTCAACAGGCTTTCCATCCTCACCGAGTTTTGAGAGAGCAGTCTCGAGTATATCAAGCTTCTCTTTAGAAAATTCCTCAAAGAGCTCAAAATTCTCTGAGCGGAGAGCTGATACGATACTCAGGCAGGCGCGGATGCAGTCCAGATTCCGCGCAAAAAACGCCAGTTCTTTTTCAGGCAAAACCTGCCAGAGTTCAGCTCTGGAAATGTCCCGGAAATATTCGGGTTCAATGTCTTCAGGTAGATCAAAACCAAGATAAGTATCATCAAAAACAATAACACTGGAGTAACCTCTTGCAAGATCCACGAATTCCGAGAGGTTTTCTACAGCCTGGACAGACAAAAAGGCCTGGAACTTTTCTCGGGCTGCTTCAAGGGTTTTTGAATCTCCGCACAGAATTATCCGGTCCCTGACTCTGAGGTTTCCGGGAACAGGCCTGAGTTCACTGACTCTCGTAAGCAATTTCAGAAATTCGGAATTCTCGGGGAAGGCATTTCCCAGTTCAAGGTATTCTCTTACGAAAGCCTGCCTTTCCTGGATAAGATCCATGCGCGAAGCAGGTAATGGGTAAAAAAGGTTTAGCTTATCCCTGGCATGCGTCGTATGGGCAAAACTTTTTATCAGCTCAAGCAAGCGGGAATAAATATCCAGGGCTTCTTTTGTCCTGAGAAAATCGGAAATTGAGCAGCCTTCAGCCCTGGATCTGGCATACCTGGCAAGGGAAAGGGCAAAATTGTGGCTGATCCCGTTGACTTCAGAAATTGAAGCTATATCACCCTCACAAATAGCCTGGAGAGCAGCTTCTTCAGTTCCGAAATGTTCAATCAGCCTGTCGGCTACCCGTTCACCGATTCCATGAATTTCCCGCAGGCTTGAGAGCGGCTGAGAAGTTTTCACACCCAAAATACTTTTCATATGCAAGAGACTCTTGTTTCAATAAATTCAGCTGGGCATTAAGCCCATATGATTTAGTTTAAAAGAAGGGAAAGTTCTTTTTCAAGATAGGGGTGCATTGAGGCTGTATATCCGTGTGTTGCCTCAGTAACGTTATACATAGCTTTTGGCTCTTTTGCAAGAGAATAGGTGCGGAGCGCCAGATCGTGGGAGATTACCGGATCATTAGAAGAATGAATCAGCACGAATTTTGCAGGCGGCAGGATAGAGAGATAGGTATCCGGATCAATTGAACGATAGAACTGATAAGCTTCAGAATCGCTTGCAAGGGAAGAATCAATTTTTTCAGTGCCGTACCCCGCAGTGCTGATTCCGATAACTCCTTTAAGGGAAGGATTAAGAGCGCAGGCAAGGATTGCAAATCTTCCACCATTACTTTCCCCGAGGATTGCAAGCTTTTTCGGGTTAATTTCAGGCTGGGCCGCAAGCACATCTGAGGCTTTAAGAGCATCATAAACCATGTCATATTCTACGGGCTCAAGACCTGCCTTGAAAAGTTCAAGATCTTTGTCTACATTTATGCTGCCCAGGTTGCGCTGGTCAAGCGTGAGAGTTGCATATCCCATTTTAGAGAGTTCAGCAGCCAGACCCTGTTCGGCTTCTTTGCTAACCCCTGCTCCGGGCAGCAGGACCAGGCCAGGAGAAGAAGAGGAATTTGCAGGAATTCTTAAGAGAGCCTGAATTTTTTCCCCTTTGCTTTCAAAAGACAGCAGTTTTAAAGTATCCGAGTTTTCAGGAGCATATACATCTTCGATTTCCTGAGCTGTAGATACCGGCTCTTCTCGATCTGGGAAAGATAGAATACCTGCTTCCGAAACCTTCCAGGGAGCCGCAGCACCTGTAGAATTGGAAGGATTATACAGGACTCCAAAAATACCCACAAGTATAAGAAGAAAACCCAGAAGAAAAATTGTGGGCTTAGAGATTCTTGTCCCTGAAGAAGCCTTGCGTTTCCTTTCTTTTTTTCCTGAATTCTGCCTGCTCAAGGGAACCCTGCCAAGAAAATTGCGATTACGGCCAGAAACCATTTACAGCACTTAAGAATAATACTGCAATGCCAACAATTGCACCGACAATCAGCACTGCCTTAGGCTGGATTTGAACTGCATTTTTATCTGCTTCATAATAGCGCATGAGCCCTGCAGAAGACTGGAGCCCGGAACCTGATTTTTTAGCCATGTGTTAACACCTGTGTGAACGCATTGATTGGGATATAATTTCACTGCCCTTACTTGCCTGTAATAGGTTTTTCTGGCTGATAATTAAAGATTATCTGAAATTAACAGTTAAAAATTAGAAAATTTAACATAACTGTTAATTACTTATCAAATAAATTTTAATCAACTGTTAGGTATTTAAGTTAATTATTAAATAAATTTAATCAACTATTAGGTATTTAAGTTAATTATTAAATAACTGTTAAATTTCCTCTTAAATTTGGTAATTATCACATAATTTACAGTTCTGATATATAAATCCAGCAGAGAAACTTCTTAATAATCGGATTCTGAAAAGTTGGAAAGAATTCACTTTCTTGAAGCAGGCAATTCTCAAACAAGTACTTCGTCCAAGAGGAAGGGCGGATAAAATACTCCTTTCTCAGTAATTACCGCAGTCACGTTTTCCATGGGAGTTGCGTCAAAAGCAGGATTGTAAACTTCCACATCTTTGGGGGCAAGTTGCTCAGATCCGAAAAAGCGTAACTCATCCGGGTCTCGCATCTCTATTTTTACACTGCCTTCCCAGCCATTGAAATCAAAAGTAGAGGAAGGAGCTGCTACATAAAAGGGAATATCATGCTCTTTTGCAAGAATGGAGAGGGAATAGGTACCTATTTTGTTGAAAACGACATCCTGGGTAATCCTGTCAGCCCCTACAAGCACGCTGTCTACAAGCCCCTGCTGCATTACCCACCCAGCCATAGAATCCGAAATAAGAGTTACTGGAATCTTGTCTTGCATCAGCTCCCATGCAGTAATCCTGCTTCCCTGGTTCAGAGGCCTGGTCTCACAGGCAATAACTTTTATCTCTTTGCCTTCAGCAATAGCCGAACGCACAACCCCAAGAGCTGTACCCCAGTCAACGCAGGCTAACCTGCCCGCATTGCAGTATGTGAGTATGGTATCTCCATCCTTCAGGAGTTTTGTCCCGGATTCACCTATCAACTTATTAGTGGTTACATCTTCTTCCGCAATATCCCTGGCTTCTTGAAGGGCAATTTCTCGGACCCCCTGAACATCAAAGGCATCCGAAACCGCTTTCAGAACTCTGTCCACACCCCAGCTAAGGTTTACTGCCGTAGGGCGGGTTGATTTAAGGGTTTTTCCCGCAACCTTAAGGTCTCTTATTATTGTTTCGAAATCTCCGGCCCCGCTCAGGAAAGCTGCAAGGGCAATCCCAAAACCTCCTGCTGCACCGAGAGCAGGCGCACCCCTGACCCTGAGAGATTTTATAGCTTCGCATAGAGAACTCAGGGTTTTGCATTCTATTATCCTGTACTCTTTAGGGAGAAGGGTCTGGTCTACCAGCACCACGGAGTTGGACTCTTCCTTCCAGTCAATTGTCCTCATTAGATCACTTTCCGATGTAAGCGTCAGATTCTGCCGGAAAAATTTCCGCTTTTCTTTCAAGCTCCCCATAAGATAAAAACCTATTCAACTGGCATGCCTCGTCACCCTCATATCGTTACTTTTTTCTGTTATTATCGGAATAATCGGAGAAAGTTAAAATTAATTATATTAAAGATAATTCTTAAACCTTAGAATAACCAAAAAAATGCGGCAGGTCACGCTTCTGGCAACCAGCATTCATAATAAAAACTTTGTTTAAGGAATAAGTGACACGTGAGATATAAATAAAGCAATCTCTTTTTCCATAGAAGCAAACTTACAAATAATAGATTTATAGAGTAACAGAGCAATAAGACAAGACTTAAAATCCATAGCTAAAATACAGAAAGTCGTAATTTTCAGAAATATAAATTATTAATAAACTTCATGGACCTTGAATCCGTAAATCCTTGAATCTGTAGATTCAGAAATCATAAAAGATCTTCATTTCATTAATGCGGTTTATGAGAATCTGGGTATTCATCGGAGAGTAAGCGCTTATGACAAAAATAAAAATAGCAATTGCAGGAATCGGGAACTGTGCAAGCTCTTTGATACAGGGCATTGAGTACTATAAAGTCGACGATAAAGAACCTATAGGACTGATGCACAGGGAAATTGGAGGGTATAAACCTGGCGATATTCAAGTTGTCGCCGCCTTTGACATTGATGCCAGAAAGGTAGGAAAAGACGTCTCTGAGGCCATCTTTGCTCCCCCGAACTGCACAGCGGTTTTTTGTCCTGATGTTCCGTCCACAGGTGTGAAAGTTAAAATGGGCAGGGTTCTCGATGGGGTCTCTGACCATATGAAGAACTATAAGGAAAGTCAAACTTTTGTTGTCAGCAAAGAACAGGAAGCAACAAAAGCCGATATAGTAAACGAAATTAAAAAATCGGGTGCCGATATGCTTCTCAATTACCTGCCTGTAGGTTCTGAAGAAGCAGTCCGTTTTTATGCCGAGTGTGCCCTTGAAGCAGGTGTAGCTCTCGTTAATAATATGCCTGTTTTTATCGCAAGCAATCCAGAATGGGCAAAAAGATTTGAGGAAAAGAATATCCCGATCATTGGTGATGATGTCAAAGCTCAGCTTGGAGCTACTATCACGCACAGGATTCTTGCAGACCTTTTCGAAAAACGAGGTGTAAAGCTTGAGAGAACATATCAGCTCAATACCGGGGGAAATACAGATTTCCTGAATATGCTTAACAGGAACAGGCTTGCTTCCAAACGGGAATCAAAGACCGAAGCTGTTCAGTCAGTGCTTTCCAAGAAGCTTGATGACGACAATATCCACATCGGACCCAGCGACTACGTAGCCTGGCAAAAGGATAACAAGGTTTGCTTCCTGAGAATGGAAGGCAAGCTTTTTGGAGATGTGCCTATGAACCTTGAACTCCGCCTCTCTGTGGAAGACTCTCCTAACTCCGGAGGTGTGGTAATCGATGCCATACGATGCTGCAAGCTGGCTCTTGATCGCGGGATAGGAGGCGTGTTGTATTCCCCGGCTTCCTACTTTATGAAACATCCGGCGATTCAGTACCCTGACGACGAGGCTTACAGGCGGACTGAAGAATTTATATCTGGAACCAGAGAACGTTAAAATCCTGGTGAGAAATTCCTGTAAAAAGGAATTCTAAAAACCCCCGGAAGTACCGGGAGTTTTAAGTTTTTCTGTCCAGAATGAGTATTAAAAGGTTCTTCTAAGAACTTCTTCCCGATTTCTTAATTCGGTTCATCGAATCTCTTCAGCTTAGCGGATTTTTTCAGCTTAGCGAATCTCTTCGACTTAGCGAATACCTTCGGCTGTAATTCTAAATTCTGCACTTGAACCTTCAGGGCAGGACCGATGTTTGTACAGAATAGCGCGCCTGGTTCCTTCACCGGTTTTTTCAAGCTGGATTATCGCCTTTGAAATATGTTCCAGGGAACTACCGCCAAGCGGACGCACCCCTCCTGAGGTAATATCGGAATATACCTGGTTGGTTATGACTGCAACAAAACCGTGTTTGCGGGCAAGAGCATGCAAATATCCTATCTGGCTAGCAAGTTCTCTGCGGCTTTTCATGCCTGTCTCATCGTCTTCAAGCTCGAACCTGTAGTATGAGGTTGCAGAATCAAGTATCACGAGACCTATATTCTCACTGGCTATTCTCTCCACTTCCCTTACGGCCGCATATTGTTCTTCAAAATTCAGGGGTTCATAGATAATGATACTTCTAGCTATTTCTTTTGCATTTTCCCCTGCAATCTGCTTGAATCGAGTAGGAGAAAGCCCTTCGGTATCTATGAAGATGACTCTCTGCCCTTGTTTTACGCATTCCACTGAAAGCTGGATGCAGATATTTGTTTTCCCGGTTCCTGCAGCTCCGAAGATTTGAGTCACAATCCCTTTCTCGAAACCTCCTCCTAGAAGCTCGTCAAGGGGCTTGCAGCCGGAAGATAGTAATTTTTCTATGAAGTGACACCTCTTTTGTGCTTGGTAAATATAACTGGCCCATGATATAACGTTTTTTTGTAATTTCCAACCTTTTCAGAAAAATTAACGATTTTCTAAGAGGAATAAAAAAACAAAGTGGATATAAAAGAAATGCTCGGGTATAGATTCCTAACCCTTTCAATAATTGAAAAAATATATAAGAGTACAGTGAAAACGAGAATGATGATTTGACAATATTTTTTCAAAGTGTGGAGGAATAATTCCTTATACATGTTAGCCGTACTGTACCCGAGAAATCGGGTGTGGATATCCCTTAAAGCCTTCTGTGCTTGAAATTATTTCCTTAAAGAAGGCATTTTTCAAAAACAGGGGTCCTTAAATTTGTTATCAGATCTGATAACAAATAGAACATCTTTGTATACAAAACAAAGGTGTTATTGTATACAAATAAGGGTTTTACTGTATCCAGACCTGAGGCAAAAACCATTATTAAGGATAGGGCATTTAGAATATTTACTTGAAAAATAAAGGTCATTTTAACCTAGTAAAATGAAAAAAACAATATTATGGGGGTCACTTTATAGAAGCTGCACCCTTTCGATATTGCTTACTGATATTTGAAAATACAAATTTGTAGGGACTATAAGGGTTAGCTGAGGAATGGTAACCCATGTGGGGCTTTGTTTTAGGCTGCAATACGCTCTGTACCTGCGCGCTCACCCCGCACACAATAGAAACAAATATGAAATGTAAACCTGCACGCTCACTCCGCATACAATATAAACAAATATAAAATGTGAAGAGAAACGAGCCCTACACAAGAAACGTTAACTAAAAATCAGATTAAGAATTAGAGTAAAATCAGAGGGACGTAAAGCATGGCAAAAATAATAATATATACAACGGAACGCTGTCCGAAATGCAATAAATTAAAAACTTTCCTGGAGGCACATTCAGTCGCTTTTGAGGTAGCAGATATGTCTACTCCCGAAGCTCTAACGGAACTGCGTTTCAACGGAGTCTTCACAGTGACAGCGCCTGTTTTACAGATCAATGATACTTTCCTTACGCACGAGGAACTCTTCAGTGGGGGAGAAGTAAACCCTGAAAAAATCCAGGAAATCCTGTGATGAAGAAAATCCTGTGATAATAGAGATCTGAAGTTAAAAATAAATTGAATGTTTCTTCAAATTTCACATTAAATTCTATTAAGACAATCACTGAAGATGAGAAAATGACAAGCGAGATTCTCTTACCCGATTACCAGTTATCTGACAACCAATCAGCCCAAACGATGCTTGAAGAATTGTCCGTCTCTCCCCTCCCCAAAAATGACCAGTTATCTGACAATCAGTTAGTGCAAAAAACCCTTGACGGGATGTCTGTCTCCCCTCTCCCGAAGGTTAGAACAACAGATGGTTTTATTCTTAACTGGGATAGGAACATTATTGTAAACCAGCTTCTGAAAGAAACAAAATTAAGCGAAATTTTCTATAACAAACCCTCAATCACAAAAGAAGAAGCCATTGAGATTGCAAAGGATGCAGAAAAGATCATTAAAAAGATGAATCTCAAGTTTCTCTCAGGTCCTCTTATCCGGGAAATAGTAAACAATATTCTGCTTGACAAAGGGCATGTTGAGTGGAGAAACATTATGACCAGGGTCGGAGCTTCGGTCTACGACGCCTACGAAATCGACACTGGTTACGGCTTTGAAGCAAATGATAATGCAAACCAGCTGAACAACGCCGAAACCTCACATAAAAGAAAAGCCGATAAAATGTCCAAGGAGCAAAATCTCCTTCTAATGCCAAAAGAGCTTGCCGACCTTCACCTCAATGGGGATTTCCATATCCATGACCTTGAATATATGGGCACAAGACCATTTTGCCAGGACTGGGATCTCCGTTACTTTTTTTATTATGGACTCATGCCTGATGGAGTGGGAACTCAATCAAGCGTGGCAAAGCCCGCGAAGAATGCCGAGGTGGCTTTCCTTCATGCAGTAAAAGCCATGGGCTCGGCTCAGACCAATTTTGCAGGCGGGCAGGGTTTTTACAATTTCCTTACTTTTATGGCTCCCTATCTGGAAGGGAAATCCGAAACCGAGATAAGACAGCTTATGCAAATGTTCGTCTATGAAATGATGCAGATGATGTGCGCAAGAGGCGGACAGACTGTATTTTCATCCGTGCAGCTTTCCCCTGGTGTCCCAAAGCTCTGGAGAAACATTCCGATTGTTGCTAAGGGTAAGGTCTGGGACGGCAAACAGGCTCCTCTCAGAACCTATGGAGAATTCGAAAAAGAAGTCCGCCTTGGGTTCAAGGCTCTTATGGATGTTATGCTTGAAGGAGACGCCTGGGGCAAACCTTTCAGCTTCCCAAAGCCCGAAATCTCCATTGAGCCTGACTTTATGGAAGAAAACGAGGAATTCAACAGGGCTCACCCTGAGCTTCCGACTTATAAAGAGTTATACAGGATGACCTTCGAGCTGGCTGCTAAATTCGGGACTCCTTACTTTGATAATCAGCTTCCGGAATACAGGGGCGCAGGAGAAGGAATTTCATGTTATCAATGTTGTGCGTATCAGTTTTCTGCAAACCCTACTGATGATAAAGATTTCGATGACAAACTTCATTTCAGAGATGGAAAACACTTTTCAATGGGCTCGTGGATGGTCCTGTCTTTAAACTGCCCAAGGGCCGCATACAGGGCTGAACATGATGATGAAAAACTGTTCAATGAGCTCAAGACCCTGATGAATAAGGGAGTGGAAGTTTTCAAGATCAAACGTAGATGGATGAATAGTCTGATCAAGAAAAACAGGATTCCCTTTGCAGCCCAGCGGCCCAAAGATTCTAATACAGGGGAAAAAGGGGCCATAGCTGTGGACTTCGAAAGCCTTGTCTATACTATCGGAGTGGTTGGGATCAATGAAATGGTCCAGTACCATACAGGTTTCCAGATCCATGAGTCTCCCGCTGCTTATAAGCTTGCTATCAGGGCCATGTTTGAAATGAAAATGCACGCTCAAAAGCTTTCAAAAGAAAACGGCATGGAGATTGCTCTTGCAAGAACGCCTGCGGAAACAACAGCCCAGCGCTTCGCAGTTTCAGACCTCTTGCATAAGGAATATGCCGACAAGGCCGAATTCACAATTAAAGGGAATTTAGAGGCCGCAAAGAGCGAGTTGAACCAGACGCACGACCTTCCAATCTACTATACTAATGGAACTCATGTTGCCGTTGGTGCAGATATATCTCTGCCTGAAAGGATAAAGTACGAACATACTTTCTTCCCGATTGTAGACGGCGGAAATATCATGCATGTCTGGCTTGGAGAAGGACAGCCGGATCCTGACGGCCTTCAGGAGCTTGCCATGCATATAGCAAAGAACACCCAGACAGGCTACTTTGCCTTTACCAAGGACATGACTGTATGCACTGATGAAGGATATGTAGCCGATGGGTTACTGGACAGATGCCCTAAGTGTAAGTCTGAAAATGTGCAGCATCTCTCAAGGATCACAGGATACCTCCAGTCGGTTGAAGGCTGGAACAAAGGCAAGCGCCAGGAACTTCTGGACAGAAAACGATACAGCACAAAGGAACTCAGATAAGGATTCCTTAATCCTTTTTTATACATAAAAACGTGAGAACGGTAGGCCATGAAAGTAAACTACGCAGGTACTGTCCCGCTCTCTACCGTGGACTGGAAAGGAAGGGCGGCAGTTACTATATTTTTTAGGGGGTGCCCGCTTCGCTGTCCCTACTGCCAGAACCATCCCTACCTCCAGGGGTTTAACCCTGTAGAACTGGAGTTCGTGGAAGAGCAAATAAAAGAATCTACACTTTTTGTGAGTGCAGTTGTATTTTCAGGAGGGGAACCTCTAATGCAGAAAGCAATTGTGCCTCTCGCTGAGTTTGCAAGAGAAATTGGGCTTGCAATTGGGATTCATACAAACGGCTGCTACCCTGAAATGGCAAACGAACTGGTTAAAAGGGAACTGGTTGATAAATTTTTCATAGACATAAAAGCTCCCCTGGATGATCCCAAACTTTATGATAAAGTTACGGGCTTCGGAGAATTAGAAGCTGTGAAAAAGACTCCTGAACAGATTACTGCGTCTGTAATAAAAACGCTTGAAATTGCAGACTCCTGCGACTTAGAAATGGAACTTCGGACAACGTTAATTAGAGATTTTATCGGAAGCAGGGAAGAAATTGCCAGCATAGCTGCCTGGATCTCGAAACATATGAAAAATAAAGAACTTACCTATGTACTGCAGCAGGGAATTCCGGAACATAGCTTGCAGGAAAATTTAAGAGATCTGCGGGTTCTAGAAAGGGAGGAACTATATGAACTCGGTAAAATCGCAAAAAGTTTTTTGGAAAATGTGAAAATTAGAACAAGAGAAAGCGGAGACGAAGTGATCTCTGACTCTGTATGACAGAATCTTGTAGAATCCAGCACCTGATTTTGCCCGATCTAATCTGACAGTTTACTACTATTAGCTTGTTTTTTTCTCCTTGTACTTTTCTTTTTTGTCTGCATCGCGAATAAAGTGTAAATTATTTCTCCTATAGAGTCATACAGAAAAATATACTTTAAGTTCAAATGAATTTGAAGTTTACAAAAGTCTTATACATTCCTAGAGATAAAAAGCAAATGTAAAGCCCTTAAGAAATTTATTTGAGAAAATTTGTTTATTCACTGCTGATGGAAAGAAGTAGAATTTTTGAGATAAATATCTCCCCCAATATCGAAAATGATTTTATGGAAAAACTGTTGGAATTTTTGTGTGCCTTTACATGTTACACAAATTAAATAAAGGAGAGGGACTCAGTGATTTTTGGTTCACAGAGTGCATTTATCTAGAAAAGAAAACAAAAATTATCTTTTTCAAAAAAGACCATGAAAAACACAAAAGTATCTTCAGTTGGAGAACGCGCTCTAATCTCCATTTTATCTGAGATTTTCAAAGCACCTGATGGCAGGGAGAAAGGACAAGAAGGAATCCTTATAGGCGCAGGTTCGGATGACTGTGCCGTCCTTGACCTGAAAGGCGAAGACTGCCTGGTTGTTACTACCGATATGCTGCATAAGACTACTGATTTTCCGGAAGAGATGACACCCTGGCAAATGGGCTGGATGTCAGCAGCCGTAAACCTCAGTGACATTGCAGCCATGGGTGCAGAGCCCACAGGGCTTGTTATGGCAATTGGGATGCCTGCAGATACCAAAATTGCTTTTGTTGAAGCCCTTGCAAAAGGTATGCAGGCATGTGCCGAATTCTGCGGAACTACGATTATAGGAGGCGATCTTGATACCCACGAAGAACTGACAATTACAGGGACGGCACTTGGCAGAGTGAAAAAAAGCCAGCTCCTTCTTCGGCGTGGAGCAAGACCAGGTGACCTTGTCTGTGTCACGGGTTATACAGGATCAGCAGGAGCAGCTCTGGAAGCCCTTCAGTCTAGAAAGCCAGTGAGCAAAACCGTCCTGAATGCACTTTTTGAACCTGCCCCGCGCACGAAAGAAGCAAGGAAACTTGCCGAGTCTGGAGCAGTTACATCCATGATGGATACGAGTGACGGCCTTGCAATGTCCCTTTACGACCTTTCCAGGCAGAGCCGTGTGGGATTCATGATCCGGGAAAATGCCCTCCCTATCCTCAGGGAGGTCCGTGCATTTGCTTCAAACCAGGAAAAGCTGAGGGAATTTGCCCTTTACACGGGTGGAGACTTCGAACTTCTTATTACAATTGATCCACAAAAGATCAAAAAAGTACAAAATATATGTAACTTAATCGTTATAGGAGAATGTACAAAGTATGAAGCAGGTATTGTACTCGAATCCCCAGAATGCAAGTTTATAACTATAGAGCAGAGAGGATACCAGCAGCTAAAAGCAAAAGCTGTTGATAGATCCACCTGATTAAAAATAATTACCCCCGTGAAACAAAAGCCTGGATTAGAGAGACGAAAATTTAGGAACTCTTGATTGATAAGCCCAAAAAACCTTACAAAAATCGAACAGATCTTAGGAGAAACGTACTAAATTCATAATAATTTATGCACAAGGTTCAGAAGGATAGAACATGAAAAAAGCTAGTTTACAGATATTTACAGCAATTCTGGTGCTAGGTCTATTTTGCGGAGCTGCAACTGCAGCCCCGAGTATAATAGCAGCATCGCCTGGAGACAATGCAACTGTCAATAAGACGGTCGGCGAGATTCAAGATTTTAGCATTCAAACAAACGAGTCAGCAACTATTAACTGGCAGGTTGATGGAAGCAATGTTTCCCAAACATCGTCTGATGATGCAACGAATACCTCTACCCTCAATCACACGGTTAAGCAAGGTACATACGATGTCAAAGCGACTGTTCAGTCGACTGGAGAGAGTAGAACCTGGAGTGTAACCGGAGGATCGAATGTACCGGAAATCATATCGTCTTCCCCTTCATACTCAACCGTTAACAATAATGTAGAAGAATCAAGAAAATTTAATGCAACTATTAGCCAGACTTCAAATATAACATGGTATCTTGATGATACCAATGTTCAGGAAAACAAGTCTGTCACTGAGTCATCATATATCAATAATTCTGCAACACAGGGCACGCATACAATTAAAATGCACGCAGAAAACGAAAACGGCAGTGCAGAAAAATCCTGGACATGGAAAGTATCAACGGCCGGAGGATTATCTGTTAATGCTGACCCCTCCGAAGGAAATGTTTCAGTCGATAAAGGAGTATCTAAAACTTTCAAGGTCAACTCCAGCACGGACGACCAGTATATCAATGTTGAGTGGCTTGTTGGTGATGAATCACAGAAAAAGGAAACAAGTGTAACCTCTTCTTCATACGACTTTGAAAAAGACAGTGCAGGAAATTATACCCTCAAGGCAGTGGTAAGTGATCCTAATGGTACTTATGATTCATCGACAAAAACATGGACTGTAAGCGTCGGATCTACTACAGATAATTCAACTGGAAACAGAATCTGGGAACAGGGAATGCCAGAAACTTACACATGGACTGCCCAGAGTTACTCAGGTTTCTACTATGACCTTGATTCCGGAGTATCCTCAGAAGAGATGACCATTACAGGTATAGGTAGAAGCATAAAATCAGGAAACATTGAGTACTCCACAAGTCCTACTGAGACTGATTTTGAACACAGTAAATGGGGTTCATACCAGATAATCGGGTTCATGGCAGAGAAATACTTTGCAGGTTACACTGAAAATAATTCCACAGTTATAGGAGATGACATTAGCCCTATTTCTAATGGTGTTCTTTCCAAGATTCTCATGGACACTGATGATAAAAAATCAGCAAATGCCGGAGATTCTCTTGTTCTCGATGAAGGATATTCCCTGAATATCGTGGAAGTGGATATCAATGGAAAATCCGTCCGGGTCCAGCTTGAAAAAGATGGTGATGTCGTAGACGAAGCATTCCTCGAATCGGGCGATGACTATGTCTATAAGACTGATCTTGGAAACTCAGAAGATGTGCCCATAATCATTGCTCATATCGGCTCGGTTTTCCAAGGAGCTGAGTCCTCTGCTGTCTTCATACAGGGTCTCTTCCAAATTTCGGACCAGTACACCGAAATCAATAATGGAGATACTTTTGGAGAAATGAAAGTAACTTCCGTTAGCAGCAGTGAAATAAAGATGGAGAATGATGATAGCGTCGGACTTGATAAGGGAGATACGGTAGACCTTATGGGTAAAATACAGATTCAGGTAGCTGATGATAACACGCTGCGTTTTGCCCCGACCCTTGACACCTCGGAAGAAGGTACATACGAGCTGCGCGGGACTGTCTATGACAAGGACATTAATGGTGATTCACTCCCTAGCTGGACGCCCTTTAACTTTGAAGGTTTCTATTACAACATAGATGAAGGAATTGGGACTGAAAATCTTACAGTAGGAGAGCTTGACGGCAGGACTATACCTTCAGATGAACTTGTCTACGAATCAACACCCCAGGCGGTTAATTTTGATCACAAAAAATGGGGCAACTTCACAGTTATTGGTTTCATGGCAGACAAGTACTTTGCCGGGTATACTGATGGCTCAGTAAATGGATCTGTTGATGATGTGAGTCTTCTTTCAGATAATATTCTCTGTAAAGTCCTTACAGACAACGACGACAAAAAGTCTATGGATTCAGGTTCTGCCCTTACCCTTGAAGATGGTTATTCTTTGAATATCGTGGAAGTAGATATCAATGGAGAATCTGTCCGGGTCGAGCTTGAAAAAGATGGCAATGTAGTAGATGAGGCATTCCTCGAATCTGGCGATGACTATGTCTATAAAACTGATCTTGGAGATGCAGAAGATGTGCCCATAATCATTGCTCATATTGGCTCGGTTTTCCAAGGAGCCGAGTCCTCTGCTGTCTTCATACAAGGCCTCTTCCAGCTCTCGGACCAGTACACCGAAATCGATAATGGAGATACTTTTGGCGAGATGGAGGTCACCAGTGTCTCTGAAAGTGGCATTACAATGAAAAACAGTGATTCAATCGGGCTTGACAAGGATGATACCACAGAGATCATGGGTAATGTCAGTTTCAAGACTGCTAATGACAATACTCTCAGGTTCTACCCGTTTGTGGAAGTTGAAACCGGCGGCAACGGAAACGACAACAATTCACTGAAAATAAGTGTACCTGATAAGATCTATGCTGGAAATCCGTTTAATATCGAAGTGACTGCAGGTGGAAAAGCAATCGAAGGAGCTAATGTTTCGGTTAATGAAAGTAATGTAGGCGAAACCGATGATGATGGAGTTGTTGAGTACACAGCCAAAGATGTCGGGACTTTGAAGATAACTACAAAAAAGGATGACTACGAAACTGCAACTAAAAACATTAACGTCAGTGCTCCGAAAGAGGAAATGACAGTCAACGTTTCACCTGAGACAGTTTATGTCGGCGACACCCTGAACATTGAGGCTGTCAAGGCAATCGGCGGTGATCCAATTGAGGATGCAAACGTATCGATTGATGGAAACATCATTGGTAAAACAGATTCCAGCGGAAAAGCTACCTACAAGACAGATAAAAGCGGCACTCTTGAACTGGGCTTAACAAAAGAAGGATTCGAAGACCAGGAAATAAATGTAAAAGTAAAAGATTTGGAAGCTATCTTCAAATACTCAAACCTGGTAATCGATCCTTTAGAGGTAAGTGCAGGAAAGAATGCGACAATCTCGGTTAACGTTGGAAATACAGGCAATGCTGCAGGAAATAAAAGTGTAGAGTTGCTTATTAACGGAAACATAAGTGACTCAAAAGACGTTTCCCTGGGCATTGGGAACAATACCACTGTAACCTTTGAACACGCAGAAGACGTGCCAGGAACCTACAAGGTAGAAATTGGAGGAGAAACTGCAACCTACACTGTAAAGGAAAAGTCTTCCTTAATGCTCTACATTCTTGGACTCATTGTCCTGTTAATAATCGGTGGAGCTGCTTATTACTTTACCAAGGGTGGCGGAGACATGGCAAAACTATCCGAACAGGCAAAGGAATTTATTAACTCGGTGAAACCAAAGAAATAAAGCGACAAGAAAACAAAAAATTCAAAAACAAAAGAGAATAGAACTTAAAATTCCCGCGTTAACCCAAAACGCGGTCTTTTCTTATTTTTAGAATAGTTCAAACTTAATTTACGTTCAGCAGTCTTTCAGGGTTTTGCTGACAGATATTCAGTATTTTATTTCAGGAAACTTTTTGTTCCACAAAACATAGCATTTATTTCTGGCACTTTATTTATAACACTCTATGCAGTTTTACTCCATCTTTTTGAGCGCAAGTTCGATAGCAACTATAAGGCTGTTCTTTGGGATCATAGTTGTTACTGGAATGTTGAGGATCTTTTCCACTGTAGGGCTCACTATAGGAGCGCAAACAAGGGCTTTTGCTCCATCCCTTTCGGCGTTAACGGCTGCTATTATGGCTTCTTCCATTGAGGTTGCCGAATATTCCCTGATTGTGACCAGCCTACCAGCTATCTTTTTCTTTGTTTCTACGATGTTGTCAAGCACCGAGCGAGCTGCAATCACAGCGATAAAATCTCCACTATCTGTTTCTTTAATATCGCGGATAGTTTTCACTATCTGACGAAGAGTTTTAATGTTGGGGTCCCGGTTCCCTGACAGGATCTTATAAAGAGTACTTGGGGGAATGCTTGCTTTTTTTGCGAAATCCACAGCCGTGAGGTTAAGATCCTCTTTTATTACAGTGGAAAGCGTTTTTTGAAAAACTTCATCGGATTCAAATGCGGATTTGATAACTTTGTCTGCAACATTCATAAAATTCAACCTTTTGAGTCCTGTAAAGAGTTTTACACAACGGAAAATAATCTACATTTTACAGGAAATTTAGTCCTTAATGAGAAATATATCCAGATATATTTAGGACTTACGCAGTTAAAATGCCGAAAACTTGATATCTTTATAAATATACTTATGGCTTAGTGTTTCTCTAAAAACGTACGGAGTTATGGACATAAATCCACCTAAGTGTACCGACATTGACTACATTAATTTTCTCATTGCGGCTTCTAACGTTTTTAGCTGTACTGAAGCTGCTAGATGTTATCCAGACATAGCTAATGCTCCTTCTCATGATGCTTTTACTCGTTGCCTTCAAAGGCAACCTCCAGACACGGAAGCACTATGGGAGGAAGTAAAAAGTTATGTCAAGCTTAAGGGAGGATACCTAATTGTTGATGATTCAACATTAGATAAACCATACGCAGAAGAAATTGCTTTTGTTCGTCGTATGTGGAGTGGAAAACATCATCGTACTGTAAAGGGAATAGGCCTGGTTACCTTAGTTTGGACTGACGGTACAACCGTTATACCTATCGATTTTCGAATTTATAACATCGATGTAGACGACAAAACAAAGAATGACCATTTCCGTGATATGCTTGACAAGGCCGAAGAACGTGGTTTTAATCCCAAATTCGTTTTATTTGATACATGGTATGCAAGTGTGAAAAACCTTAAAGCCATTAGACAGAAAGAGTGGCATTTCCTTACAAGATTGAAAAATAATCGTTTGGTAAATCCTGACAACAAGGGAAATGTGCCACTTGAAACAGTAGATATTCCTCCAAAAGGACGTGTGGTTCACCTCAAAGCATATGGATTTGTAAAGGTGTTTAGGATAGTTTCAAAAAATGGAGACACGCAACACTGGGTTACAGATGTGCAAGAGATGGATGAAGCAAAACGTGAAGATTTGGCAAAGAAGTCATGGAAAATTGAGGAATATCATAGGGGAATAAAACAGTTCTGTGGTGTCGAAAAATGTCAGGCAAGAAAGGAAGAATCACAAAGAGCACATATAATGTTCTCATTAAGAGCTTTTCTTAGACTGGAATTACAAAGAATCAAAAGTGGAATATCCTGGTTTGAAAGTGCTATGAAAATTAGAAGAGTGGCAGTGACAGAATACTTAAGGAATCCCCAATACACGTTAAATTAATTCAAATATTTGAAAGTTTGGAAAAAACAATATGCTAGGAGCCAACTGCGTAACTCCTATATATTAATACATTTGGGATATAATCAAGGCTACTTTGAGAGAGTATATATATGAAGTGTAAAAAAATACGAATATACCGTTATTAGGTATTTACTTTTTATTTTCACCGGGATTCTGATCTGGAGAAAGATAAATTTTCTTGTAAAAGAGTTTATGGAAAGCTGACAAAAAAGATAGAAATCTGTTGATTTTTCAATAGGAAAGCTTGATTTCAAAAAACAGTATTTAGTAATGAAAGTTACCATTTTATATGGATTATTATCAGTATATGGATTATTATCTGTACATTAATAATTGCCAGTAACATAAATAATTATCAGTATATGGACTATTGCCAGTACATGAATAATTATCAGTAACATGCTTAATATGCTTAATTATCAGTAACATGCTTAATATGCTTAATTATCAGTAACATGCTTAATATGCTTAATTATCAGTAACATGCTTAATATGCTTAATTATCAGTAACATGCTTAATATGCTTAATTATCAGTAACATGCTTAATATGCTTAATTATCAGTAACATGCTTAATATGCTTAATTATCAGTAACATGCTTAATATGCTTAATTATCAGTAACATGCTTAACATGCTTAATTATCAGTAGAATAATTACCAGTTGTAAGGATTATTGAGGTGGAACTTTGAAAAAACTAGGCATACTTATACTTACTTTCTTGCTGGTTGCATCTATCTTCGTATCTGGCTGTGCATCCAATAAAGAAAATGTATCCGAGAACGGAACCGGATCTGAAGAGACCACTGCAATTACTGAGCTGAACATTGGCTATCAGCCAAGCACCCATCAGATCGCATATATGACTGCGGCTGAAAAAGGATGGTGGAAATCAGACCTTGCACCATATGGAATTACAAAAATTAATGAATACCAGTTTCCGACAGGAGCCCCTGAAATGCAGGCAATGCTGGCTGGAGATCTGGATGTTGCCTATGTAGGAGCAGCACCTGTAATTACAGCTCTCAGCCAGGGACTTGACGCAAAGATTGTTGCACCTGTCCAGATAAACGGTTCAAGTCTGGTTCTTCGTAACGAATACAAATACGAAAGCCCTCAAGACTTAAAGGGTCTTACGATCGCTACTTACCCGACAGGAACAATTCAGGACACCCTGCTCAGAAATTGGCTCCAGAAAAATGGGCTTGACCCTGAAAAAGATGTGAAAATCCTTGGAATGACTTCAGGAGATGCTATCACCGCTATTTCAGCTAAACAGGTTGATGCTGTCTTCCTGCCTCACCCCTCCCCAACAGTTATAGAAAAGGAAGGAAACGGGCGTATCATAGTACAATCTGGAGAGATGGAAGCAAACCATGCCTGCTGTGTGCTTGTCGTAAGTGGAAAACTTATCAAAGAGCACCCGGAAATTGTGGAACAGATTGTAAAGACCCATATTAAGGCAACTGAGTATAACAAGGAACATATGGACGAAGCTGCTAAGATTTTTGCAAATAAGACTACAGAGGATCTTGACACTGTAAAGGACTCGCTTAAGGAATGGGATGGTGCATGGATCACAGATCCAGCCTTGATTGAAGACTCAGCTGTCAATTACTCAAAGGTTCAGTACGAACTTGGGTATATTCCGAAATCCCTGACAAAGGAAGAAATCTTTGACACAAGTTTCTATGAGAAAGCCACGAGTGAGAAATAAGAATAAGAGTAACTGAAGAAAAAGAGAAATCTAAATAAAGGGTTCAAATGCTTCGGCTTTATAGAAGGCAATTGAACCCTTATTTTTTCTGAAAAATGAAGTCTGCCGGAAAGATAAAAAGGTAAGAATTCTTTTAATTAGACATGAACGTTAACTTCATAAAAACAGTTAAAGAAAAAGGCATTGAAGCATTATCGCTCATAGTTGCAATTGCAATATGGCAGCTTGCAGCAGACGTAATTGTACAGAATAAATTTAAGCTGCCTAGTTTTTATGATGTGATAATCTCTTTTTCTGCAATCGTAAAGAGTGGGCTAATTTTTACAGATACATTGACGAGCTTAATTAACTTTGCAATTGGTATTGCTGGCGCTTTTGTAATTGGGATTCCTCTGGGAATAGCCATGGGATGGTTTAAAGATATAAACAGAGCAGTCGACCCTATAATAGAGATACTGCGCCCTATACCCCCCATTGCCTGGATTCCCTTTGCAATCATATGGTTTGGGCTTACCCATCAGGCTGCAGGTTTTGTTGTATTTGCAGGAATGGTTTTTCCAATTATCATCAATACATATACCGGTTTTAAGAACGTACCGAAGGTTTATGTTGAAGCCGCAAGAGTTCTTGGTTGTACCCGAAACCTGGATCTTATACGTTATATTGCAATTCCCTCAGCTATGCCCTCAATTGTTGCAGGAATCAGGATTGCTATGGGTGTAGGCTGGATGTGCCTTGTAGCTGCAGAAATGTTTGGGAGCGACAGCGGACTCGGATATGAGATATGGCACAATTACTACATGCACAGGATGGATTTCGTACTTGTTTATATGTTACTGCTCGGATTTGTTGGCCTTTTAATTGACCGTTTCTTCAGGCATTATGTAAATGCAAAATTACTGAGATGGACATCAGGAACTGTGGTATAAAATGGGTAGAGTAAGTGTAAAAAATGTTTCACGTATCTTTACTAAAAAAGAAGATAATGTAGGTACAGAAGCTTTGCACGATGTGAGCTTTGATGTTGAAGACGGAGAGTTTATCTGCCTTTTGGGACCATCCGGCTGTGGGAAGACCACTCTGCTACGCATCACTGCTGGACTCGAAACCCAGACTTCAGGAGAAATTACACTAAACGGTGTTCCTATAACTGGCCCGGACCCCAAAAGAGGTATGGTCTTTCAGCAATATTCTCTATTTCCCTGGAGAACAGTCATCGATAACATTACATTTGGACTGGAAATGCAGGGGATTAGTAAGGCTGAAGCCAGGAAGCAGGTGGAGAAGTATATAGAACTTGTGGGCCTGGAGCAGTTCAAAAATAGCTATCCATACGAACTCTCAGGAGGTATGCAGCAGCGTGCAGCCATTGCACGAGCCCTAGCCAATGAGCCCGAAGTCCTTCTTATGGATGAACCTTTTGGGGCCCTGGATGCCCAGACTAGAAATATCCTTCAGGACGAACTTCTGAAGATATGGGAACAAAAACACGTGACCTTCCTTTTCGTAACTCATAGTGTGGATGAAGCGGTTGTTCTCGCGGACAGGATAGTGGTCATGACTGCAAGACCAGGAAGGATAAAAGAGATTGTAAAAGTTGACCTGCCCCGCCCACGCTCCAGGACAAGTAAAGAGGTTAACCTTTTAAGAGACCGTATCCTGAAACTTCTGGAAGAAGAAAGATTTCACAGGTAAAGTACTATGGCTTTGATAAAAAAGAGATAAAGCCACAGTGCGAAGGGGTAAAGAATAAAAAAGGGGAAAAAAGAGTTCAAAGAGAATAAAAAAAGGAAGAGAAAAGAAAGAAAAAGTTAACTGTTCATTGGGAACTCACGATTATTCTTCAGCCCGGATAATCACTTTCGTTAATGGCTCTACTTTCCTGACAAGAACTTTTCCGATAAGTTCAAGCGTACCGTCTGCTTTTACGGAGTCGATAACGCACCCAGGCCTGACGCGGATATCCCCCTGGCAGGCTGTAGCATTTATTTTAGCTTTATCAAGAAAAACAAGCTCAGAAACCGTTTCGATATTGCCCAGAATTTTTGCCTTTGAACAGACAAGCGCACTTCTGGCTTTTACATTGCCTCTAACAACTGAACCTTTTCCGAGATCAAGCCTGCCAGTTACTGTGAGGTTCTTCCAGAACTTCACTTCTTGCCCGACAATTACATTGCCATCCAGAGTAAGATCCTCATCAAAAAAAGCTCGTTTTTCAATGACGTAAGTATTGGACCTGGGGTGGTACTTGATAAAACGAATCATTAGAGATCACTCCGGGATACTTGCCCCGGTTATAGATATAAAGCAAATACTTATTCTATAAGGCATTTACAAAAATTTTGTCAATTGAATTTCCAAGATATGATTGAATATCTATTATTTAACAGCATCGAATGTTCACTATCAGACGCCATGAATAAACAATTAAAGCATAAACGACATGCTGAAAAATAAGCGAAAAATATAACCCTATCAAAGAAGCTGAAAAATAGAATTGATAGAAACAGCGAAAAACGTAGTCCAATCAAAGAAGATGAAAAGAAACGACCGGATAAAAGTACAGATAAAAGTGAAGTCTAGATTAAAGAAAAATAATTCCGGTAATAAAGTATCCGGAGATTAATTAGTGTATGTGAATGGAAGAGAGACTGAAGAATTAGATATATATCATTTTTCAGTCTCGGTTTTTCTCATTTGAAATGATCCTGCTTATTCAACGAGGCTGGCGAAACCGTATTTGGGAAGAACCCTTTCGATTTTAATCCGGACTTCATCTCCAACTTTGGTGCCCGGGACAAAGATAACAAAACCTTCGATACGTGCGATGCCGTCTCCCTGGCGAGCGATATCCTGGATAGTTACATCGTAAACTTCGCCTTCTTCAACAGGAACAGAGCTACTCTCATCTCTGAACATGAAAACCATTCCTAATGACTTAATTAAAGCTGATATGATTTACCCGCATTTACTCGACAAGACTTGCAAATGCAAATTTGGGAAGAACCCTTTCGACTTTAATCCGGACTTCATCTCCAACTTTGGTGCCCGGGACAAAGATAACAAAACCTTCAATACGTGCGATGCCGTCTCCCTGACGAGCAATGTCCTGAATTGTTACATCGTAAACTTCGCCCTCTTCGACAGGGACTGAGCGACTTTCTTCTCTGAACATAAAAAATCATTCCTTTAATTTACTGAATTTAATGTGGTTACTTTATTTCCGGCATTTACTCGACAACGCTTGCAAATGCAAATTTTGGAAGTACTCTTTCGACTTTAATCCGAACCTCGTCACCAACTTTGGTGCCCGGGACAAAGACTACAAAACCCTCAATGCGAGCGATGCCGTCTCCCTGACGAGCAATGTCCTGAATTGTTACATCGTAAACTTCGCCCTCTTCGACAGGGACTGAGCGACTTTCTTCTCTGAACATGAAAAATCATTCCTTTAACATAAACTTTAATTAACTTTAATTTAACGTGGTTACTTTATTTCCCACATTTACTCAACAATGCTTGCAAATGCAAATTTGGGAAGTACTCTTTCGATCTTAATCTGGACTTCATCGCCAACACTTGTATTCGGGACAAAAACTACAAAACCTTCAATACGGGCAATGCCGTCTCCCTGGCGAGCAATATCCTGAATAGTTACATCGTAGGTTTCGCCCTCTTCAACGGGCACAGGAGCACGTTCATCTCTAAACATTACATTCATTCCTTTAGCTTCTATTAATCAGCTTAAGAAAGCTCTATCGACAGAAAAGAGTAAAAGCAGTACTTGACAAACCAAACTTGATAACCCAAATTCAGGAAGTACATATTCTACTTAATCTATTTTCTACTTAATCTATTTGATTAATTGATCCCCAACAGAGCTTCGGATAAGTCAATTAATTGGTCATACTCATATTCGCTTGTATATAACGTTTTGCTTTATTATCGATGAAAAAAGGAAAATAATGAAGTTTGGAAAATGTTCACTCCCTGGTCGGCAGACTTCTGATTTCTAATTTCAAAGATACATAAATAAGGACAATTCATCAAAAAAATAAAACAATTTAGAATAAAAAGATATTTCTCTATTAAATTTAAAGATTTCTGAGGAAGAGTTTTCTTGAGAAATCCTGAATAAACTCTATAAAATTAAGATTTAATTTCAAAAAGATTACAAGGATAAGTGATTGTGCCGAAACCTATAAATATTTAAAACTCCATTGTGAGAATCGCTCATTTAGTAATAATAACAATACGTGGGCCCGTAGCTTAGTCAGGCAGAGCGATGGACTCTTAATCCATAGGCCGGGGGTTCAAATCCCTTCGGGCCCGCTATCGTTATCTGTTTTTGAGAGTTCTTTAACTGATTATGAGTGTTATTTCACTTATTTTAGAACTTATTTTAGATATTCTTTCACTGCTTTTAGCATCATTTTACAAATTTTAGGTATACTCTCAATAATTTGATAATAAGCTGACCCTAAAAATCGAAATTACTCTGAATCTCAGATCCGCAATAATCAGTAAATTTTCGAATCACGAAAATAATTTTGAAATTTTACTAATTTGATGGTAAAATTAGTTTTGTGATGGGCTCCTTATTAAAATATCAATTGATGTTTGGAAACGATTAATTGCTAAAAATAGCTATAAAACAATTGCTAAAAACCAATTGATGAAAACCAATTACTAAAAATCAATTGATGAAAACCAACTACTAAAAATCAATTGACAAAAATCAATTGACAAATAAACCTCAAATATAAAAATATCAGGGTGCAGCTCTAATGCCAAAAGTAAGCGTTGAAATCCCTCAAGAACTTCTGGATGACCTTAATAGGCATGTGGGAGATAACAAAAAATTTGTCAGTCAATCTGATGCTATCCGAACCGCTATTCGAAAAATGCTGGACATGATGGATGAAATCGATAGAAGGCATGGGAGACTCGAGAAGTGATTTAAAATCCTGAAAATTGAAGTAAAACAGTTGAAGGTTTTAATACTATTGATTTCTCAGTTCAACAATGTAAATTTTAAACATTATAAAAATACCCCTGTATTTCCACTGTGTTTTGAGATCTGTCGGCTAATATTAAGAATTTTGGACTTATAGTAGAGTTTCCACTGGAATAAGAAACATAACCTGATTTCTCAGGTTATAAACTTTTCAGGCATGGATTCTCGGGATGAACTTAATAAAAAAGTTAATTAAAAATTAAGGGATTAGAGAGATTCCCTGAAATCCCTTATCCCCTGAGCTATATTGGAAAGCAATATAAATGCTATTTTCTGGTTAGGCCAAGAGCCAAGCCCGCAGTCAGGACCCACATACTTTATCAGGTTGCCAAAACGCCTGTAGTAAACCTTCAACCTTTTAGTTATAGTAGCCGGAGTCTCAAGTCCGCTAACAATTTCTGGAAGATATTGCTGATCTTTCCAGACGTTAGTACAGTACTTTTCGCTAATGATTCCTGCCAGGGTATAGACATCAGTTCTTGCAATCCCAAGCCTCAGGAAGCAATCTGTGTCCTCCAGAATTTTCTTGTCTATCAATTCCAGGTAAGAGGGCGTGCCTGCGGACTCTACTCCTATGACGTTTATTGTGGGGACCTGACAGGCAATGTTATAGTAAAGAGGAGAATGAAGGTGAATCTGTACGTCGGCTCCCCACTTACTGGCTGCTTTTGAGGCGCTGGTAAGGGCAGAAATAATATCGTTCTCATCAAAAGCAAGCTCAGGGTTCAGCCCTATACTTGGTTCATCAATAGAAACCGCTGCAATCTTGAAATTTTTTGCAGATCTCATGGAATTTCTTACAAAATTATTCACGCTTTTTGCAAAAATAGAATAGATATCCGTATACCGTGTACCTCCAAACTCCTTCAGATAAAGTTCCGTTGGACCGGTTACACAGACCCGAACCTTAAGTGTCTCTCCAAATTGTTCCTTATAGGCTTTTGCAACCTTCTCTATAGCCTCAAGTTCCTCAATCCTGGCGCACTCAAGTTTTACCTCAAAGGGACTGTCACAGCAATTAGAGTCCCGAATAACCTTAAGGAACTGTTCATTCATATCCTGATACTGAGGATAGGTAGGAACATCAACACCTGCATCTACTTTTTGCTGAAAGGCATCATTGATTACCGTAAAGAGTTTCTCATCTTCTGTTCTCGTTTTAAAGGCATTTTGGACCCATTCCTTACTGACTCCGTCAGGAAGGGGATAACTCCCAATATCGTCAAAGATGATTTCTTCCATATTCTCTTAGTAGACCTGTAAGGATTTAGCGTTATTGGAAAGACAGAAAAAATATAAAAATATAGAAAAATTTGAGGAAACGTAAAATATTATTCTGTTATTCGATTGTTCGAATATTTGAAAGATTTACTCTTCCTGTTTTTTCATTTCTTCATTAAATTCGTTAATGCCTTTTGCGGTATTCTCAAGAAGTTTGAAGGCAAGCTCCTGATCCGGCCAGAAAGCCAGCCCGCAATCCGGACTTGCATATTTTATCCGGTCTCCAAGGACAGAATAAGCCGTTTCAAGCCTATTTTTTACAACTGCCGGAGTCTCCAGGTCAGTAACGATTTTTTGCATATACTCCTTTTCCTTCCAGACATTAACCCCATACGTTTCATTGACAATGCCTATAAGACTGGAAATATCGGTTCTCGAGACTCCGAGCCTGATATAGGTATCTGAATCCTCAAGCACTTTTTTATCTAAGAGGTTCAGATAAGAAGGAGTTGCCGCGTATTCAAAACCGATAACATTAATAGGGGTCTCGCAGATAAGTTTGTATTTTAACGGGGAATGAAGGTGAATTCCCACATCAACTCCCTGTTTTCGGGCGTAAGTGGAAGCAACGGTGAGAGCAGAGATGATGTCGGCGTCAGAAAACTTGATTCTGTCATTTATCCCGAGACTTGGCTCATCCAGAGCTATAATCTTTATTTTGAAATTTTTTGCAGCCATAAACGCCTGTTTTATGAAATCTTCAATGTCCAGTGCGAGGATATGATAAGCGTCCGCATAACCCGTTGCTCCAAAGGCCTGGAGGTAGAGGTCTGTTGGACCCGAAATACAAACCCTGACTTCAAGCGTTTCTCCTGTTTCTTCCCTGTATTGTTTTGCAACCTCGTCAATTATCTCCAGCTCAAGGATTTTTGCATTTTCCTCTTTCAGTACATAAGGTTCATAACAGTTTTTTTCGTCTTTGATAATGTCCAGAAACTGTCCTATCATGTCCCTGAACTGAGGATAAGTGGGAACATGCAGTCCCACATCGATTTTCTTCTGAAAAGCCGCTCTTACAATGGGAAAAAGTTTTTCATCTTCATCCCGGTTTTCAGCCGCACTCTTTATCCATTCCCTTGTAATACCCTCAGGCATGGGAAGACTGCCTCCATCAGTAAAAATAATGTCCTGCATACCTCTTATGTAAGACAGTATCAAGTATTAGAAGTATTGGAATTGATTTAAGCTAAAAATTCAAAGTAGAGAAGTCAAAGTAAAGAAGTCAAAGTAGAGAAGTCAAAGTAGAGAAGTCAAAGTAGAGAAGTCAAAGTAGAGAAGTCAAAGTAGAGAAGTCAAAGTAGAGAAGTCAAAGTAAAGAAGTCAAAGTAGAGAAGTCAAAGTAAAGAAGTCAAAGTAAAGGAGAAAAACAGATTTTATTTGTAGATATCCCGTCGGTGCCCAATTTTAAGCACGAGTATTTTCAAGCAACTGCCCTGAATCTCCAGGATCACTCTATAGTCCCCGACCCTCAACCGGTAATTTGGAGACCCGACCAGTTTTGTTACATAGCGAAATGGATCCTCCTTCAGCTCAGAGACCTTACGAAAAATAAGCTTTGCCAGATGCCGATCGAGCTTTCTGAGCTGATTGACCGCAGGTTCAGACCAGATGATTTGGTAATGCATCAAAATCTCGCTCTCAGTATCAGTTTCTTAGAAACCCAGCTCTTTTTTTAAATCTTCATGTGTTACGTACCTGCCTCCCTCAACAGCTTTTCGGGCAAGTTCGATTTCTTTTTTTGTTTCCTCATTTAGTTCCTGGACTTCTTCCAGTAACCGCTCAAGTACCTCGTTGTAAGTTTCTCGCTTATAGATCTTCATTTTTTCAAGAGCTTCTTTAGTGCTCTGTTTCACTTGAATGGTTGTTGTCTCAGCCATGTTTTACTTTATACAGAGAGATTTACTTATAGTTTATTATAACATATTATAACAAACTATAGCGAAAAGAAGGTTAGTTGAAGTCTATTTGATAATTAATCCAGAGTGTAAGACTGATACCTTAAAGAATGGACAAAAATAATGAAGGTTCTCAGTATAGTTGACGAAATTGGAAATGAGATCTGAACTCATTTTTCTTCAGTTTCAAGATCTTCATCTTCCAGTTCAAGTTCTTTCCGCAACTTTACTTCTCTGTTCTCCAACATTTTCATAAAAGTAGAAATAGGGACAATGAGCCCATTGACCATTACGAAGTCATTAAAAGGATTCTCATTTTGCACCCTTTCTGTAGAGAACTCCTCATTAAAATGTCTTATTTTGAACATATCGCGGATTTTCTTTGCTTTCTGAGAGGTTGTACTCTGGCTTGTCCCAAAAAAATCACAGAGATCAGTAGCACTTACATAGGGCTCAAAACTTCTGCCAAAAAGAAAATTGATCTGCCCAAGCGCATAAACCACCGCCGCAGCCCAAATATCCAGCCTTCCGGAAAGAAAAGGTACCTGCCTTTTCCGGCTCATTTTATTGATTAGTTTTTGACACAACATTTTATAGTCTTCATCAAGGTAGCTGTCTGCAAATCCATCTGTCATCTGGATAAGAGTGTCTCTCTTTTGTTGCACAAGTTCGCGGTTGTTAATAGTTTATCCTCTGAATCTCAAATAATATAAATTATACTTTATAGCTTGTGACTATTCAGTTTACAAATAATCAGTCGCTTGATACCATTGGTAAAAAAGAATATTATGTAGCATGATGAAATCTTTTAAAAAAGAGATTTTTCAAGTTATGTGCAGTCTCAACTACATTTTAAGCAGTTGATTAAATTATAGGAAGTTTAAAATGAAAGTAAAACTATACTGCTAATTGATAGCAGTCAAAGTATCCCAAAAAATCAATGATGACAGAGATTTCGGAAATATATTCCGAAAAGCTCTCTTTGAAAGTGTTTACAAGCATTTGACTGAAAGAAAGAAAAAATAAAAATGAAAAAAAGGCAAGAAAATTGCCACAAAGAACTCATATTGGCTCTTTATAGACCGTTAGAATACAAAACTGGATTTTCTCCTCATCGGGGCAGCACATTCCCACTTTCGAGAATCCTCCAGACCTTTCCCGTTTTTGCAACCCAGAGAGAAACCGTCCAGCCAACTTTGCACTTTGAACTGATTTCCTCAGAAATAACAACCGAACCAATGCATTTTCCTGATTCCAGGTAGTCTTCGAGCCAGAGTTTTCCAGGTTCGATTTTTACGATATCGAAATATGCGTCAAGGTCACTGGTATACCGGGTTTCAACCGGATGTCTCTCTACATAATCATAGATCAGATCAGTTACTTCTCCAACTAACGGAAGGTCTATTTTAAGCTCTTTTACGTTTTCAGACGCTTCTTCATATCCTTTATCAGGCATGTAACCTTTTTCATACAGCCATTTGACCAGTTTATACATGACCCTGCCTGTTGTTTCCATAAGGGTTCTGCTGCCTACAACCTTTCTGACCATGAAATCAGCAAGAAAATCAGAGATTTCCGAAGAGCGAAGGTGTTCAGGGCCAAAAATATCCCAGAACTGCTTGCCTTCGGAAGCTTCAAGTTCCTCATATCTTTCAGTCTCAGCCCTATTCAAATGCTGATGCCCGAAGTTATTGAGATAGTTCCTGAAAAAAGAGATTGCCTCCTCATATCCCGAATAAGTTTTGGAGCTAAGGCGGGCTTCCTGTTAAGCCAGGAATTCCTCCAGAATTTCATGAATTGACCTACTAACTGTTGTTTTCATTTTATCGACCTTACATCCCTTTTCTTTGATATTCGATTTCGTTAAAAAATCCATAGAGACATCAAATAATTCCAGAAAGTGCTGAGCTTTTCAATAAGGACAACGGGAAGAAACTCCCTCTAAATATACTATCTGCCAGAAGTCCCCGACTTTTACTATTCCGAAATTAAGGTACCAACCTGCCTTTGCCAGCGAACTCACCTCTTCCGAAACCATAACAGACCCGATTTCTCTGTAAGGATTCAGATAATCCTCTACCCATAACTTTCCGGGTTCGATAATCCTTACTCAAAATCTCCCTTTTTCCACTCAGGAATCGCTTCAGCCGGCTGTACATCCACATAATCGCAAAGCAAACTGCCAAATTTCTGAACCTGAAAAGCAGTCTTTTCCCCTTTTCCTTTATATCCCTACAACCTTAGCAAGTTCACTATAATGCTCTGGATCAAGGTAGTCTTTTTCATAAGCCCAGGGCAGGAATTTACGGAAAAAACGCCTCGAAGCTTCAACGAAAGCCGCGCTCCCTCCAAAATCATTAATCAGATAATCCTCAAGAAAATACTCAATATCTGAAGGCGCAACATACGCAAGGTCAAAAATCTGGCAGTATTCTTTATGCTCGTTCTTATACTTCTCTTTATAGAGTTCCTGATCCTCTTCATAAAGGTCATCAGAAGCACAAACATCGAGATATTCCTCAAAAAGAGAGATTAAATTTTCGTAGTCCCGATAAGTCCTGGGGCACAGCTCTCTCTTTTGTCTTTTAAAAATTCCAGAAAAGCTTTATCTATCGTCTTCATGGCAGTTCTAGAAGAGAATTGTTTTTCCAATTTTTCAAGATTTTGCCCTGCTTTTGAGAATTTCCGACCTACTCCTCTCTACAGAAGAAAGAACTTCTAAAATATTGATGAATAAACGAAATAAATGAAATCAGTAGAATTAACAGGATTAACAGAATAAGCAAAAAAGGGGAAATAAACTACCTGAAAACAGACTTTTCAGGCCTCTATTCCAGAAAAAGTTTCTTCAATACATTGTTTACTGTCTCGTCAATCCTCAAGAATTTAACGATTCTGAATAATTGCGATTGATTTTATACGACATTTTTCTGGTTACACAACATCAGTACCTTTTCTTACATCAGTACCTTTTCTTATACTTCCTGAGAACTTCGCTGTTTACTTCAAAAGCTTTCTCGTCAATGTAACCTTTTCCCTTAGCCCATTCAAAGAATTTTTCAATGACTTTCGCGGCTGTACCTATAAACTTCTTGCCTCCTCCCACCTCAACTACATAATCGTCGAGGAATTCCTTAATTCCTGATGGAGTGAGATGCTCAGGGCTGAAAATATCGCAGTAACTCTTGTTCTCGTGTTCGGGCCGGGCATTATAAAGTTCCCTGTCTTCTTCAGAAAAAGAATCTTCTGCACTAAATTCAAGGAATTCCTCGTAAAGAAGGATCACATCTTCAAGATCCAAGAAGGCATCCGGTTTCAAGTTGCCTTCCTGTTCATTTAAGAACATCCGAAAAGCTTCATTTATCGTGGTCATAATATCCTGTAGCAGTAGTTGTAAATTACCTTTTTTGCTGCAAAAGATTTTATATTTTTCTCAAGGCCTTCTGTACAGGATTGGAGAAATAATTTTCAATAGCCAGCGTCCTGGAAGGTGCCCAGGAAGTATCAAACTCGTATATCCACATAAATAGTAAAACAAAAATAAAATTGAAGAAAAAAATAGAAAGGAAAGATCGAGGAGAAAAAAAGAAAAGAAAAAGAAGAAAAAAGGGAAAAGGGAAAAGAAAAAGAAGAAAAAAGGGAAAAGGGAAAAGGGAAAAGGGAAAAGAAAAAAAATATTTACATAGATTCAGGAGCTGCAATTCCAAGCGTGTCAAGCGAGTTTGCAAGCACAATCCTTGCGCAGTTCACAAGAGCCAGTCTTGAAGCCCTGACTTTTTCGTCCTCAGCAGCAATTACAGGGACAAAGCGGTAGAACTGGTTAAAAGCATCTGCGAGTTCGCGGGCGTAGATTGCAAGCACATGAGGTTTGAGTTCGCGCGCTGCAAGGTCGATTGTGCTATCAAAAGATGCCATCTTCTTGATAAGATCGATTTCAGTATCTTCAACAAGAAGAGAAGGATCGACTTCTGCGGAGGGGGTCCAGGCTGCTTCTTCTTTTGCTTTCTCGAGAATACTGCAGGCACGGGCATGGGAATACTGAATATAAGGAGCGCCCTGCTTCTCAAAGTCCAGAGCCTCTTTCCAGTTGAAAACCGTAGACTTTTCAGGGGAGACTCTTACTATATCGTATCTTACAGCACCAATTCCTACCATTTCCGCAACCTGCTTCTTGAACTCCTCAGATGTATCAGGACGGCGGGTTTCGACCTGTTCAAGGGCAGCTTTCGTAACCCTGTCAAAGAGCTCATCTGCACTTATGAACTGCCCGCGGCGGGTACTCATTGAACCTTCAGGGAGGGAGACAAACTCGAAAATAACTACCTCAGGTTCCTTGACCCCGATTGAGTTCAGCGTAGCCCTGAGCTGGCCTGAAATCAGCTTGTGGTCAGCTCCGAAAATATCGATTATGCGATCTGCCTGACCGGCTTTCCATTCATGGTAAGCAAGATCTCTGGTTGTGTAAAGAGAAGTGCCGTTTGAACGCTGGATAACAAGGGTTTTTTTAAACCCGTAATCCGAAAGATCTACCACAAGAGCTCCTTTGTCTATTTTTGTCCTTCCGGTCGCCTTGATCCGCTCAACAATATCATGTACTGTGCCGGATTTAAGAAAAGTTGATTCACTGACAAATTTATCATGAACAACGTTTAAACGAAGTAAGGTTTCCTTTATCCCGGAAATCGCCAGAGAAACTGCCTTGCTAAAACTGTCGATTGTCCTGGCATCCCCGGCTTCTACCTTTTCCATAAGAGCGTCGATTTCCTTTACATACTCCGGGTTTTTATCCAGCTCGACATTGGCTTTGATATACACATCAGCAATGGCAGAGTCGGATTTTCTGGAAAGGTCAAGCTCAAAGCGTTCGCATGCCCAGGAAACTACTGCAATCTGGCGGCCCATATCATTGACATAATACTGTACCTCCACATCGTATCCTGCTCGTCTGAGAATGCGGGCAAGAGTATCTCCGATAATAGAGTTTCGGATGTGACCTACATGCAGGGGACCATTCGGGTTTGCTGAGGTGTGTTCAAGTAAAATTTTGTCCTTTGGGGCTCCACAGCCAAATTTCTCTTTCTCTTCAAGGACTGTAGTAACCGTCTTATCCAGATAGCGCCTGCTTGCATGGAAGTTAATGTAAGGGCCAGAAGCACTTACTTCTCCTATGTACGAACCATCCGGAATCTCAACTGCAGAAACAATACGGGTTGCAAGTTCTTTCGGGTTTTGCTTGTACAGACTTGCCAGTCTGAAAGCGGCCCTGCTTGCGAGGTCAGCATAAGAAGAGGTTTCGAAATAAAGTTCGGAATCTTCAATTTCAAGTCCGGCCTTTTGGATAGCGTCTTTTAAGATTGATGTAGCCTGAGCTCTTAATTCCAGGAACAAGATAAATCACCTGTAAAAACTACGAAAACAATGTGATGGTCTTAAATTTACTAAGTTTAATTTACTAATTTTAATTCAATAGTTTTAATTTACTAATTTTAATTCAATAGTTTTAATTTACTAATTTTAATTCAATAGTTTTAATTTACTAATTTAGATTCAGTGATCTAAGGACGGTCTAATTAAAAAAGTATTGGGTAAAAAGTATTAAGATAGGAGTCAAAGTGAGATCAGACTCTAGATCAAACTCCAGTACTGTACCTGAGAATTGCAGCAATGCCTCCGAAAGCATTCATAAGTTGCGAGCCTTCATCAAAGTCTGTAGACACAAAAACGACCTTTGCATTGCTTCTGTCAGCAAGGGCTGAGAGCTCGTCAACAATATCGGTAACATCCGTGACTTCAAGGGAAGCTCCACAGTTTGGACAATTCCCGGCTGTAGGTGCAGATTCCCCGGGTTTCCAGCGCCGTGTCCACTTATTTTCATATCCGCAAACACTGCACTTTGTGGTTACCCTTTCTGCCCGCAGATCTTCGGAAAGCAGAAGCACATCCACTGCATTGATTTCAAGGTTTGCTCGTACCTGGGTTTCCCCATAGGCTACTTTACCCGAGTCGGAAATAAGTTCTTTGAAGAAGGCCCTGACAGCGTTCTTCTGCCCCATTAGCTCAAGATCCTGAAGCTTATCTGCGGCAGCATTCACAAGTTCCGAAAGCCCTGATTCATCAGTGTAAGCCGTATCAAAGAGCCCAAGGATCTTTCTCATAAGCTCGTGGTGCAGAAACTCCCCGGCGTAGAACTCTTCCTTCGTAGGAGAAGGGCCTCCTATCAGGATACCTTTAAGATCTTTAGGTTCAACAGCGAGGAAAATATCATCTGCGGCGTCTCCTATCCTCTTATAGAACTCATGGATAGCAATTAACCTGAGCTGCTGGAAACGATGAGAACTCTGACCACCTTTCCTCTGTTTACCCGGAACCGTTGAGGTAAGGTTGCGGAAAGCCTCGATTCGCTTGCCGACAAGAAGCCCTACTGTGGCTTCCCTGCGGTCAAGCACTAAAAGTCCAAAAGTGCCCTTATCCTTGAGCATATCCTCCAGAGGCTCAAGATAGAAAGAGGAGTCGCAATGATATTTATAGACAGTAATTGGTTCTGGAGGGACAATTACTTCGCTCTCCATGTTCGTCTTGTTAGCCCCGATATCTATGGCTCCTGTGAAATAAACGATTCCGTTTTCAGGAACCTTGTCAAGATATCTGAGCCTTGAAAGGAGAGATTCAATGGCCCCCTGGACATTAGTCCTGGTAAGTTTGGACTTGATATTTGCAGCCTGTCCATGCTCGTCTTTCAACTGGTTTGTAACATCAAAAATCTGCTTGTCAGCAGGGATATAAAGAGAAATCAGTTCAGTACTCCTTCCCTTTTTATCCCTCAGGCTCTCAAGCTTCTTTTTAAATTCGTACTTTTCGTGTGCAGATTGTTCAGTCATTTTAAATGTACCCCGTAAAGATAATAGTAAAATTTTGGTATTTTGGCAAATTTGAGGTGAATTCTTTATTGAGTTTGAGATTGTCTTTTCGATTGAATTTGAGATTGTCTTTTCGATTGAGATTGATAAATTTAAGGCAGATTAATCCGGACTATTAAATAAATTTGAGTTATGGAATTAGCTTAAACTGCTGAATTAACTTGAGCTATTAAGCGCGTCGAAATTTTCAATGAATTGGTTAGCCTTTTTGAAACTATCGAATTTGAAAACACATTTAAGAATTTCAATTTTATTATAAATGTGGTTTCTTGGTAATTTTTATCATCCAGTTTATCGTTCGTTTAGCTTTTCGGTTAGTTTAACAAGGGTGACAGAGGATTTGATAATGACAAATTACACAGCGAGTCCCATCTCACCGAAAGCTGAATGTAAAAACCGATCTGAACACAAGAAACTGAGAGTAAGAGTACGCTGCCAGAAAAACCGACACTTCAAATCCGGGAAAGACACTCAGAAATTCCGGAAAAAGCCAGCTCCTTTGCTGCGTAAACTTTTCCTGTTTCGTGCTCTGTTGATATCACTAGATGTGAGACATAATTTTACTCAAACTGTGTATAACTATAAAACTGGATAAATCCATGCTGGAATTATACCCCTAAATGAAACCTGAGTTTATATTTGTTTCTATCCCCACACATATATTATATATTTATGAATACATAAAAGTTTTTCTATGTATTCACATTTGATATACTGGTACTAAAGATAAAAAACTTGAATTTAATCAAGGCAGAAAACTTTTTGACAGGAAAGGTTCTCCCGTTAACAGGGATTTTTTTCTTGTTGACAAGAAACTTTTCCCTTTAACAGGAGATTTTTCCCTTTAACAAGAAATTTTTTCATTTAACAGGGGATTTTTTCCCTTTAACAGGAGATTTTTTTCCCATTGACAGGAGACTTTCTCCCGTCCTTTGATAACAGGACTACCCTGCTGATTTCAGATTCATCTGCGACTTCATATCCAAGATGTTTTGCAAGTTCCTGTGAGAACTCGAGGACCTCCTCATGTGTAGGCATTGCAGAGCGATCAAGCCTGAGTCGTGAGAAACCCAGATGCATATACGCTTTTATCTCCACAAAATCAGGGGAGGCTTTTTCCATTAGCCTGGCATAAGCCTCAGGTTTGAACAGGTTTTCACCTTTCACAAGGGTGGTTCGGATGACTGTCCTTGATTTTTTCTGCTTCATCAGGGACAAAGATTCATTAATCTTTTCCCAGAGGGCAGGCGACCTGGGCTGACAGACTTTCAGGTAAGTCTCAAGATCCGGAGCATCGAGACTCATATAAAGCTGGGAAGGAGAAACCTTTGCAAACATCTCGGGAACTGTACCGTTTGTGACAAGAAAAGTCGTAAAACCTCTTTTTTCGTACTCCTTGATAAGTTCAGGGAGATAAGGATAAAAGGTCGGTTCTCCAGATAAAGAGATTGCAACATTGTTAGGCTCGTTGCCCTCAAGCCATCGTTCCTTAAGTGCATTTGGAGAACCCCCAAAACCAGTGATTAACTTACGCTGGCAGGCAATACTTTCTTCCACGATCTTCTCAGGTGAATCCCATTCCTCAGGCGCCGGGACAGGAACCTCAGTCGGACGCCAGCAGAAAAGACAGCGCTGGTTGCACATAAGTGTTGGAGTCATCTGAAGGCAACGGTGAGACTGAACTCCGTAAAATTTCGATTTATAGCAGAAGCCCTGACCATTCATAGCATGCCTTAGCCAGAGACAAGTCTTAACAGCTGAGTGGCGGCCTGCTAGAGCATAACCCTGCTTTTTCAGGAGAGTTTTAAAATCAGGGATGTCAAAAGGAAGCGAAGCAGTATCTTCCTTCCTGTTTTTGTTCTGAGCTTCAGGAAAATTTTCCCCAGCATTTTCCTTGTTTTCTTCCAGCGGCATTTTCCGCATATTAAATCTTTGTGGTATATATAAGGATCGGAAAATAATTTTGGAGAAGGCTTCAGGGATTCAGTGAAAATCCGGGGATCCAGTGAAAATTAAGTGATCAGTTAAAAGCAAGTGATCCAGTGAAAGTTTATAAAAGTTCAGTCAAAAGCAAGAATCTTTACGTCAAAATTCTCGAGATCCACAATCGGAACCCTAGCAGGGACAGGTACTAGATTTACACGCTTCTGGAACTCTGTTTGGCCCTGCCATGTTCCGGAATTGACCAGAAGGACGTTCTTATAGCGTTGGACTCCCAGGGTATGGACGTGGCCTGTATGAATGATATCGGGCACAGGATCGATTATAAAATAGTCTTTTTTCTCAGGGGATATGGAAACTCTACTCCCATAGGTCGGAGCAAGATGTCTGCGTTTCAACATCTCAAGGACTGCCCCCGCAGGTTCCTGATACGAGACTCCTGGAACAGTCGCCACAAGATCGTCAATCGACCTGCCGTGGTAGATAAGAAGGCGGACACCATCAAGTTCCAGAAAAGCAGGGTTACCAACAAAAACAATACTCTCAGGAAAATACGCCTGGATACTTTCCGGCAGAGCGGGTTGGGGTTCTGCCTGGCGAACAGCATCGTGATTGCCAGGACTTATGATTACACGAATACGCTCGGGAATTTCCCGGAAATATTCTGCAGCTTTTCTGTACTGTTCGTAGACATCCAGAATATCAAGTTCTAATTCCTGGTCAGGATAGATTCCTATCCCATCAACAATATCTCCTGCGACAACAAGATAACGAACACTGGCTGCAAGTTCCCGCATATCCTCTGAATCCGATTCCCCTTTCAAAAAATCCAGGAAATCCAGCCAGGCATCTTCCATAAACTGGGAGCTGCCCACGTGGACATCCGAAATCAATACAGCTTTCCCATGGGTTCCGGTTCTGCGCTGGACACTATTTGGGACATCGGGTTGTATTAGCTTTGTTGCCAGCATGAGGCTCCCATCATTGGTTATCGAACCAGTTACCCCTATGACTTCATCCAGGAGAATTTTTGATGCAAGTTCAAAAAGCTCTTTATCGGAGTTACGAATAAGGACTGAAAAAGAACCTGTTGGGTCCTCCAGAGAAAGGATTTTATGACCGTTAGTTGTGCTGCTGATATCCGAAACCATACCTATAATCGAGATTTCCTCAGAGCCTCCATCTCCTCCTCTGCGGAAGTTTCTTCTTTTTAAGCTTTCGATAGGGCGTGCGTTGATTCTGCCCCGGATAATCTCCGAAAGCCTACTGTATCTATCCCTGAAATACTGCACAAATTGCATATATTCCCCGACACAGGTGGAGTGCCCTGTTATATCCGAAACTACAGTCACAGGATTTTTGCCCGGGTAATGTTTGTACTCATCCCTGGAATCCAAAAATATCTCTCTCTCAGAAGAAGATGGTTCTGTCCTGAAACTCCTATTTGAAGGAAATGAGGAAAGAGAGTTATCCTGCCCGAAAAAAGAAGAGACTGACCTGTTTACATCCAGGGAGGAACGAGAAGAGAAAGTTTGAGGGGGTGCCTTCACCGAAGAAATGGAGTCTGAAACAAGATTGGAAGCCGAAGTTTCGTCAGATAAAATATTTTCTGATTGTATATCCAGAGTATCTGGAGTATTTGAAGCATCTGGAATATTTGAAGCATCTGGAGTATTTGAAGCATCTGGAGTATCTGGAGTATTTGAAGCATCTGGAGTATCTGGAGTATCTGGAGTATCTGGAGCTGGTTCATAAGCCTTATCCAGAACCATATCCTGAACTGAAGAATCAGGAACAGAGTCTTGAGATGATTTTATACTTGGGTCAGGAGCTGCAGTAATAGCATCGGGCTCTGAGGAAAGAACAGATTCTGAAAGAGGATCGGGCACTAAAAAGGAATCAGGTTTGGAAGATGGGTTGCCTGATCTGGAAGAAAGCATTGAAGCCCCGGAAAGAATTTTCCTTTCCTCTGTAGAAGAGGCATGTATTTTATCTAAAGGCGACTCACCTGCTGAAAAAGCGGCAAAGCCTTCAAGATCTATGTCTTCGACACCTATGACAATAACAGAGTCATTTACAGTTAAAAGGACATATTTAAGCAGGTCTTCGGAAGAGTCACTGGAATAAATAAGTTCCACGGCTTCAGGGCTGATTTGATACTCTTTTTCCATAACAACCCTTATAATATCCTTTCTTTCCATAATTGCAACCTGACCTTTCGAACTTACCTGAGCTCTTCCAAATCTTTCGTACCTGGTCTGGCACTATAATCGGTTTCACTCAAGACTTGCAGAGACCAGAGCAAAAGCCCTCTTAAAATATAAAAACTAATAAGATACTAAACTAATGTACTAAATTTAGGCTCCGTCACAGAATAAACCATGCAGACTTCCAATTGAACATTTTGATTTTCACTATCAAGACAGCCACTCAAAGTTACAATAAATTATAAGTTGCATAAGTTATTTTATTGCTGGTACTTAATTTGTTACCATAAAGAAGAATTTATGAAACTTTTGTACGCTCGATAGAGTACTTATAGTTATTAATTCCTATCTATTGTAGAATGAGTATTGGTTTCTATGTAAGGTAGGATGAATCTGTTCATCGTTTATTAGAAAACAATGAGGGAATTTGTTCATTGTTTATTAAAAAACAATAAGTGAATCTGCTCATCGTTTATTAAGAAACAATAAAAGTCTTAGAATAAGCAATAAAAAACATTGAAAAACAGATAAATCAATAGAAAAAATTGGCTAAAAAAAGTCAATTGAAAACTAATATAAAGTAAAAACAAGTCTTCAGTAACCTACTGAGAAAGCGCAATAAACCAATTTTTGACTAACTTATATAAGTCAGAAAAGTAGAATGTAGGGCTGAAATATTTTTGCAGCTGTATTATACTCTGAAAATCGTACTAAGTCCCTGGGTAATAATAAGTTTAGCCAAATAAGATTTAAGTTTAGCCAGATAGGATTTTGAGTAGGACAAAATCAGATGGAATATAACACAGCACCCTAGTGTCACGTCAACAGCAAGATGTCGTATAATATCGATTACAACTACGCAGAATCATTCAATCCTTAAGGATTTACGCGACACTAGCATCTATAAGGATAAAATCAAAAGAATAAAGGCTTAGCATGAGCGAAATTAATAAGGAAAAAAGAGCCCAGGAACAGGAAAACCCCTGGGTTTCCCTTGGAAAAGACTTGCTGTCTGTTGTAGCTGTCGTGATCATTTTCATGATTCTTTCCAAGCTGGCATTCGGACTCTGGACTCCTATGGTTGCGGTGGAGTCGGGGAGTATGGAACCGCATATGCAAATAGGAGATATTATCTTCATCAAAAGCATCGATAAATCAAATATTACAACGTACGAAGAAGGAAAAAATACAGGCTATAAGTCTTTTGGAAATTATGGAAATGTGATTCTTTATCGCCAGTATGGAGAGGAAGGAGTAACTCCGATAATTCATAGGGCTATGTATAGAGTGGAAGCTGGAGAGCCGATGTGGAAAGGCGGTCCACCTGCCCCTTATTCCGGTTATATTACTAAGGGAGACAATGCTATAACCAACAGTCACTATGACCAGGAAGGACAGATAAGTTATAATATGCCTGTAAAAGATGAATGGATTATAGGTACTGCGCAGTACAGGATTCCTTATCTGGGATATGTAAGACTGATTTTCTCATGAATCAGGTTTATATAACCCTCAACTTATCTTTTTAACCCCCTAAATCAGTTTTCTTAATTAACTGGTTCAGGTATCCTGTTTCTTATTGCTTGAAGCTTCAGGTTTTTAGCTTGTGTTTTTCTCTTATTATTATTCTCTTATTATTATATATTGCAATGATTATGTTTATAAATAATTATTCTATTTTTGTCAGAAAATTTCTCAAACTCCTAGTTACATGAGTTTTTGGGCTTCAGTGTATGAGAGAATTTTCAACTTACAGAAAATACCTGTGTCCCTTTTGAATCGTAAATATACAATGTTTTTCATAAATGATGATTAGCAGATTTAGACCTTCAACCTCGTGAGCATCAGGTCTCTATAAAATTATTTAAGATCAGTAACATCTAAAAAAGAGTCCCAAAACAGATAAATAAAAGAAAATAATGAAAAAAAATGAGAAAAAATTAAAAAACATTCGGAAAAATGAAACTTAATAAATTAAAAATCGGGAAGATCGAAACACCTGGAAACCTTCTTCTTGCGCCTATGGCAGATGTGACAAATCTGGCTTTCAGGCTACTCTGCAGGCAGAATGGAGCTGACCTTACATATACTGAGATGATCAGCGCAGATGCCCTGCTCAACGAAAACCGAAAATCGCTCCTCAAAGGATTATCTTCACCTGAAGACCGACCTTTTGGAGTTCAGCTTGTAGGAAGTTCACCTGAAAAACTGAGGGAAGCTGCGCTCTTAATTGAAGATGAGTACAGACCTGAACTAATCGACGTGAATATGGGCTGCCCTGCACAGCGCATTACTGGGACAGGGTGCGGCTCGGCTCTTCTCAGTTCCAAGAAACTCGTATATGAAATTATCTCTGAGCTGACCGATGTGCTGAAGACCCCTGTGACTGCAAAGATCCGCATTCTGAAACGGGATGAAAGAACCCTTGAGATTGCACGCCTGGTAGAAGAGGCTGGGGCTTCTGCCCTGACTGTACATGGCAGAAGGGCAGAGCAAATGTACTCCGGAAGTTCAGACCTCACAGCAATAAGAGCCATTAAACAGGAACTTTCCATTCCAGTAATTGCAAACGGTGATATAAGGGATGAGGAGTCTGCCGAAGTTGCCCTTGATTTTACAGGCTGTGACGGACTTATGATCGGACGCGCAGCAATGGGAAATCCCTTTATCTTCAAAAGGATAAGGCATTACCTGGAAACCGGGGAAAAGCTGGAATTTGACAGGCAAGTTAGGCAATTGGAGGACTTTGAGAATTATATCGCCTTACTTGAAGAATACGACCTCCACACATCTACAAATCTAAGAATGCATGCTCACTGGTTTACAAAAGGGTTGCGCGGCTCGCGGCAGATTAGGGAAAAGATTAATAATCTGAAAGATGGAAAGGCGATAATTGAATTAATAAAGGATTTCCATAGGGAGAATTATTAAAATACTACACATTTTTTAAAAGATATTTGTTTACGGTTATTATGCAATAAAAACATGAATCGGCGACAGGTTAACCTGAAAATAACAAATATAATACATTTAAAAGAATAAATATTGATTAGAAATATATATAAAGAATATATATCAATTCACCGAAAACCTAATAACATTCTACACTATTATCCATGAACTATCAGGCATAAAACAGTGTGAATCCAGAATTGAAAATAAATCTTTCAATATTAAATATAATAGTGATGTGAGACAGATCCAGGTTAACAATTTACTATCCAGGTTTTTGGATCCCTGACATGGATGTACATGTCACACTTATTATATTAGAGTAGTGCCTGACCAAGTAATAAATTCTGATTGTATCTGAGGAAGTAAATAAATTGGATAACATCAGGTTAATTCGTTTATTATTCGATTAATAGCAGTGTGCCAGACAGCTATTAAAACTTGCCAAACAGACTGCCGAGAACAGCAAGAATACAGAAAAATTTGAAAAACATTTGAAAAATAATAGATAAAATCTCATTAAAAAGGAGAATCCAGATGAAGGAAATCAGAATACACGGTCGAGGAGGCCAGGGTTCTGTTACCGCGGCTGAAATGCTTTCCGTTGCAGCTTTTGAAGATGGAAAGTTCAGCCAGGCCTTCCCCGCTTTTGGGGTAGAGCGTAGAGGTGCCCCAGTTCAGGCATTCACAAGGATTAACAATAATCCTATCAGGCTCCGAAGTCAGGTCTACAACCCAGATTATGTTATTGTCCAGGATGCAACCCTGCTTGAAACTGTTGACATCGCAAGCGGGGTAAAGGATGACGGAATAATTATTGTTAACACCACCGAAAAACCGGAAAACCTGAAACTCAATACAAAAGCTAGGGTTATGACCGTGGACGCTACCAAGGTAGCAATGGACATTATAGGTGTTCCCATTGTAAATACTGTTCTCCTCGGAGCTTTTGCGGGTGCAACCGGAGAAATCAATGTTGAATCAATTCAGCATGCAATAAGGGCTCGTTTTTCAGGAAAGGTAGGAGAAAAGAATGCAAATGCAATTCAGAAGGCCTACAATCTTATCAGGGGGGAAGAAGCGTGAGTAATGGAGAAGAAGAATGTTTAAATATTTCACGCTGCAGAGTCTGTAAACCTGGTTCTACCCTTATAAACAAAACTGGCGGCTGGAGAAACTTCCGCCCTGTTTATATTTACGAAAAATGTACCAAATGCGGAATCTGCCATATTGTCTGCCCTGATATGTCTGTCAAACCCAGAGAAGACGGCTTTTTTGAATATGATTATGACTACTGCAAAGGTTGCGGCATCTGTGCAAATGAGTGTCCTGCAGATGCAATTGAAATGATTCTGGAGGAGAAATAATGATTGACCCGGCTTATAGAAAAAAAATGGTCGTCGTGGAAGGTTCCTATGCTGTAGCCCATTCCGCAAAAGTCTGCCGTCCAAATGTAATTTCAGCCTATCCTATTACTCCTCAGACCCATATTGTTGAACATTTATCCCAGTTTATGGCAGACGGAGAAATCCCTAACTGTGAGTATGTTAATGTGGAAGCCGAGTTCTCGGCAATTTCTACCTTAATAGGAGCATCAGCCGTAGGTGCAAGAACCTATTCAGCCACAACTTCCCAGGGACTTCTGCTCATGCATGAGGCACTTTTTAACACTTCAGGTATGAGGCTTCCTGTTGTAATGACAGTGGCAAATAGAGCAGTTAGCGCTCCAATTAACATATGGAACGATCATCAAGATGCTATTGCACAGAGAGATACAGGCTGGATGCAGCTCTATGTAGAGGATGTTCAGGAAGCGTGTGATACCCTGCCTCAGCTCTACAAGATCGCAGAGGATAATGAGATCATGGTTCCGGGTATGGTCTGCATGGACGGCTTTATCCTGTCTCATGTTTATGAGCCTGTTGTCCTGCTTGAACAGGACCTAACTGACGATTTCCTTCCTCCTTTCCAGCCTAAAGATATTCTTGATCCTGAAGACCCCAAGACTTTCGGAGCCTTTGCATCTCCGGACACATATGAAGAGTTCAGATATCTTCACGAACAGGCAATGCAGAAAGCCCTTCCAAAGATCGAAGCCGTTGCAAAGGAATTTGAGGAAGTATATGGTAGATACCACGGAGGACTTATTGACGGTTATATGCTTGATGATGCTGAAATAATTATCATGGCTATGGGCTCTATTCTCGGCACTATCAAAGATGTTGTTGATAAGTATAGAGCAAAAGGAGAAAAGATCGGCGTCTTAAAGGTCAGGTCCTTCAGGCCTTTCCCGAAGGAACAGATTTGCAAGGCTGTTAAGAATGCCCACGCAGTTGTCGTACTTGATAAGAATATTTCCATAGGGACGAACGAAGGAGCACTCTTTACAGAAACCAAATCCTGCCTCTACAACAGTAAAGTCCGTGTACCTGTGATTGGCTATACTGTAGGGCACGGAGGCCGTGACATTCCTGTGGAAAGTATTGCAAAGGTCATAGAAGAAACCAAGAAAGTTGCAAAGTCAGGAATAACGGTTGAAAGCCAATTCCTGGACCTTAAGGAGGAATTGCTATGAGTAAAACTGCACCGAAAACATATATCACGTCCGGGCACAGCGGCTGTGCAGGTTGCTGTGATGCCTTTGCTGCAAAATTCACACTTATGGGCGCAGGCCCAAATACAATTGTAATTAACCCGACGGGCTGCCTTGAGGTTATGTCAACACCTTTCCCATATTCTTCCTGGCAGGTCCCGTGGATCCATTCTCTCTTTGAAAACGCAGGTGCAGTGGCTTCAGGTGTAGAAGCTGCCTTGAAGGCCCTTGGCAAAAAGGATGACATCAAGGTTGTATCAATCGGGGGAGACGGTTCTACTATGGATATAGGCCTCGGTGCCCTTTCGGGCGCATTCGAGAGAGGGCACGACTTCACCTATGTGTGCATGGACAACGAAGCGTATATGAACACTGGAGTCCAGCGCAGCAGTGGAACACCTTTTGATGCAAGTACTACAACCACTCCAGCCGGAAAAGTTTCCTTTGGAAACCCGCGCCCTAAGAAGAACATGCCTGCTATCATGGCAGCTCATGGCTCTCCTTATGTAGCCACGACTTCCATAGGTTTCCCAAGAGACATGATACGAAAGGTCAAGAAGGCAACTGAAATCGTGGGACCTACTTACATCCATGCCCAGGCTCCTTGTCCAACAGGCTGGGGTTTTGATACATCCAAGACCCTGGAAATCGCCAAACTTGCAGTCGAAACCTGCCTCTGGCCCATGTATGAAATGGAAAATGGGGAAATTACTCAGGTAAGAAAAGTTAAGAATCCCAGACCAGTCGAGGAATACCTGAGGACCCAGAAAAGGTTCAAACATCTCTTCACCATGAAAGGCGGCGAGGAAGAAATAAAGAAAATCCAGGCTATTGCAGACTGGAACATAGAGCACTTCGGACTTCAGTAAAAACTGAAGTTCTACTTTTTAATTTTAGGTTTTAATGTTACTTTTTCTCTTTTGATCCATTTTTTGCTTTTTTGATATTGTGAATATTTGATATACTGACTTTTGTCCACTTATTAAAAAATAAGAATATATCGATATATTTAAAATTCTTAGGTTTTAAATGACAAATAAGATCAAGAATAATATTAAAAACAGTTTTTTCTGAGAAGGTTTCTAAAAATGACTAATTCGAGTTTTCTGATACAAAATATAACTGACTCTGGTTCTCAATTAGTCTCAATTTATTCAAATCTATCTGTTGAAGCAAAACTTGGAATCTTGGTTCCTTTACTCTTAGCAATGATAAGTGCCTCACACACACTTTATAAAAACTATCGGGAAAGACAGAAAAAGCTAAGGAGTCTATTTAACCTCACATGGAAAAATTCAACTTCAATAGGGAAAGAAGAAGTTCTGGGAAACAGACCTTTTAACGAATATTATTTTTTAAGACCTGAAGACGAAAAGGTTTGGAATTGCCTGGATAATGAAAAAAGTGTACTGATAGTAGGTCCACCTCTTGCTGGAAAAACCAGAATGATTTACGAATCTTTGATAAAATCAAAAAAGCATGATCTTATAATTCCAAGATCCACCGATATAGAGATAGAATCTTTTATTTTGCCCAGGCAAATGAAATTCTGGAAACCCAAATTGATGTTTATCGATGACTTACATCGTTTCGTAGAACAGCAAAATTTTGAATATTTGTTTGAAGTCTGTCGGAAAAACAAAATTAACCTTATAGCAACATGCCGTTCCGAAGTAGAATACAACAAAACAAAGAAAAGGATGCTGGACAAAAATCTAGATTTAGAAACCGGGATTTTCGATCAAATTATTGAAGTAAACGAAATTTCGGAACAGCAGGGAAAAGAAATAGCAGAAAATGTTGATCGACATTGGAATGAAATCAGATTCAATAAGACTGTAGGCTCAATTTTCATGCCTTTAGCTGAAATGGATAGAAGATTTAAAGAGTGTACTTCTGAAGAAAAATCTGTTTTAAAAGCTGTCAAAAAGCTTTACATCTGCGGTGTTTATAACGAAGACCAAATTTTTCAACTTGATAAAATACAGAAAGTTTCTGAGAACGAAGGTATAAAGAAAGAAAAATATCAGTGGGAAGAACTTATCGAAAAATTATGTGAAAAAGAGTTTACGAAAATAAAAGAAAAAGATATAGATAGAATCTGGGCAGAAGAAGCCTATCTTGAAGATATTGTGGAATTAAATCACTCTGGACTTTCTGTTTTTGAAGAATTGCTATCGATTTTTGCAGAAACTCCAGACGAATTATTCAAAATAGGAAACCGAGCATATGAAATTGGCTCTGTAAAACTACAGAAAGCAAGCTACATGAAAGTCGCGATCAAAGCATATCGAGAAGCTCTGAAAATCAGAACTGTGGAACAGTTTCCAATAAAATATGCTATGACCCAGAACAATATCGGAAATGCACACAGTACACTGGCAGAAGTAGAAGAAAAGGCACTAAGCTACAAGAAGGCAATAGAAGCATTTCAAAAGGCCCTGAAAATCACAACTGTAAAAGAGTTTCCAATGGACTATGCTATGACCCAGAACAATATCGGAAATGCATACAGTACACTGGCAGAAGTGGAAGAAAAGGCACTAAACTGCAAGAAGGCAATAGAAGCATTTCAAAAGGCCCTGAAAATCACAACTGTAAAAGAGTTTCCAATGGACTATGCTATGACCCAGAACAATATCGGAAATGCATACAGTACACTGGCAGAAGTGGAAGAAAAGGCACTAAACTGCAAGAAGGCAATAGAAGCATATCGAGAAGCTCTGAAAATATTCACAGAAAATTCATATCCAGAATATAACAAAATAGTTGCAGGCAACATTGAGGAACTAACTAATTTCTGCAAAATGAATGAAATAAAATTATGAAACTTTGTTGGATAACGAAAATAAAAAAGACTCAGATACTGAATAATATAGGCATCTGTTTTTAAGATACCGTTTTTTAAGATACCGTTTTTTAAGATACCGTTTTTTAAGATACCGTTTTTTAAGATACCGTTTTTTAAGATACCGTTTTTTAAGATACCGTTTTTTAAGAACCGTTTTTTAAGATACCGTTTTTTAAGAACCGTTTTTTAAGAACCGTTTTTTAAGAACCGTTTTTAAGATACCGTTTTTTAAATGCCGTTTTTTAATACCGTTTTTAAATACCGATTTTCAAAGACACCGTTTTTTACAGATGCCTGACAATTCAGAGAGCTTGTAGTTATATAAAACTACGGATGTACTGAAAACGAAATATAAAATTCTGGAAGTACCGTAAAATACAAAGGAAGTTGAGATATAATAGAAGGAATTTCCTTTCTGCATTCAGTAAAAATAGAGTTTGAGAAGCATATTTAATTCATAAAATTATTAGAATTAATAGAATTAATAGAATTATTAGAATTAATAGAGTTAATAGAATTATTAGAATCTTAAAATATAAAAAAGTAGAAGCCTGGCTTTGAATCCTGATGAAAAAGAGGAATTTGACAGAAAAAAGTAAATTGCCGGATGATTATAGATCAACTAGCGGTAGCTGTCTTCTCAGGTCAGGCAAATAACCTTCTCTGTGCAGGGCTATTTTATAGTCGCTTATTGCCCTGCATAATTTGTGGGTATATTTTATGCAGTCGGTACCAACATTTCCCTTAAACAGCAATTTTTCTGTTTTTTCTATAAATTCGGGATAAGTAAAAACCAGCTCTTCTTTGGTGTGCAGGAAAAGAGCTGCAAAGTCCCTGTGAATGCCCATGCTTCTTTTAAGCAATTCAACATTAAGATGTTCTTCAGACAGATAGGGGTTGAACTTCACAAAGGTGTGAAAATCTGCGATGTTCTGGTTTAAGGAGTTCAGGATTGAGTATAGAACGTTGTCGGTCTCCGGAAGGGGGATATCCGGAAGATCGAGGCAGTCTCCATCAAAAGTCTCATTTTCTTTTATATTTTGATCCCGGGTTGTATCACGATCCATTTTATCACCCTGATTGCAAAAATTAATTTTAGTGAATAGCCTGGTGGCTTCAGTTTCATATAACGGGTTTAATCAGTTGCTTTGATTAACTTTCAGATAGACTTACTGGATTATCTAAAGGGTGGCTCCAAATAAATCCATTGTGTTAATCACCGGCGTTTCCGTCGCTTCCCCACTCGAAGCGGTTGTACGCACATGGGTTAATGCTTCAGATCCGTTTTTCTCTCCATGAATCCAGCCTGAGAGGTTTAGTACTGGATCCTGTAAAATATAATCAATTAAACATTTAGGCTCTAGCATCTCACCATATATAAAATTATGTCTTAATAAAACTGAATAAATATAATTATAGTATAATTTATCCCCAATACTGTAAAAGTCCTGAATAGCTATTCAAAATATTCTGAACCAGTCTTGAATAAGTTGTAAACACCCATTTAAAACCTTTAAAATGGAGTTCAGGGATTTTTAAGCCCTTGAACTTCTTCTATTCTCAAGCATTTCCATTCCGAAAGCCACAACCCCATATACAAGGCTCAGTACGAGAATAATAGTCGCACCGGATGGGACATCCAGAGCATATGAAAGACCTATTCCTGTAACGCTGATTATAGTTCCAAAGACCATGGAAATCAGCATCATACGCTTCAGGTTATGGGTGAATTTACGGCTCAGGGAAGCAGGAATGGTGAGAAGAGCAATTACAAGGATAATACCCACGACCTTAATAAGCACCACAATTGTTAGAGCAATTATGCAGAGCAGGAAAAGGTAAAGCTTCTCAGTAGGAAGGCCCTGCACGGTTGTGAATTCTTCATCAAAACAAAGGGCAAGGAATTCCTTATAAAGTAAGTAAACTGCACCTACTATTACTACATCAAGAGCTAACATAAAGTAAAGGTCGGAGCGGGGTACTGTTAGAATATTTCCAAATAGATAGGTCATAAGATCAGGAGCATATCCAGGAGTTAAATAGACAAAAATTATTCCGAGCGCCATTCCAAGAGACCAGAGTATGCCTATAGCACTGTCTTCGGGGATTTTAGACCTCTTGCTCACTGTTCCCATGACAAGAGCCGAAAGCAAGCTGAAGGGAAGAACTCCGAACATAGGGTTAATTCCGAGGTAATAGCCCAGCCCAACACCTCCAAAGGAAGCATGAGCTATTCCCCCACTTATGAAGACTATTTTTTTGACGACAACATAGACTCCTATAATCCCGCAGGCTATACTTGCAAGAACTGCGGCTGCAAGAGCATTCTGGATAAAGGTATATTGCAGAAAATTAAACATTCTTATTTCTCCATCTGTTTTTCGAGTCAGTCCTTTTCGAACAGGTCCTGATCTTCAGGAGTTTTCCTCATGGTTACTCAAAACCCTGTGAGGTATTCCATGAGCAATCAGTTCAACAGGACACTGGTAGGTAGCTTCAAGATCTTCAACCGGGATTTCTCTGGAGTTATGGTAATGGAGAGTACGGTTTAAGCAGGCTATTTTGTCGACATAAATAGAAACCGCGCTGAGGTCGTGAGTAACCATGATGACTGCCATCTCCTGCTTGAGCCTGTTCAGCAGGCGGTAGAGTTCATCCTGCATATGCGGATCAAGCCCGGAATTTGGTTCGTCAAGAAGCAAAAGTTTGGGGTTTGTGGCAAGAGCTCTCGCAATAAAGACTCTCTGCCGCTGCCCACCAGAAAGCTGCCCAATCTGACGGTCCTTGTACTGGAACATTTCTACCATCCTCAGGGCTTCTTCTGCAGCCTTTTTGTCTTCTTCTCTATACTTTTTCCGAAAACCCGTATGGCTCATCCTGCCTGTGAGAACTACTTCCCAGACACTTATAGGAAAGTCAAAATCGAAACCTTTGTATTGAGGAACATAGCCTACAAGCTCTCTGCTCTTTTCGGGTGGTTTCCCAAAGAGCTTTACACTGCCCTTATAAGGTTTCAAAAGTCCAAGGAGCACTTTTAGAAATGTGGTCTTTCCTCCCCCATTAGGTCCGATAATCCCAAGCAGTCCATTAGGCTCTTTTAACTCAAAATTGATTGCCTCAAGAATCGTCTGAGTTCCATAACGAACCCAGACATCTTTCAGTTCTATAACCGTCTCCATTTCCTTCCCTTCAGAATATCGTTTTTTATCATCGTTTTTTATCATCGTTTTTATTTATCGGATTACAATCTTTTGATATTTAGATACGAAATTTGAGTGGTTGACCTTACCAGAACTTAAATGCTAATTTTACTGACCTCGTACCTTACTGACTTTGTACCTTACTGACTTTGTACCTTACTGACTTTGTACCTTACTGACTTCGTACCTTACTGACTTCGTACCTTACTGACTTCGTACCTTACTGACTTCGTACCTTACTGACTTTGTACCTTACTGACTTTGTACCTTACTGACTTCGTACTTTACTGACTTCGTACTTTACTGACTTCGTACTTTACTGACTTCGTACTTTACTGACTTCGTACTTTACTGACTTCGTACTTTACTGACTTCATACAAGGTTTCTGGCAAAAATATCAGATACGTTATCCATATTTGCGATGTAATCCTTTGCAAGCGGGTCTACAGCTACAACCTCACCACCTATCTCTTCAGCTACGGCTTGTGCACTCTGCGTACTTGTCTGGGGCTGGATAAAGATTATTTTAACGTTCTTTTCCTTTGCAAGATCTACAAGCTCCGCCAGATCCTGAGCACTCGGCTCTTTTCCTTCGATCTCAACTGGAATCATAGTGAGATTGTAATCCACCGCAAAATAGCCCCAGGCAGGATGATAAACAATGAAGTTTCTTTCCGTTTTCCCCTCAAGCTTTTCGCGAATCCTTGCATCCAGAGCATTCAGCTCCTTAAGATAGGCATCTCTGTTCTGAGCATAGTAAGTCTTGTTTTCAGGATCTATTTTGGCAAGTCCTTCATAAATGTTCTCGACCATTATTTTTGCATTTGAAGGAGATGTCCATATATGGGGGTCCAATTCAGTTTCTTCATGGTCAGCTTCAGATTCTCCTGCATGTTCCTCTGCTCCCTCCCCATCGTGATGATCGTGAGCAGCAAGTTCCCTGAGCTTGATTCCATTAGAAGAGTTTACAATAAGAGTTCCACTGTTAATAGATTCGAACCTGTTAATCCAGACTTCCTCAAAGGGCATATCGATGCCGACTGTAACATACATACTGGCTTTACTCACATTTTCTATTTCTTTTGGAGAAGGTTCATAGGTGTGTGGGTCTGCTCCAGGAGGGATTATGACAACAGTTTTTACTTTGTCTCCCCCCACTTTCTCTACAAACTCAGCCTGAGGAAGCACACTTACAGCTACGGTTATAGGCTGATTAGATCCTGCTACTTCAGCTTCCTGTCCTGTACTCTCATTAGTTTGGGAGTCACCTGGACCTGTACAGCCACTAGCAAAAAGGCTCAGGCCAACAGTCAAGAGCACCAATAAAGGTAGAATTTTCAGATTCATAATTAGATCTCGCTTTCTTCGTTTCACTTTTACTTGACTTCTGAACTTTACTTGACTTCTGAACTTTACTTGACTTCTGAACTTGTTTTTGATTAGATAAGACCGCTATCGAGGAGAAAGCTGCATATACCCAAATTATGTTAAAGATTATATTTGGAATATACCCAAATTTTGAGTCATTCACGAGATATTTTTGGTGTAAACCCAAATGTATTTTGAAGCTTACTCGCAGTTTTATGCACCATTAATACTTCAATTAGCATTACACTAGCGTTCTATTAACGTCCCTATAACACTTAAAACGTTTTAATTAGCGCTTAATGAGACAAAATACACTGTATATCTTATTGTTTAGTATTTCGTTAGATGTTCAATAGCTATTTCCTTCATACAGACATTTTCATGGCTGATTTTTCCGCATACTCCAAACATTGGATGACCCATTGAGCTGCAGATTTTATTTATAGCATCCCTTGAGACGAAAGCCTCAAAACGCGAAACTTCACTACATGCTTCCTCCGAAGAAAGGCCGTAATGGGTTAGAAGAAGACTGAGGATCCTGTGCCTTCGAATAAGAAATTGCGTATATGCCTTACCCAGTTCCGTCAGATTCACACCCCTATAAGGAACATGATTCAGGTAGCCTGCACTTGCAAGCTCATTTAAGGTCTTGGTTGTGGTTGAAGGGTCTACCTGCAGACCTGAAGAGATCTCTGTAGTTTTTACAGTACCTCCTTTTTCAAGAATGAACTTGAGATAATCTACCTTTCTCGGAGAGAGTTCAAGGCCTGTAAATTCAGGATAACTTTGCTCATTCATATAGAGAAATATAAAAAACTGGTATTTATTGTTTGCTACATACCAAATTATGAAGTTATAGTTTTACTGTGGCAAAATTAGAAAAGCGGGATGAATGATGGAAGAGTAGAATTTAAACCTCCCAGTAAAAGAAAAAAATCAGTAAAAGAAAATATACACAGCAGAGATCAGCAGGAAACTTACGATACCCATCAAGGCGCTTCCAAAGGTATTTGACCCGAAGACCTTAGATGGTCCCAGTTCTGCAAGCTCTCCGAAAATCCAGAAGAAAGGATCATTAACATGGGAAATTAGAAAAGTACCTGGAAGCCATTGAAAGGATAACGATTTCCGTAGGAAACCCAAGTTAAGGAAACAAGGGCATTAAAAAAGAAGGTGCGATAAGCATGGTCGCAACCCTTGATCCCTGAACGGTTTGAAGGGCTGCGGCAACGAGAAAAGGAACAAGGATATGAGGAAGGCTCAACTGCAAGAAAAACCTGCCAAGAGCTTATCCTACCCCGGTCGTAGCAAGAGTTGCCCCGATAGAGCCTCCTCCGCAAAGGTCAAGAAGGACAAACCCGCTTCGTCTCACAGCTATTTCAATCAATTCCTTCAGTAAGAGAAATCCGAGCTTTCTTCCAGAAAAGATGGAGAAGGACTCTTATAAGAAGTGCAATATTCGGGTTTCCCAGAAAGGTGAGTACAGGATGAGCGTGTTCAAAGCCTGTCTGAAAGAGAATAAGAAGTAAAGGGAAAAAGATTGGAGAGTAAGCCTCAAGCCTTCGGGACCTTTCGGCAGGGCTTGTATATATCCCTGAATCTCTTTCCTGAACCTCAACTATCTTTGCCTTTACTCTGTTCGAAAGATCGACAGTTCCAAACTTATTCAGATTTTTGGAATAAAGGTAACTTGCAATGGAAGTGGAAACTGCGTTAAGAATTCCCAGAATAAAAAGCCTGTCCACGTTAGCCGATAATTCTTCTGCTGCCGAGATTACTACAGGTGAAGGATAGACAAGGTTAAACGAGGCAACAGCTCCGAGTGCAAGGACTGTTGCAGTGGAAATAGAGGGGTTATCGAGCCTGGCAGCCAACTCTTTAGCTATTGGAATGAAGATAACATAGGCAAGAATATGAAAGTCGCCCGGCGAGTTTAAGCAGTCTATTTCAAGAGAAAACAATTAAGCAAGTTTAAATATCATTTTTTGGAGAGGACGCCATTTACTCAGTTTAAACATTTTCTCCATTATTCCCACATTCCAACTTCTTCCCCATTAACTTTCAAATTTAGTAGAGGTAGTTTACTCAGTTGAAACATCCTCATCAGGAGAGGATAGTCCACTGAGCTCTTCAATTTCTTCTTCTCCGAGTACTCTTGCAAGATTTAGTAGAATAAGAAGCCTGTTCCCTACTTTTCCAACGCCTACCAGGTATTCCGCATTGATTTTCGATTTGATCATCTCAGGAGGTGGCTGAATTGAGGAAAGTGGCAGGTTCATGACCTCCTTTACGGAATTTACAAGCATTCCAAGAATTGTATCTTTAACCTCCACTATGATAATTCTGGACAGGCTGTCAGTCTCTTTTGATCTGAAATCAAGCCGCTTGTTAAGGTCTATCACTACGAGGATCTTTCCCCGCAGGTTAATGAGTCCTTTTACGCATTCCGGAGTCTGAGGAATTCGGGTGATCCTCGGAACCGGAATAACTTCGGAGACCTGCATAATATCTACTCCGAACTCTTCACCTGAAAGCTCAAAGGTCACTAAGCGAAGACTTTCTTCCGAAAATCCTGAACCTTCATCTAATGTTTCTTCAAACATTTGAATTCCTCAAACTAGCTCAGAAATTTTAACTTGACTTATTTTCTGACCCTTCTTTTAAGTTACCAAGTTTGAATTTTTCCGTAGCTTTTTTCATTCTTTCCCCGAGTAAGGAAAGGTCACTAGCCATGTTGGCAAGTTCTGACATTGAAGCACTCTGCTCTTCGAGAGCTGCAGCAGTTTCCTGGGTTCCTGCAGCGGACTGCTCCGAAATTGAGGAAATATCCTCCAGAGTGGAAGTGATTTCTTCAATGGATGCGGACTGCTCTTCTGTAGCAGCTGCAACATCTTCTACCATATTTGTAATTTCATTGATTGTAGTTACAATCCCTGAAACCATTTCAACTGCGTTATTAACAGATAGCGAACCAGCCTGCACATCTTTTTTACTGGCCTCTATACTTTCCACGGTTTCACTGATACTGCCTCTTATTTCATCAATTAGACTAGAAATGTTATTAGCAGCACGGCCGGATTCGTCGGCAAGTTTTCGGACCTCATCGGCTACAACAGAAAAACCCCTGCCGTGCTCACCAGCCCGGGCAGCCTCAATTGCAGCATTCAGCGCAAGCATATTTGTCTGGTCGGCAATCCTGGTAATAAGAGTTACAATTTCATTGATTTGTTGAGACTTGGAGTCAAGCTCCGTTATCACTTCCTTAGTTTCATCAACAGAGAAGCAAATATGGTCCATTTTTACCAAGAGTTCTCTTGAGGCATTTCCAATGTCATTGATAGTGTTATTGACAAGATTAGTATTTTTAGAAACTTTCTGGGTATTCTCCGCAATTTCCTGGATATTGTGTGTCATGTCCTGCATTGCACGAGTTATATCCACTATTTTTGTACTCTGCACTTCGGTCCCATCTGAGATTTCAGTTGCAGTGTCAGAAATTTTCCTTGAAGCTGAAGCCACTTCCTCAGAAGAAGCAGACATTTCTTCTGAAAGTGTAGAAAGGTGAACCGAAATTTCCTGAATTCCTTTTATCAGGCTACGAAGGTTTTCAACCATCGATTTAAAAGCTTGTGAGAGTTGAGAGATTTCACTTCTCGAGTTTCCTTTAATCTCAACACTCAGATCCCCTCCAGAGATTCTGTCTGCGGCTTTAAGTAATTCATATATGGGTTTTCTATAAACATTAAGAATAACAAAAACAAGTAAAACCCCGACAAGTATTGAAAGAAAAGTAACGAGAAAGATCTTATTTATAGAATCTATTATCAGGGTGTTAAGTTTCTCTTTCTGATCGTTACTGGCAGCTTCAGCATCTTTTTTAACCTGTGCGGCTATGTTTTCCATTTTTTTTACTTCAACCGCCTTTTCCTCTTTAAGAATTTTCAGGCGATTAAAATCATTCTGGATCTGTCGAGCTCTAGTAATTATTATATTTCCACGTTCAAGATTTTCAGTTGCCCCCGTCTGCGTTTTCAGATTAGTAGTAACTTCAGTTATATTTTCCGTTCGTTGGCTGAAATTTTCCGCATATTGATTTTCGGGAGTAATTATATAATTCTGGTATTCGTTTTGAGCTTCCATTGCAAGTATGCTGATTTTCTGGGCTTCCTGAGCATTGGATAACTTTTGCTGGAGAACTTCACCTGAAGAACCATTTCCTGCATATTGGTGATATTGAAGCATCTGATCTTGATAAATCTCATCTGCTTTTTGCAAAATAAGATCACCGTTTGAGACGATGTCGGCTCTAAGGGCCACCTCTTCGTCTTCTGCTTTAACGTAGCTGTTAAAAGTTTCATCAAATTCGTCGGACGTTTTCAGGATAGAGTCCATATGATCTTGGTTTACAGGATCAAGGTAGCCAAGATATATTTCTTTAGAGATAGCTGCCTGGGAGGGCACAAGAGCAAGATGGTTATAAGTCTCGTTCTTATAAACCGGGTCGCCATAAATAACATAACTTTCCTGGGCTTGCAGAGCCCCTTGCATGTTATCCACGATGGAGGTCATGTTTTGAATGGCTCGGCTCTTTTTTTCAATATCGTTCATACCTTGATAGCTTGTGTACCCAACAAAAAAAATCAAAACAAGAAGAAGAGCAAAGCCTACCACTAGATGCCCTATTTTTGTGTTTTTATACATTTTCCTCACCCTTGCCTCAGCTTCTCCACCACTATACATATCCAGTTTACATAGACTGTTAACCTATCAGTCGTAACCGCCAAGTGAAGTGAACATGCGGAAATGCTTCTATGAAGACTGCCTAATCTTCCCAACCAGTTATTCAATACAGACTATTTAAGAGTTGATAAATTTTTTGATTTATTAAAAAAGAGAATGTAATACAAAATTAAGTACTGTGAGTTTAATCCGGTTTCACTCAATATCTCACTAGACCTCTACCGAGTCTGCCCTTTAGGCAAACGCTTTTGTATTTTCGTATATTATACTGCGACTGTCTCTTTATTTTCCGCATATGTATTACGACTGTCTTTTTATTTTCGCATATACATTATATCTTCAAGAGTCAGTTATTGTAAGAAAATACTCGACCTGTGAGCCAAAGTCGCCAAAGTTTATAGGTTTGGCAAGAACAGCATAGCATCCGGCTTTAAGGAACTTTTCTTTACATTCAGGATCAGAGTAACCTGTGACTGCAACTACCTTTATACTCCGAGTTTCAGGGTTAAGTTTGATTTTTTGAAGCAATTCAAGGCCGTGCATTTTCGGAAGCTCCATATCAAGCAATATCAGGTCAATTTTTGCTTCATTGAGAATTTCGAGAGCTTCAAAACCATTTTTCGCCTTTTTTGGCTCATGTCCAAAGGACTTGAGTAAGTCTGCTTCAACGGTCAGATTAAGTAAATTATCTTCAACAATAAGGATTTCAGGCACTCAAATCTACTCCTAAGGTGGTTGCTTGAAGATTTTGTAAGCTGGACTTTTTGTAAATAAGATTTTGTAAACTGGACTTTTTGTAAATAAGATTTTGTAAGCTGGACTTTTTGTAAGCGAGATTTTTTGTAAACAAGATTTTGTAAGTGAGATTTTGTCAAAGAAACGCTGAGTAATGAATTTTCTAATGAATTGAATTTTATAGTGAATAATAATCTTCTAATAAGGTCTGAAACAAGAAAATATGAAATGAAATATTTCCTTATATCTTCAGCATGTATACCTTAGTCCTCCCTAAACCTAGGGACAGAAAGTTATGAAAATATTACTCTATCTTCAACAGGTATACTTGATACCTGCAAATTGTTCCAAGGTTATCTTTCAATTTACAGTAATATATGAAGTTCGGGAAAATATAAATTTATTTGCAAAATTTAGATACATATATTCAATATACAAAAAGAAATAAAAATATTTTATTTAAATTTAGGTATCATTTTAGATGTCAGTGTTCAGGAAAAAAAAATTGAAATTAGTACCAGATTGAATTTAAAACAAACAGAGAAACATTTTATATATAGGAAATAATATAATTAATGTTTTATTTAAATTTGAAGATCAAAACTGGAACTCGGCTGAAGATTGAGAAAGAGCCGGTAATTTCTGTAAATAGTTTGTTAACGTGTCAATTAACCAGAGTATTTAAATAAATTTTGATCTCTAATTTTTATAAAGATAATTAAAAAATTTAATATAGCAGGTTTCGCATATATTTTTCTACACAATTAGGATAAATATGCCTTAACAAATAAACTAGGTTGGTTACATTTGTTAACCTCAAATAATTTTTAAATTAGGTCCTTTGATTCATAGCATGACTTTGTGGAGAATATTCGGATAAGAGGCTAGATTCGGCAAAGGCAGGAATAAAGTATCAGAACATTCCAAAAAACAGAGGTGTAAATATCATCCGATATTGTCGCTTGTTCAAGAACGTAAGAAGGGAAATGCATGGCCAGAATTATGATCGTGGACGATGCCGAATTTATGCGGATGATTATTAAAGATATTCTTCTGATGCACGGACATGAAGTTGTTGCTGAAGTTAATGATGGGGAAGAAGCAATTCAAATTTATTTTGAAGTAAAGCCAGATATTGTGTTAATGGATATAATTATGCCAGATATGGATGGAAAAGAGGCATTGAAAAAACTTCTTATTATGGATCCTGAGGCAAAAATAGTAATGTGCTCCTCCATTGGTCAACAGGCCCTCATAACCGAATCAATGAAGATAGGAGCTATGGGCTTTATAGTAAAGCCTTTTGAGCCTGATGGAATGCTCGATGTAATAAGAAAAATTGCTGAACCTAATTAGACCTTATTTAAAGATAATGGCAAATAAGGCTATTATTGCATAAAATTGCGTTAAATGAGGCTGCATTAAATAAAGCAATTAACAAGAAAAATTGCTGAACCTAATTAGACCTTATTTAAAGATAATGGCAAATAAGGCTATTATTGCATAAAATTGCGTTAAATGAGGCTGCATTAAATAAAGCAATTAACGCTATATTGAAAAAACAACTGAAGCTATGTAAAATCAAACAACTGAAGCTACATTAAACCTGAATTAACTTAACTGAAGCTACATTAAACTGAATTTAACTGAAGCTACACAAATTAAGCTATGTTAAATCAGACTATTGTTAAGATTCTATTGTTAAGATTCTATTGTTAAGATTCTTAGATAGAAATTATTAGATAGAAATTATTAGATAAAGTTATTAGATAAAGCTATTATAAAATAAATATTATATTTAAAGGAAAGTGCTTGAGATGACTATCTGCGCACTCATAGAGACGATTCTGCTTTAATTCGTAAACTCCTTTCCGATATTCTCAGTCAAGACCCAAATCTCAGAGTAGTAGGAACGGTATTCAATGGAAAGGACAGTTTTGAGAAAATTAAAAAGTTGGTGTATGATGTCGTTCTTCTAGACAATGTTATGCCTATTCTTGACGGCCTTAAGACTCTCGCTCGGATTATAAATGAGTGTCCGAATCCTGTTGTGATGATTTCAGCCCTTGGAAAAAGAGCTGAGGAAATTACACTTACAGCCTTTGAATACAGAGCAGTGAATGTAATCCAGAAGCCTGAAGGGATTCTTAGTCAGAACATGCCAGATATGGCAGAAGAAATTTGCAGAAAAATCTGTGCAGCTGTAAAAGCCAAAACAGAAGTACGGACTAAATAAGTATTGGGATTAAAACAGAACAGAGACTAAACAAATGCTGGGACTAAAACAGAAATAGGGACTAAATAAATATTGGAATTAAAACAGAACAGAGACTAAACAAATGTTGGAACTAAAACAGATGTAGGGATTAAAACAGAATTGAATACGAGACTAAATCTAGAACTCAATCCCAAATTGAACTCTGTGTTGAGAAACCATCTAAAAATATGAACTTCCAGAAAGGCAGGGAAAATTATGGATATGTCAAAATATATGGGCATTTTCAGGGCAGAGTCAGAGAAAAACATTAAAGAGTTGAGCGATTCCCTACTGGTACTTGAGAATAATCCTGAAAATACGGAACATATGAATACGTTATTTCGTGCAGCTCATACATTCAAAGGCATGTCTGCAACTATGGGGTTCAAACAAATTGTAGAGTTAACGCATGAAATGGAAAGTTTGATAGACAGGCTGCGCACGCGGCAAATTGTACTTAATTCTTCTTTGATTGATGTTCTCCTGGTATGTGTGGATACCCTTGAAGGGCTTGTAGAAAATATCTGTGAAAGTGAAGGAGATAAGCCCGAAAAAGGAAAAAAAGTGACAGCTAATAAATGCGAGTTCTATCCTGACGTCTACGAAGTGATAAAAACGTTAAGGGAAGTAAATGATTCTTCTGAAAAAGTCTCCATTCAAAGAATCGAAAATAAACTCCTACCTGCAAAGAAAAAAACGACAAAAGAAATCTATCAACCAGAGAAGGAAGAAAAAACCCCAGTTTATCCAAAATCGAGTCCTAAAGTGAAAATTGTTCAGAACCCAAGAATCAGTACCGAACAGCTCGATAAATTGATGAATCTCGTGGGCGAGCTCGTAATTAACCGAAGTAGAATAAATGAGCTTACACGCAACCTGAAATCCAAGGAGCTTGAGGTTGCACTCTCAGATTTTCATAAACTAACAAGAGAACTGCAAGACGAAGTGATAGAGGCAAGAATGGTACCTCTGGATCATATCACCTACATCTATCCCAGAATGATTAGAGATCTTGCACGCATACAAAACAAAAAAATCGATTTTATAATCAAAGGGAAAGAACTCAAGCTCGATAGAACTATTCTCGAAGAAATCGGGGATTCCCTAGTGCACCTGTTAAGAAATGCAGTAGATCACGGAATCGAAATTCCGGAGAAGCGTGTAGAACTTGGAAAAAAAGAGAATGGCGCTATACTGATTACAGCTTCAAGACAGGAAAATTTTGTCCTTATTAGAATAGAAGATGATGGATTTGGAATAGACACTAATGAAATCAGGAAAATTGCATTAAAGAAAGGAATTATTTCAAGAGAAAGTGCGGAGCAGCTTCAGGAAGAGGAAGCAATGCAGCTGATCTTTACTCCAGGTCTCAGTACTTCTGACAATGTTACCGACATCTCCGGAAGAGGAATAGGAATGGATGTTGTAAAAAACAGAGTTGAGCGCCTTGGAGGATCCGTAAAAGTCGAATCAAAGCCTGGACTGGGTTCCAGTTTCGAATTGAAACTACCTTTAACCGTTGCGGTTTATCAGGCCATACTGGTAAGAGTTGGAAAGGAAAAATACGCAATTCCCTTCACAAGCATAGTGAAAAACATTGAATTTAGCTCGCAGGAAATCAAGCATATTAAAGGACGGGAAGTCATTTTAATAGACAATAAAATTCTTCCACTTTTTAGATTGAGAAGGCAGTTTCAGCTACCTGATGATGACGACGAGAACAATATTTTCGTAGTTCTGGTTGAAAAACACGGGCAATATATTGGAATAGTCGTGGATGAACTGCTTGGAAAACAGGAAGTAATAGTAAAAAGCTTCAAAAGCAAGCTTCTTGGCAATACCAGAGGATTTGCAGGAGCAACAATTCTGGGCGACGGAAACGTTATTTTAATTATCGATGTCAACTCCCTGATTTGAAATAAGTAAGAAACTTTAATGGAAATAAAAAAAGCCTGGATAAAAGTACTGTCGGTGAAGAAATGGGTAACGGTCCAATTAGAAAGGCAAATGATAGTGAAATAAATAAAAAAACAAATAAAGAGATAAATACATGTCAAAATCTGGAAAAAGATCTGGGCTTTGAACTGTTAAAAAGAAATATTAGTGGAAACACCGGCTTTAACTGTGAATATTATAAGGAAGCCCATTTCAGGCGTAGAATTAACGTGCGCGTTCGAGCCACCAATTCTGAGAGTTATGGAGCATATCTGAAACTTTTAAAGGAAGATCCGCAAGAGTACGAATTTCTTCTTGACGCTCTTACTGTAAATGTCAGTGAGTTTTTCCGAAATCCCGAAACCTTCAGAATAATCGAAAAAGAGGTTATTCCTTCTCTTGTTAAAAACAGATCAGGGCTATTTATCCGATCAATTCGCATCTGGAGTGCCGGTTGTGCAGCAGGGGAAGAGGCCTATTCCCTTGCTATCCTGCTACACAGGATCCTGAAAAACGACTTTAATAAGTATAGAATAAAAATTATAGGTACGGATATTGATACTCAAAGTCTGGAAAAAGCCAAAAAAGGTATTTACAATGAAAACTCACTTAAAAATCTTGATTCAGGCACAAAAGAACGTTATTTCTTGAAACAGGGAGATAATTACCAGGTAATAGACGATTTTAAGAATATAACTCAATTTAAACGTCACGATTTGATTTCAGACCAGAGAATCGATCATTTTGATATTATTGTCTGCCGAAATGTAATGATATATTTTAAAAAAGGAATTCAGGAACAATTACAGCTTAATTTCTACAAGGCTCTTGGAAAAGGAGGATTTTTTATAATAGGAAAGTCCGAAACACTGCTTGGGAATGCATCAAGTCTCTTTAGACCTTACAATACAAGAGAGCGCCTGTACATAAAGGAAATATAAAAAGACATTTATGGAAAAGGTCAAGAACCTGAGGAATTTAAGCGAATACGAAGAACCTGCAAAATAATTTCAGGATACAACAATTGTAAATAAATTTTGAACATTTTTTAAACAAATTTTTTAAAGAAAGTATAAATCATTTTAAATAGTTCCTAAGCAATGTCTAAGCAGCTCCTAAAAAACTTTTAATAATTATCATAACAGAGAAATTTCTAAACCAGGAGGGTTCTTCAAGACGACTAACTCAGGCGTAATTGTAGTGGGAATAGGAGCCTGTGCATTGACCAAGAGTCCAATTAAAATTAAAACCTTCGGATTGGGCTCATGTTTAAGCATAACACTCTATGATAGGCAGGAGAGAATAGGTGGGCTTGTCCATACGATGCTTCCGAGTATAAGTGATGAAAAAATAAAAGACAACCCTTTAAAATATACTGATTCCGGTATAGAGTACCTTGCAGCTGAGATACTAAGAAAAGGCTCATCCAGAAAAAGGCTTGAAGCAAAACTTGTCGGGGGAGCACATATGTTTGAAAATCGGAACCTGAACATAGGGAAAAGAAATATAAAATGTGCCAAAATCACCCTGGAAAAGTTTGAAATACCAATTATAGCCGAGGATACCGGCAAAAATTATGGACGTACAGTAACTCTTGATACTTCTACTGGCGATATCCTAATAAGGACTATTTTGAGAAAAGATAAGATAATATAAAAGAATCAATTGGTTTCTATCGTTAATCGGTTTTTATTTTTATCTACATTTCCTTATTTATTATTACGTTTTACTTATTTTTACTTTCAATCTGTTCTTACTTTCATTCATATATTCTTTCGTTTGTTTTTACTTTTAATCTGTTCTTACATTTAGTTCTTTTTACTTTTTGACATTGTTGAAGTAATATTGAGAAATGCTTTTGGATTTTTAAAGTAAATTATTTTTTCAAACTGTTTTTTCAAACTGTTCATTTTTGAATTCACTTTCGTTTCTTCATCGTTTCTCTGAAAAATTATATATTTGATATAAATATTATAATTACATTATTAGTTCCATTAATAAAGCAAAAGAAAACAAAAGTAACATAAAACTTTAAATCTGTATCTGAGGCTAGATCTAAGGTAAAGTGACACTCTGAATATACTTGAGTACACTCTTAGTACAGTTTAAGTATACTTTGAGCAATACACTAAGTGTACTTCAGGTTAATACTACGAGTACACTTGAAGTATACATTGAGCCTATCCCAAAAGTCATTTCGTTCTTAATCATCAAGAATTTTCAGGATTGTTTTCATGATCAGAAACTTGATTGATTGTTCGGAATACAGGATTCAGAGAAGCAATTTTGAGTTTTGGGATCAGCTCATTAAGTATACATTAAGTACGCTTTAGATAATACTCTGAGCACTACTTCAAAATTCTTTGAGTAACCCTTGAGTAAATACTATATTCTCAGTCATCTGTAAGATATCTGAAAAGTTATAAAAGCTTATAGAAGACGAGAAAACAGGGAAACCAAACCTGACAACTCGCGAACTAGTTTCAAGATAGCAATAACTAAGCAAATGGGAGATTTTTATGGAAATCAACGGAGTAGAAATCGAAGATACATATGCAGAAGCGTTTCCGATCAAAATTGCACGGGTACTCATAACAGCTGCTACCAAGCGCTGGGCCCTTGTGGCAGCTACTGAAGCTACAGGCTTTGCAACATCCGTTATAATGTGTCCTGCTGAAGCCGGAATTGAGAAATTAGCAAGCCCCAGCGAGACTCCTGATGGCAGACCTGGAGTTTATGTCCAGATCTGCACTTTCAAGTACGAAGCTCTGGAAGAGCAGCTCCTTGAAAGAATTGGACAGTGTGTACTTACAGCCCCTACAACTGCAGTCTTTAATGGACTTCCTGAAGCTGAAAAACAGTTTAATGTAGGCTTTAAACTCAAGTTCTTCTCAGACGGCATGGAATCCGAAACCCAAATTGCAGGCCGCAAGGTATTTAAGATGCCAATTATGGAAGGAGACTTCCTGGCCGAAGAAAATATAGGAGCTATAGCTGGAATTGCAGGCGGAAACTTCTTCATCTTCGGAGACTCCCAGATGACCGCCCTGACCGCAGCCGAAGCTGCTGTTGATGCAATTGCAGAACTTGAAGGTACAATTACCCCCTTCCCTGGTGGCATTGTAGCCAGCGGATCTAAATCCGGAGCAAACAAATACAAGTTCCTGAAAGCTACTGCTAACGAGAGATTCTGCCCTTCCATAAAGGATAAGGTTGAAAACACTGAAATCCCGGCAGATGTCAATGCTGTTTATGAAATTGTTATTAACGGGCTTGATGAAGAAAACATAAAAGCTGCCATGAAAGCAGGAATTAAAGCCGCTGTAACTGTTCCGGGCGTTAAGAAAATATCAGCAGGAAACTATGGCGGAAAGCTTGGTAAATATCAGTTTAAACTTCACGAACTCTTCTGAACTCTAAAACCTTTTCCTTTTTTACTTTCTTCTCTATTCTTTTTTATTCTCATTTTTAGCCCTTATGTAAGGATAATCATATAATATCGGATAGAATATAAAGAAAAATAAAAGGTTGACTATTCTGGATAATTTTTAATACCGAGTTCATCCCAAAACTTAAAATTTACTTCTTGAGCCCTTTATTTGAATAATCAATCAAACTCATGATCATGAAAACAATTCTGAGAATTTAAAAACAATTCTGAGAATTTCCAACGATTAAGAGTAAAATGGCTTTTTGGACAGCTCTCTATATAAATAGCATAATAATGTTATTCGATCTGTTTTAGTGCTCTCAAGAACACCAATTGATTACATATAATTTTATAAAGATGTTTATAAATATCAGGAGTACTAGACCCAATGGCCCCAGGGAAATACGAAGAAAAAGATTCCAAAAAGTATGGAGAGAAAGATTCCAAAAAGTATGGAGAGAAAGATTCCAAAAAGTATGGAGAGAAAGATTCCAAAAAGTATGGAGAGAAAGATTCCAAAAAGTATGGAGAGAAAGATTCCAGGAATATCAGAAAAAAGAAGAATATTCAGGAACCAGGGTTCCAGAACACCAGCGTATTAGGGAATATCAAAGACTTTAGATACCAAAGACTTAGATATCAAAGACTTAGATATCAAAGACTTTAGAGTCCAAGTGCATTGAACCCAGAAAGTAGAACATCTCTTGGATCAATGCCAGTTACATGCAGCATGACATAAGCTGCAACGACGGTCCCTGTCATACTTCCTATGTTTGCAAAGCTTGCGACAAGGAGGACTCGCATGAACTTATTTTTGAACATTTCCCTGAAGGTTTCTACTCCTGCCAGGGCTTTTAAGTCTGCGGTAGTAGGATTTCTCTGTTTTGCTTCTACGAGACCAGCAAACCAGCCTGCGGCAATAAGAGGGTGCAGAGTAGTCAGCCAGGCAACCGAAAAGGCAGTCAGAACTGAGTAAGGATGTCCACCTGCAAGTAAAGTACCGATTGCACTGAGGGTTCCTGTAATAATAAACCACCATCCAAAGGCTATTAACAGGAGTTTAAGTGGAACGCCAGAAAGCAGCAGTAATAAAAAGAATCCAACTATAACGGCAACAAAAGCAAAGCCAACAATCTTTCCAAGACCTATACGTTTCTTTGGAATCTGCATAAGACTATCCAGAGGAGGAATGCTTTTCGGGTTCTTCAGGTACTTAGTTACTCCTGGCTTATGCCCGGCTCCAATTACCACGACAACAGTTTTGTTTCCACCTGCCGCAACCCTGAGGATACTTCCTGCAAGATATGCGTCCCTTTCATCAATGAGAACCTCAGCTGCAGTCGGGGCAAAATCTCTAAGTTCATTTACAAGACCAGTTACAACATCGGTTTCCGTAATTTTATCAATGTCTATTTCGGTTCCTTTTCCTATTCCTATTAGTCCACCTAACAGGGAGCCGATCATCTTGACTTTTTCCAGAAACTTCATTTTTCCCCAGAAACGCTGAAGAGTCACCTGGATATCACGGTCAATTAAGGCAACTTTAGCTCCTATAGACTCGGCTTCCTCCATTGCGGAAAGCATCTCGGCTCCGGGTCTTACACCCATATCCTCACCGATCTTTTTCTGCACATAGGCAAGCAGCCAGTGAATGACGTAATAGTTAACCTTACCTTCAGAAAGAATGTCCTTAATAGGGACCTGTTTTTCCTGCACATTGCCCTTCAGGGAATCATAACGTCCCCTGCAAAGCTCGACAGCCACAATATCCGGTTTTAGATCCCTTATAGCGGCCTTAACCTCGGCAACACTCTTTTCAGAAACATGGGCAGTTCCTATAAGCACAATTTTTGATGGCTGATACTCAGCCTGATGTGCATCAGAGAATTGAAAAGATGAAGGAATTGAAACTTCGGAAGCCGAATCAGGAATAGATTCTGCAATAATTTCGGAACTTATGTCAAGCTTTGTTTCAAGCTCGTCAGGTTCTATCTTGGATGCTGTCACAGAAGTTTTTTCTTCTTGTGGCATATTAATTGAAGAACCAGAAATTTTAGCCTTTCCGACAGAAGTTGAGTTTTCTGCGGATTCGGTCACAAGTTTGTCCATAGAATACATTGACTCCTGAGATGTACTATGAAAATTATAGTCAGGGTCCTTGTCCTGAGAATCTGTAATTTCAGGTTTGCTCATTGTTAATCTCTCTGCTGCGACGCGTTAAGATGATGCGTGAAAGCATATCCCTTGAAGGACTGCAGTTAATCGCATGAGTAATTAAATTCTTCACATAAAATAACCAAGCTATAAAAAAACTTAGCTATAAGCAGACAATTAACTGGTGGTAATTATCTGCTAGAGATTTATATTTTGCTGCTTTCAGGTTTTATCTTTAGATTCATATTTTGTTGTTTTCAGGTTTTATCCTTAGATTTATGTTTTTTGCCTTCAGATTTATATTCTCTTTATTTATAATATTTGTATTATATAATTATATATAAACTTATTTAATATATTCTAATACAATTTGGAAAAACATGAGTTCTGAAAAATTTAATAGAGTATGATCTTTTGATAAAAATATCTTTTGATGAAAACGTCTTTTGATGAAAACGTCTTTTGATGAAAACGTCTTTTGATAAAAATATCTTTTGATGAAAACGTCTTTTGATGAAAACTTATCTTGACAAGTCTTTTGATAAAGATATCTTTTGATAAAAATATTTTTTGATGAAAACGTTTTTTTTGATTAACTCCCTGTAAAACCTCTTTTGATAATTTCCTCTTGATAAATTCTGCTTAAGAATCTTCTTACTCGGAAATCTCCCTAATCTAGAGTGTTTAAGAATTACTCTGACCTCAGTTTCAGAGTCCGTACAAGATCCGTTCTTGAGAGTATTCCTGCAATCGATCCGTTATCAATAACTAGAACTCTTCCGATATTTTTAGATGATACAAGTTTCAGGACATCACTGGCTTGCGCATCTGGAGATACCGAGATAATATCTCTGGTCATAATATCCGAGACCTTGGCCGCCGGGCGGTCAATAGAAGGAATATGCTGGATGTCCGAAAACGTCACAATTCCTTTCAGGCTGTCTCCTTCCATCACAGGATAACCCATATGTTTCTTCTCAAACATGAATTTAACCAAGTCGTCCACGCTCATGGAAGGATTTACTGAAACTACATTTCTAGTCATAATATCCCTGACCCTAATATTTTCAAGAGTTACCTCGGCCCGAGTAGAGCGCTCCTCTTCAGACGCGCCAACATAAATAAAGAGCGCGATCAAAGGGAACCAGGGATTGCCTATGAGAATTCCGAAAATTGCCATGAGAACGGCAAAAAATTTTCCCACGGCTGCTGCACTCTGCGTAGCTTTCACATAAGACATTCTTCTCGCGTAGAAAGAGCGAAGTACTCTACCCCCGTCCATTGGAAAAGCAGGCAGCAGGTTGAAGATCCCGAGTATAAGGTTCATAATCCCAAGAATCCAGATAACAAGGTATACCGGGTTTTGAGAAAGCATAGGATTAGGGGAAATGAGATTTCCATATATTAAAAGGCAGACTAAACCTATTAAAAGGCTTGTAAGGGGTCCTGCAGAAGCCATTTTTGCTTCCTGTCCGGGATCTCTGGGTATCTTTTCCATAGCTGATACTCCTCCAAAAAGGAAGAGAGTGATGTTCTCAATTTTGACCCCGTAACGCATTGCCAGATATGAATGTGCAAGTTCATGTACAAGTATCGAAGCAAAAAGTAGGATGGCAGTCAGGACTGAAAGCGAGTATCTTGTGATAGACGGCTCAACTCCCTCAAAACCAAAAGGTTGCGGGCTGATCGCAAACGCATAAGCAAATATAGGTAATATGAGAAGAAAAGTTATGTGAAGCCTGATAGGTATACCCATAACACTTCCGATTTTCACTGACGATTTCATAAAATAAATACCCCCATTTTCATTTTTATAATATTAAGCAGATGATTAAACGTTGATAGGACTTACGCAGTTAAAATGCCGAAAACTTGATATCTTTATAAATATACTTATGGCTTAGTGTTTCTCTAAAAACGTACGGAGTTATGGACATAAATCCACCTAAGTGTACCGACATTGACTACATTAATTTTCTCATTGCGGCTTCTAACGTTTTTAGCTGTACTGAAGCTGCTAGATGTTATCCAGACATAGCTAATGCTCCTTCTCATGATGCTTTTACTCGTTGCCTTCAAAGGCAACCTCCAGACACGGAAGCACTATGGGAGGAAGTAAAAAGTTATGTCAAGCTTAAGGGAGGATACCTAATTGTTGATGATTCAACATTAGATAAACCATACGCAGAAGAAATTGCTTTTGTTCGTCGTATGTGGAGTGGAAAACATCATCGTACTGTAAAGGGAATAGGCCTGGTTACCTTAGTTTGGACTGACGGTACAACCGTTATACCTATCGATTTTCGAATTTATAACATCGATGTAGACGACAAAACAAAGAATGACCATTTCCGTGATATGCTTGACAAGGCCGAAGAACGTGGTTTTAATCCCAAATTCGTTTTATTTGATACATGGTATGCAAGTGTGAAAAACCTTAAAGCCATTAGACAGAAAGAGTGGCATTTCCTTACAAGATTGAAAAATAATCGTTTGGTAAATCCTGACAACAAGGGAAATGTGCCACTTGAAACAGTAGATATTCCTCCAAAAGGACGTGTGGTTCACCTCAAAGCATATGGATTTGTAAAGGTGTTTAGGATAGTTTCAAAAAATGGAGACACGCAACACTGGGTTACAGATGTGCAAGAGATGGATGAAGCAAAACGTGAAGATTTGGCAAAGAAGTCATGGAAAATTGAGGAATATCATAGGGGAATAAAACAGTTCTGTGGTGTCGAAAAATGTCAGGCAAGAAAGGAAGAATCACAAAGAGCACATATAATGTTCTCATTAAGAGCTTTTCTTAGACTGGAATTACAAAGAATCAAAAGTGGAATATCCTGGTTTGAAAGTGCTATGAAAATTAGAAGAGTGGCAGTGACAGAATACTTAAGGAATCCCCAATACACGTTAAATTAATTCAAATATTTGAAAGTTTGGAAAAAACAATATGCTAGGAGCCAACTGCGTAACTCCTAGTTGAATAATATGAGTTCGTTGAATAATATGAGCTAACGCTAAATCAGATAAAGCTAAATCTGAACTTAAAATCAGGTCCAGACTATCATAAATAACACAGCTAATAGGGAGGAGAAATTTATAGGTAGTTATGTTCATAAATCCCACTGGAGCTGCTCGTAAGTTCCCTTAACTCTGCTCATAAACTCTTCTAATTAACTTTCCCTCATAAAGTTGTCTTTTAAAGTTCCCCTGATCAAGTTGCCTTATAAATTTTTCTTTATAAAGGTAACTGACCCCATTTATTATTTGGCGATAATTATACATATCTGTTTGTACGTAATTAGTGCACGATTAATATGTGATAGCAAATAAACAATTAAGCAAAAACCGAAGAAATTATGTGAATAATAAAGAAGTAAGATTTAAAGTTCTACTGTAAATTAAAGTTCTGTTGTAAATTAAAGTTCTGTTGTAAATTAAAGTTCTGTTGTAAATTAAAGTTCTGTTGTAAATTAAAGTTCTGTTGTAAATTAAAGTTCTACTGTAAATTAAAGTTCTACTGTAAATTAAAGTTCTACTGTAAATTAAGTTCTGCTGTAAATTAAAGTTCTGCTGTTACTTTTCTCAGATCTTGCAGGAATTCTTCTATATCGCGGGCCGTGTTGTGAGGCATTAGGACCAAGCGAAGAGATCTTGGATTGCGAGTAATTGAGACGTTCCAACCAAATTTCTTAAGAAGCTGTTCCCGCACAAAGTCAGGGTTCGGAACTCTCAGGGCGACCACGTTCATTACAGGCTCGATCAGGGGTTCAAAGCCGATTTTTCGAGCTTCTTTAACCAGTTTTGTGGTAAGCTGCATGCAGTACTGTACATTTTTTCTATACCCTTCACGTCCAAGATACTTCATAACGGCATAAGTGGCAGCGGCTGAAGCTCCACTGCGGGTACCTGTTAGAGTAAACTGAGCTTTTGTTGTAAGATATGGAGTATTTACCTTAAGGGAGTCAAGAAAAGAAGGAGATCTGAATAATAGGGCACCTGAGGGAATTGTGGAAAGCCCCATCTTATGAGGATCTATTGCAATGGAAGTAACGCCTGGAACTTTGAAATCGAAAGAATATGGCTTTTCAAGAAATGGAATCACAAACCCTCCGAAAGCTGCATCAACATGAAGGAAAAGCTCATTTTCAAGAGCAAGTTGTGAAAGTTCCTCAATCGGATCTACCTGTCCAAATTCCGTATTTCCTGCTATCCCTACGAGTCCGATGGTGTTTGCGTCTATCAGGCTTTTCACAGATGCAATATTCACCCTGAATTCAGAATCAAGAAGAGCTCTTTTAACCTCAATTCCCATCATATTGGCGACTTTATCAAATGAGAAGTGAGCTGACTCGGGAACAACTATATTGAGAATCTCACCTGACTTATTCCCGTCCTTAGTTACGATGTTTTTCATGCACCTGATAGCCTGGATATTAGATTCCGTGCCTCCTGTTGTAAGATAACCGCAAACCGAACTCTCACATGACTCTCCTGAAGGAATTTCAACAGACTGAGCATGAAGAAGTTCTCCCAGCATCTGGATAACTTCTTTTTCCAGCCTGTGAGCACCTGCAAAAAGTCCCAGATCGCCCAGGTTAGCCTCAATAAATAGCCTGTGAGCCTCAACCGCGACTCTGTGCGGGTGAGTGCACATTGAACTTAAAACCTTATAGTAATCCGTATCTTCTGACTTTACATCTTCCAGATAGGAAAATATCTCTTTCTCAGAAAGACCCTGCTCATTCATGTGGATAAAGTAAAACCAGTTTTATTTAAAATACTTATGGAATATACCTGCCAAATTACCAAGTAATTTTCATAACAACAGGGAGAGTAAGTATCCAAGATCTAAAAAAGGAATGTATGTTAAAATCTCATAATCATATTAATGTCTGTAATATCTGCTTTAGAGGGAGACACCTATATTTCGAGTGGAGACGTTTTCATAGATCTAGAAGACGCAAATTTCTCAGAACATATAGCTTAGATTTAGTTTAGATTTATAAATTTTTTGAAAATGAATACTTTTTCTGATAGATTGGTTATCAATAAAAAGAATATATTTAATGAATATATAAAATTAAATTTTTTTATATTAAGAAGAACTGTTCTAAAAACAAACTAACCTTTTTAATAATAAAATATATATAGTATTAATTCTATAACAAAACAACATTATTTTACTGATAAACAAAATAAAACTCTATTTTATTTTGCTGCCTAGAATCTCTAATCTCTTTAATGGAAACCATGGGGTCTGGGTGTTATATAAATGTTCCAGTGGAAATGCAGGGGTCTTCTCTCTGTTTTTACTTTTCTCTCTCTGTTTTTTTCTTCCCTAACTTTCTTTAATTTCCTTTCTTTATTTTTCACCTTCTCACTTTTTTCCTTTCCTTGATTTTTATAACTTCCTTTCCTTTTTTAATTTCCTAGCTTTTTCTATTTTTTTTAATTTCCTTAACTTTCTTTAATTTCTCTAATTTCCTAGCTTTTTCTATTTCTTTTATCTATTTCTCACTTTTATAATTCAAAAAATTTTAAATTTACTATTTTTTTAAAGGTTTCTTAACTCTGTATATTTACATAATTTTAATTTTATCTTAAAATTTTTATTCTTTAATTTTATGTAAAAATATTATAATTTTCATAACTTCTTCCATTCGAAAGAAAGGGTTTAAATTCAACCTTCATTGGTTCTGGAATTCATAACTTTTTATCTCAGTTATACTAAGCTAGATAATGTTGGTTTTTTGGTGGA